>NZ_JADAQY010000001.1 GCF_015476335.1 Rickettsia endosymbiont of Cardiosporidium cionae
TAATCCGATGTGATATCCAATGCTTCTTCCTTTGGTTTAAACAACATCATAACGGATGATGCAAGCATTGCTAATAAATATGCATATACGAATCTTGCAGATATATTTTCATCTGCTACCTCATGCACCACAGCATAGAGCTGATATAAGAATTTGGCTACCCAATATCCTACAATATTCATCAATATCGTCATCTTCCAGCCTACTAAGTAGGCCATGATAAATATATTGGTCGCAAATACTGCAAATGATATCAAGCTATGNTTNGTTATCATTACAAAAAATGTGTTGAANACTCCTAACATTAAGAATATCGAGACATACCANAGGACCAATGTTATCTTGCTATCTAAAAAGTCATCTCTGTAGGGCAGCATNGTNGAAAGTAGTGACGCTACTGATATTGCTATCATCNTTATATATATTGATATCTGCAGGGATGAGTTGAAGTTAATATGGTGACCATANATTATAGCTAATGTCGACAATATTGAGAAAAATCCNAATACAGTGAATCTTATCTCGTATCTCTCCAGATTTGCCTGAAAATATTCACCAGANATAACATCAAATAAAAAACTCCTCAACTCTTTGAAGTTATTNTTTCTTTCCTTTCTTAAAAATACTAAATATGAATCTGCTTTTGCTCTGANTATGAAGCCCCCTTCTTTACATATCAGATAGTGAAATCCTAAAATTAACGATGTGGTAATTATAGCTACTATAACTGATGGTTCAGTTTTAGGTAAATATACTCTAAACAATATTATAAAAGCAAATCCTGCCCCCATCGATGTTAATATAACTGACTTATCTGTCCTGAATCCGAATATTGTTAGTAATAATACTGGNATTACCATAGCTNTATANAANCCTNNANNTNNTANAATAATTTTCTAATAAATTACTCTCNNNNAAAGCAATCNTANTCCTAATAAACCTANAAAAAATGAAAAAGATTTAGCTGCATATAACTGATGCACAGGATTTTTACTAGGCCATAAATCATTAGCAAAAGTTACTGNTGCAGTATTTATATGAGAATCAGCTGTAGACATTGACATTGCNAATACCCCTATTATTAATATNCCTGCTATTCCNGAAAAAATTGANTATTTATTTACTATTTCAGGTATTAGTTCTTTANNATTTAATTCAGGATTAATAATAAACAANGANGTNGGTATAATAGCTATTAGACACAAACCAATAANCAANNNAATAGCTGAAATCAAAANNGCACTGCGTATTTTAATTAAGTTGCTTGCCATTAAAATTCTNTGAGCNATAGTNGGNGATAANANANCCCTTATGAAAAAAAATAACATCANATTTATCATATTCCAAAATGAGGTATTNTCAATAGTAAATATTTCACTTAAATTAAATTTTGGATATTGTAGCAATTTTGAAAAATAATTTGTACTACCTCCAGCNAANTGAAACATAATTAATCCAATAATNATNATAGATATTGANAANGTAAGAAATTGTATNATATCNGTATATACCACTGATTTTATTCCTCCTACAGCAGAATATAATGTTACTAATGAAGCNGCAAATANNAAAGAAAATNNTGGNTTNTTACCTGTNAAATATTCAAATATTTTACCAAAAACTTTAAATTGTACNGCAATNACNCCNACAGANCNTATGATNCTTGNAATAGATATAANATATCTTNTTGTTTGTCCATAAATNTTACNAANAGNTTCAGCTATTGATATATTGCCTAAAAAATCCTGCATCCTTGGNACTATGAAAAATGCNAATATGATTAGAGNGNNATAAGNGNNNNAAACNGTNATNAANATNATNNNNGNNATNCTTTATANANATNNCTGANATTCNAATGAAAACCCACTCCCACTCATNTATGTAGCNACAATAGTTGCNACTAGCGCTCCTGTAGAAAAATTTCTATTNCCAAGAGCGAAGAATTTAAATGTCTTAACTGTGAAGATATTCTTNAGNCCTGTCCAGCAGATTATACCAATAAATACTATTATTATTGATTTATCTGCAAACTCTAATGGGATTTTAACTGATTCTACNATATTATTTCNNCTTTTATTAGTAANCTTAANNNGTAGANTTATCTATTATTTTAATATCCACTACAATAGGATTTTAACGGTATTTAAATAATATATTAATAAATGTGGCTTTGTAACAATATATTTAGCAATTTATTTTTTACTACAGCATATTTGTATTATTGGTTTAATTAATATTATAATACTCTACATCTGCATTAAAAAATAATACTGTATAGTATCTTAATATTCTCGATTAGTAACTCTATTAACTTCATTGAAATCATTTGATTTAGTTGCAGATATTTCTACTATAAAATCCTTAATTACTTAATGAGCGAAGATACATAAAATTTTTGGTAGTGCAATTATAAAATTTAGTGTTTATTGATTGTAGTTAATAGCAATATCTTAAGGTTAAAGTTCATATTAGTGTTATAAATACAACTTATAATAAAAAGATCTCTTCACTCAAGGATAATTTCTATAATATTGAATCAACTTAAAATAGAATGCTGGGCATATATTAGTTACATCCTATAGTTTAATTAATATATGTTATTTCTTTTAATTAAAAAAAATAGTGAGGTGAATATGGGACCATTATTAGCAATTCCTGTAGTTGCAGCAATGGGTGGAGCTGCAGCTGGTGGAGCTACTGCTGCTGTGGTTGCCGGTACGGTAGCAGCTAGTACAATTGCAGTAGTAGATGCAGAAAAGCGTTCTAGTATGAGAGAAAGAGAAGCTGCAAGGGAGAGAGAAGAAGAAATCAGGCGTGATAACAGCTATAGAGCTAGGATGGAAAGAGAGAATGCAGAAAGAATAAGAGAGATGGAAAGGCAAGCAAAAGAGGTTGAGGCTGCCCATGCTAGAGAAGAAGCAGCAAAGAAAGCAAAAGAAGCGGAAGCAGCCCGCGCGAGAAAAGAAGCAGAAAATAAAAGACAGGAAGAAGAAGCCAAGGCAAAAGAGAAAGAAGATGCGGAAAAGATGGGGGAATTTTTGAGGAAACAGGCAGAAGATTTTGAAGAATCTCGACTTGATCATAAAAGCAAATTAAAGCATGCAGCATATGAAGAGTCAGATCCTGGGGATATGACGATAATAGATAATGCAACAATACTGGGTGATATAGGAGGAGATAGCACTAGCTCTGATATTATTGATGATTAGTTTGTGATGTAGGATAACTCTGTAATATGCAAGATACTGAAAAGAATTTACAGAAGAGATTATCTAATTTGAAGATAATCTATGAGAAGATACAATCAGAGATTAGTATGATTGCTAAGGATAATAGCATATCAGAATCGAAACTTGAGTGTTTTAGTCAAGAGTTGGGTGAAGTTCATTATCGTGGTAGCAGGAGTTTTATTATTTTTGGCTCGAAGAAAAAATGCGTATTAAGATATAATAAATTTCATTTAAAGAAGGATCTGGAAGCTGAGATTGATGCTGCGGTTAATAAATATAATGAAGCTGTGGATGCTGCGAAGGATGAGATAGATAAGTTAAAGTCTGAGAATCAAAAATTAGATCGAGATATAAATAAAATCAACTCTGAGATTAGTGAGATTGAATCTAGAGTATCTGATATGAATGAGCAGTTGGATATATTAATATCAGATATAAATGAGACTCAGATGAGTTTGGAATTAATGAAGGAAGAGAGTAAAAATGAGATAAAAGAATTTATAGATAATTGTAGCTTAAATGAGAGGGCTAAAATATTTTATTTTTATAAAAAGAATGAAGATAGCTATAAAGATGATACGTCTGAATATATTAGATCGTATATTCATGAAGTTGGTTTTAGTAAAAATGGATTTTTATATAAAGCTATACAAAAGAATGATGAAGTTCTATTTGATTTAGCGATATCAGATTACGGTGTAGAGCCGAGTTATTGTAAGCTACAAAATAAATATTTAAGAGGAAAGATTGAAACTTTGGTTGAATATTTGAGTGTTCACAGTGGTGGTAATTATCGAGAAAAATTTTTGGATAAAATAATAACATCTGATAGATGTGATATGAATTATATTATAAATAGTATAAAGAAGAATGATAATCAAGTTGCAGTAGATATGCTAAGGTTGCATGGAGAACGTGTAGGCAAGCAAGAAATAATAGAGTTTTTGAATGAATATGAAACTAATCAATCATGTATTTCAGGTGATTTTCAAACTACAGTAGGTAGCGATATTAGTTGTATTAGCTAATAAAAAAATAAGAGGTAAAATATAATGCCTATAACTGAGGTATCGAGTGCTACTAGCGAGGTTAGTAAAAAGAGTTACAATAAAGAAAAAAACTCCTTTAGTCATATAGAAAAAAATCAGGATTTCATAAGAAATGAGAATAGCAAATACCAAAATAACAGTGATTTGCGATCTAACAATAGTGTTAATAACGGGGAGTATGTAGTAATTAGTGACGATTTAAGTGAATCTAGTTATATCAATGTTAGCAGCGACAGGAGTGATAGCAAGGTTACTGATAAAGCTAATATCAGAAATAATAATCCCCCTATTTTTAGAGAGGAATTTATTAGCTCTAAACAAGAGCAAGTATTAGTATCAGATTATGATGACTCAGATATTTCTGAAAAAAAAATTGGAGTCAGGTTAGATCGTGATCTATCCAGTGCATCTAATGTAGAATTTATAAGTCAAAATAATAATTTTGCACCTAATAAATTTACCAATGGTTCTAGTACTAGTAGTAGAAAAGATCAGGTTTACTCATTTAGAACAACAAAATTCATACAAAGAAGTCAAAATTCTGCATCTAATGAGTCATCAAATTGTAGAACAGACTTTGCTACAAAAGAAAAGGAGAAAATAGAGATACAGATTGATCCTTTGAGTGATACTAAAATATCTGAGGATCAGATATTAAAAAATATCGATTATCAAAGATTGAAATATTTGAATCAGTATAAAGATGAACTAAAAAAGCGTTATTATAGCGATCATTTTATGGAATCTGTGCTTGATGGCAAGATGGAAGATAAAAGTTATAAATATTTTTCTAATTTAAGTTCTCAATCCAGTTTTCTTGAGGTTGAAATCAGATCTGTAATATCAGAATCAAAGATTATAATAACCCCTGTAGAAAATAAAGATAAAGTGAGAGCCAGCCTTATCATAAAGAAATTGTCAAATACTACAGCGATAGCGATATATAATAACCCTCTAGGGATAGAAATAAGTAAAGAGTTACAACAATATATGTTAGTTGTAATGAATAAGAAGTTATCTAGAGATAAAGAAAATAAAATTAATTTAGAGTTGTTAGATCTGCATTATAAACAAACAGATATTAATGAGGATAGCAAAATTTATGTAATAGAGACCTTAAAAATTTTATCTGATTTAGCTATAGAGGAACTGAATAGGGAAACAATTATAAAAAAGCTAGAAGCGTTACAATCTCAAGATATAGAAACATTAAGAAGCAATCAGCTATTAATTTATAAAATATATGAAAAAGCGGGAGAAGAAAAATATCTAAACGAGTTACAGGATAAAAAAGCCAGCTATAGCAGTATAGATATTTTATTATCAAAGATAGGTAGCTTTGGTGAATCTAAGATACTGAATCACCTGAGCATGGCTTTATTAGAGGATTCCCTAATAGATAAAAAATATGAAGCGATATGGGATGATATCATAGATTTCATGTCTAATAATGAAGTAATAATTAAAAAATCGAAAATCACAATTTTAGTATTCGAGAATTTATTATCGAGATTAGAAAATTATCATTTAAATGAAGAATCTAATGCGCTGCTGCAGGATGACATACTTAATGTAATTACTAAATATCTGAAATTAAATCTAAGCAGGGAATTATCTATTGATCATATTGAATGTTTAATAGTCAATATAGCAAAAACTTGTGTTGATTCAGAAGCTAATTCTTACCTAATAGATGGAATATTATCAACGATATTAAGTATTGTTAGTAATATTTCTATTTTACAAGACAAGGTATCATTTAAGGGTTTTGAAAAAGAATTTCTATCTATAGTTTTAGATGAATCTGTATATGAGGAATCAAGAGTTTTGATATTAGAAATCGTAAATAAGTTATCATTTGATAGCAGTGCAGGATTTTCAAAATTGCTTGATAGATTATACAATATTCTAAATAAGATTGATAAATCTGCTATATCTAATTCAGAGTTATTACCTAAGGAATTATCTCTAATTTTAGATCTAGTAGAAAAAACGCTATTAGAAACTAAAGAAGGAATTGCTAAAGATAATATTGAATCATTATACGAAATCATGATTCGATTGGTAGGTGAAGATAATTTTAATAATGCTGTGGTATGGAATATTATAAATTATTGTTTTAGCTTAGGTGTAGGTTTAGATTCTGAAAGGATCATAACAGTCTTTAATCAATTATCAAAAACTAAATTGTTAGAGAATCATAATATTTTAAAGGCATTGAATGCATGTATAACAAACACTAATAAGGTACATTTATTTTCTGAAGGTATAATCAAAAAATTATGTAGTATAGGTACATATAATAAATCAATAAACATTAGAGAATATGCATTATTAGTAATAAAAAATTTTTTGTCTAATGCCTTTGCTGACAAAGAAATAAGTTCGACTATTAGTAATGAAATATATTACATGATATGCAGTAGATCATCAGGAAATATAATATATCATGAAAATGATTTAAAATTGCTAGGCATAAATACTGAAATAGTTAATATTCTAATTTCAAACATATCTCCAGATTTTGATGAAGATTTGTTAAATTCACTACTGAAATTAAATTATCACTCAGAGGAGTGCTTTAATTTATTAAATAATATTATTAGCAGTTTTAGTTTATCAGAGATTGCTATAAAAAGGGTTATAGAATATACATCTGCTAGTAAAAATTTCTACCATGTAATATCGCATCTTAGTAATAATTGTGGATCATTAAGTAATGAATCCCAAAACAGTATAAAGAAACTACTGTTTATAGAAGAAGTTATTATATTAAATAAAGAAAAAGACAAAAAAGATGTAATACGAGATATTAAAGATGCACTAATAAAAGATAGTGAATTAGTTATATCTTCAAATCTGCTTAAATTTTTGAATGATATTCTTTCAGATGAGGGAGCTTTATTAAAGAAAGAAATATTAGAAATCATTAATATTGTTTTTAAAAGTAAAAGATATTTAGATTTTAGTATAGCAGAAAATATATCAAATTTAATTTTTAGTAAAAAATTAGATTTAGAGGAATATAAGCAAGCAATAATGCTACTGAATTCTTTAGTAGAATCAAATAATTATGGTTCTCAGCTAATAATGAATCTACTAAAAATGGAATCATCTGTTAATACACAAACAAGCTTGGCACTGTTATGTTGTAAAGGCTACGGTAAAGTAGCTATTAGTACCAAAGAGCAAGATTTAAAAAAAAATGTCCAAGATTTATTGACTAAGCTATTGCCTGTATTAAATAATTTAGAATTTCGTATCCATGAAGATATTGTAAAAGATCTAAAATATGAATGCGATATTCTATTAAAATGTAAAGATTGGGTTGTTGGACTATCTAATTTTTTAGCAAGAGAAAATAATAAGGTCCAAGATAGGTGGCATAGAATAGATTTAATAAGATTTACTGAATCTATAAGATTGATAAATCAATATGCCATAGAAGCATCTTTAAGTGAGGTGGATGGTGTGAATGTAGTTGATGTATTTAATAATTATGATTCTGAGATATGGCTAGATAAGATAAATCAAATTTTTAATAATAATAAATTACGTGGGTCCTCAAGTTTAGATATAGAAGCATTACTAAAGAATTTTAAAGAAATTAATATTAAAGATAATCCTAACATAGAATCATTGAGCAAAGAATACGAAGAGAAGCTGTTATTAATAGAAAAAAAATTCAATGGTTATTCATTTATATTATCTAATACTGATAAAAAAATATTAAATTGGTCTATATCTGAAATTCAGTCATGGTCTGTGATTGTCAAAAATAAGAGTGATTTAGTATATGATCACATGGATGAAGTATTATCAGTATTAAAAACTGCAAATATTTTAATAAACTCTCAAGAGATACGTACCACTCAATTATTGTCCATAATATCTGTAATATATGCAAAAGATTCTGGAAGATTACTTGAAATACATACAGGTGAAGGTAAATCATTAATTACTGCTATGTTAGCAATAATTATGGCATTGCAAGGTAAGAATGTAGATGTAGTTACAAGTTCTAGTGTTTTAGCAAAAAGGGATAGTGAATCTTCTAAAAAATTATTTGATTTATTCGATTTGAGATGTGTTTATAACGCAAATAATGTTGTCAGTGAAGAGGAGTATAAATTATGTTATCAAAACCAGATAATATATAGTGATGTATCATTATTTCAGTATGATATTTTAAGGGAGGAATATAAGGGTACAGTTACTAGAGATGGTAGAAAATTTGATGTAGTTTTAGTTGATGAAGTAGATAGTATGCTAATTGAAGAAGCAGGAAAGATAGCGAAATTATCGACACCTATCCCATCTACTGAATATCTGACCCCTCTTTTTGCAGCTATTTCATCTCACTACAAGTTATTGTTGTGCCAAATGGAAGAAAATAACTTAGTTTTTGATAAGGCAGTAGAAAGTGCAGTAAAGGATCACATGGTAAATTATATAAAGAGTTTACTATCGTATAAAGGTGAACAGGAAGCTCTAACGATAGTGATCCCTAGTCATCTTAGGATGTTTGTAGAGTCTCAGATAGAAGATTGGGTTTCTAGCTTATTTAAGGCATATTTTATGGATGAAGGTAGGGATTATTTAATCATAGAAGATCCGGTAACCAAAGCTAGGATGATAGTACCAGTAGATTATGAAAATACTGGAATAGTACAAAATAATATGCATTGGGAGAATGGTCTGCATCAATTTTTACAAGTGAAGCATAGAGTTTCTGTTACACCGATATCAATATCGACATCATTTATATCGAATGTAAGTTATTTTAAAAAATACGGTAAATCCATATATGGTATGACAGGAACTTTAGGTAGTGATAGTTCTAAAGAATTATTAAAGAAGACCTATAATATAGATACACTAAATATTCCAAGATTTAAAGAAAAGCAATTTATAGAACTACCTCCAGTACTAAGCCAAAATAGGAAGGAGTGGTTATTTAATATAGCAAGTGCTGCTATATTTGAATATAAGAAAGGAAGAGCGACATTAATAATATTGCAAACTATTAATGATACTAGCAATTTGCATAAACTACTTGAGGATACATATAAAGGTAAGATATCTTTATATGCCAGAAGTGATAATGAATATGAAGAAACCAGCCTTGAAGCAGATTCTGGTGATTTAGTTATAGCAACAAATCTAGCAGGTAGAGGAACAGATATAAAGATATCGAATAGAGTAGAATCTGCAGGTGGTTTGCATGTAATTATTGGATATTTACCTGTTAATTTACGAGTAGAACAGCAAGCTTTCGGTCGTACATCTAGACAAGGGCAGCCTGGGACTGGCCAGCTTATACTGAATCTGTTAAGAGAACGTAGCAATCTAGACCCATTGATAAAATGCGGGGAAATATCCAAAGATAGTGAATTATCAATAGACATCTTAAGATATAACAGGGATCAAAAAGAAGCTTCAAGATTAAGAGGAATCAAAAATAAAACTTTATTAGAAATAGAATTTAAGGATAAATTATTTAACAATTTTAATAATACAATATATAAGCAAGTAAAGAAACGCAGTGATAATTATTATATATTACAGCAAGTTGAAGAATCATGGGGTTTATGGTTAAAATCTAGTTTTGTAGATATTACTAATAGTTATGACAGCGAATTTGAAGTAGAAAATAGTCTAGAAGATTTAAGTGATATATCCGGGAGTGAAAAGGAGCAAGAGTTAGAAAGAGAAATCGTAATATATGACGAGAAAGATTACAGACCTTACAGAAAAAAATTTCAAACCGAGATAGGAATCGCAATAGAAAAATCTTTTGCAACATTCAAGTCGGAAATTTTAGTCAAAAATATAAATGATATATTAGTTAATCCTTCACTTTTAGTGGGAATAAGTTTTTCCCCTATTACTACTAAGAAAAATGAATTACTAGAAAAGGCAATAGATCTTGACAGTAACTTCAGCTTTGCTGCGCATTACAATTTAGCATATTTACAGTTAAATCAGAATGACACCAACAGAAAAAATGATAGTGAATTGGTTTCTGATGCTTTTATGAATTTAGTAGAATCGAAAAAACAGATAGAAGCTGTTGTAATACCTCAATTTGAATATACAAAAACTGTGTTGAGTGACACATCATTAGATAGAAATGATATATCCACTCAAATGGATAGCAAGATATTTATACTGCAAGAATATATTAAAAAGATTGATAATAATTTAGAAAAGATTCAAGAAATATCAAAAAAAGATGAAAAGCGAACTGCTAGTGCCAAATCTATTATTAATGTAGCAAGTGTTAGTAGGTTATCAGAAGTAGTAAATGATAATAATAAAACAAATGATAATAATAAAACAAATGATATAGAAGAATTAGAGAGATTTGGTGTTAGGAGAATATTTGAAGTAGGAAGCAGAAGGCCTAAAAGAAATTTTTGGAGTGCTATAGGCATGGCTATTCTCAGCATAGCACAAATTGCAATCGGAACATTGCTAGCACTGGGTACATGGGGGACTAGTACCTTAGCAGGGATAGCATTTATAACATCTGGATTGCAAGATGCATGGCAAGCGATCAGAGCTTTTGCAGGTAAGATAGATATTAAATGGGGGGGGTGGCTAATATCTAAGGGGATTACCTTGGCTATAAATGGCATATTAATGGGAGTGGATAAAATAAAAGAGTTTTTTGGAAATTTTAAAACTTGGTTATCAGAAGGTTGGGATAAAGCAAAAAACTTATTTGGTGGTATAAAGTCTGTAGCTGGGACATTAGCAAGTGAAGGAGTAAAAGCTGTAACAAGTGAAGGAGCAAAAGCCGCAGCAAGTGAAGGAATAAAGGTTTCACTGAGTGAAGGAGCAAAAGCGGTAGTAAATGAAGGGGTAAAAGCTGCAGCAGGTCAGTTAATAGAAAAAACGGCAGGCGAACTAGCAAAAGAGGCACTTAAAGGGGTAATAAAAACTGTAGTACAAGATCAGGTGGTGTCTTTTGTTCAAGGTAAGGTAAAGGATATTATTTCTCATGGTTTTGATGATGTAGTTGAGGATAAAGTAGAAGAAGCAATTCATAATGTAGAGTTGATACTTGATAAAGAGTCGGTCAATCAGAAATTAAAATTGATAATAGCAATAGATAATATCTATAGAAGTAATAATTTTGAAAAAGCTATCGGTAAATCATTACAAAGAAAGCTGAAAGATAATAGAATATTCAGTACATTAATGCAGCTAGGGCAGGCTGCAGCTTCTGCTGTGTCTAATAAATATTTAGGTTTAGAAGCAAAGAATCAAAATGTAAGAAACATAAATGATGGAATTAAACAATCTGAAAGTGCAATAGGAGGAACATATGAATCAATTGATAAAGCAAAAGGAATTAACAAAACACAAGTAAATGAATTATCAAGTGAAGCAAGTAACTTAGCAGAAAGTGCTGGTAAATTGAAAAATGCACAGTTAGATGCCCATAAGGCAACTATAAAGTCTATAGGTGCACAGGCTGCTATATCAGGAGGCTTTGCAGTAGTTTCAGGAGCTGTAAAATTGGGCAAAGCAAATAAATTAAGAACCCAACTAGCAAATTTGGTAGAGAGCACGATAGAAAATTTTAGGACACCGAGCATAACAGAAATATTATATGTAAGATATTTGCGCAACAGAGCGCTATCTAAAGAAGATTGTGAAGAAATAGTAATAATTTTGAAAACCCAAGGAGTGATTATAGAAGAATATAAAATATGTGGAGATAAATTAATATTAGATAATCATGTAACAAAAGCTATATCTGGTTATGAAGAATTATCTAGTAATGTAAATTCAGAAAAAAATAGCAAAAAGATTAACCCAAGCAGTGCGATATCAAGAATAGATTTTGGGAAATATAACAAGAAAAAAGCGCATATCATATCAGCGATAGAAGAGATACATCGTAATTTTTCTGATATCTCTATATCAGGGAAGCTATCATCGGTAAAGGCGAATATTATGAATATAATATCATCTGGGGTATACCAAGTAGCGCATTCTGCTGTGCATAGTTTTTGTGATGTTGGAGTTGGAACAGGTAAAGCTTTAATAGATTCTATAATAACAGACATTAAGCACAAGGAAGAAGAAAAAGCAACAGAACAAAGCGTAGAATACCTTAAAGCAAAAGCATCCAACGCCAAGAAAGTAGCAAATGAAGGCAAGGCTAAAATAGACGCGGTAGAAAAAGCCAAAGAAGAGCTAGAAAAACAAGCAAAAGCCAAGAAAGTAGCAAATGAAGGCAAAGCTAAAGCAGCCAACGCTAAAGAAGATAAAGCAAAACAGGAACAACTAGACAACACTATTAATAAATGGTTTAAAGGTGAAAAATTAAGTGAAGAAGAGATTAAATCACTGAAAGAATCTAAAGTAATATGTAGTAGTGATGCGAATAATGAGCAGGACAATACAACAGCAAATACAACTAATGATAACAATACAACATCTGCTCCAAAAGGACCTTCTGCTGATACAGATAATGCTATAGAAAAACCTGGAAATAATATAACAGAAGATACTTCAGAAAAAGAAAAGCTTCCAACGGCTGAAGAGAAAAAACAATTATGGATGATTACTTTAAAAAGGGCTGAAGGGTATCCACTTAATAATGAAGATCTTGCCTTATTAGCTAAATATCCTGTTACATGGGAAGGAATAAAACGTGATTTTCGTAATGCTGCAAATAATATTAAAGATGCGTCAAATGAGATATTGCAACTTGCTTGTGCGTATGTTAAGGGTGTTGGAGGTAGGTTAGAAACAGTTTTTGAAAGAATTGCAAGAAAACTGGAGCTAGATAAGGAAATAACACCAGAACAGCAAGAGAAAGATCATATAATTTTTAAATTATACGAAGACTATCCTCTAACTCCAGAAGAGCGAAAATTTTTAGATGACAATACTCCTGAATCTATTTTTAGTTTAAATAATCTCGGGAATTTTTTTAGTAATTTTTGGGAAGGACTTGAGCGGCAGCAAGAAAAACTCAATAAGAGTGCTGATGAAATGTTTAAGTCAGAAGCAGGTCTAGAATCTAGAATTGCAGGAGATATAGAGAGGGAAAAATATAGAGATCAAGCAATTGAAGACGGAAAAAAATTATGGAATGACCCTAGTAGAAGCACATTGAA
This sequence comes from Rickettsia endosymbiont of Cardiosporidium cionae, assembly GCF_015476335.1. GTDB lineage: Bacteria > Pseudomonadota > Alphaproteobacteria > Rickettsiales > Rickettsiaceae > JADHZC01. The sequence continues at coordinate 13,420 of NZ_JADAQY010000001.1, forward strand.
TCAAGTGATTGGTAGTGCTTCTATATTTGGTGGTACTACGGTGCATCTGGTAGGAAGCTTGTTAGGTGAAATTATATCAAGTATACCTGTAGTTAGAGAAGTTCTTGGAGGATTGATACTTGTATCTGACGGGATAGTAGAAATATTTTTACCGGATACCTTAAGAGAGTTCGGAGATGAGATAAGAAGTGAGTTTGCTAAAGATAGCATATTAGGTAAATATAATATCAATATGTATGATACTGCTACATCTTTATTATCTCAAGGGATAGCAAATAAATTGCTATTCAGCGGCATAAAAAAAATTATCAGTGATACTAGTAATCGTAGTTCTACAGGCGGTAATCCTAGCTCTACAAGGGGTAATCCTAGCTCTACACGAGACAATCCCAAAATAAATACGGATAATATAAAGAATACAAACAATACCAAGATAAATACGGATAATAGAACTAGTACAACTAATAAGAATCTTAATGATTCTAGAACCAACACAACTAGTACGACTAATAAGAATCCAAACAATACCAAGATAAATACGGATAATATAAAGAATACAAACAATACCAAGATAAATACGGATAATAGAACTAGTACAACTAATAAGAATAATAATACAGATGTTGACCTGAGTAATATCAAACAACATGAAATCAAGAAGAGTGATGTAGTTTATAAAGAAAATCAAAAGTTGGGTGGTGGTAGTGATAGCAATGTAAAAAATGCGGATATTAGATCAAATGAGAGAATAAATGCTAATAAAACTATAGATCCTGATAACGTTCTCTTAGATACAGCCACAAAAGAGAAATTAACTCCGCAAGAAATAGATTCACTCAAAAAAGCTATAAATGATACAAATACAGAGAAAATTGTTAAAAGACCTGAGGCAAAAACTGAATCAAATATAGATATTAACAAAAATTCAAAAATTACTGAGCAGAAGACTAATACTACCGAATCCAAACCAGAACCCAAGTCAGAGTCTGCTAACAAGACTAATAAAAATAGCAATGCTGAGAAATCCGCTGAGAAATCCGCTGAGAAATCCGCTGGGAAGACTGCTGAAAAGCCTACTAAAAAGACAAAGCCTGGTGAAACCGAGCTAAAGACTAACGAAAAGCCTCGTGCTAAAAAGGCCAGTGAAAAGGCCAAGGATCCTAACCCCAAGTCAGATGCTGTTGATGGGTCTAATACAAAGCCTAACGAAAAACCTAGTGCTGATAAGGGCAATGAAAAGCCTAAGACTGAGAAGGTCCGCACTGAGGAGTCTACTACAAATCCTAACGAAAAGCCTAGTGCTAAAAAGGCCAATGAAAAGCCTAAGACTGAGAAGGTCCACACTGAGGAGACTAATAAAAAGACCAGTGAAAAGGCCAAGGATCCTAACCCCAAGTCAGATACTAAACCCAAGTCAGAGTCTGCCAACAAGTCTACTAAAGAGACAAAGCCTGGTGAAACTGAGCTAAAGCCTAACGAAAAGCCCAATGCTAGTAATACCAATGCTAGTGGAAACAAAAAGTTAGATTCTAATAGGGTTCGTAGAACGCCATTTGAATATATCACAGAAGAAATAAGAATACTTGCAGAATCAGCTGACAAGGTGGCTTTTAGAAAGACATTCAAAAAGATAAGAAATAATAAAATCTTTAAAGATTTTGTGCCAAAATATCACAAGATACTAGATAACTTCCGTAACAATGTCATCTCATATATGCCAGAAACTTTTGGACCTTCTGAGAGTATGTTGATAAAAAAATTCTGTTCTAAACTTACTGAAGTTCTGGATCTTAGAGAGGAGTTGAGGCCATTGTCTAATGCCATTAATTTTGGTAATAGATTGAATAAAACGCAGTTAGAACATGCCGCATCTATAATCGAAAAAAAACTTACTGATTTAGGAAACAAAATAGGATCGAGCAGTGAATTTTCGAATTTAAATGAAGTGAGTATGAGTACCAATAGACCATTTGTGATAAAAAATAAAGAAATCATAAAACGTGAGCATGTAGATAGACATGTAAGGGGAACCGCGGCAGAAGCAGAAGAATTGGCAAGACATAGGGCTCTAACTGAAAATCTACAAGATGGAGATATAAGAACTGTTATAGTAGGAGAAGAAAATATGTATTCTCTGATAAGAAGGGCATCAGATTTAGGCTATGATAAATTGATAGACTTACATTCAATGAAGGAGGGTTTTGGTTTAAATATAAGAATTAGATTGTACGAAGCTGAACTAAATAGTATAGTTGCATTTAAAAAGGTAGGTGGAGAGTTGGTTAGAACAAGGCAATTTAATTGTTTTATGGTTAGATTTTGTAAATGTAGTGATACCAAAAGATTCATGGTAGAAACTGCTTATCCTGAATACAGAAATATATTTAATAAAATTAATGAGGTAATTCATTATGGCGATCAAAATGTCCGGTGATGAGATAGAAATTTGTGATGATAAATATAGTAAAATATCTGATTTGATAACCTATACATCTGATGGAAATACTGTAAAGTATGCATTAGATAGTGTCGTACTCAATGAATATTCTATAGGAGATAGAGATAAATTAGATGCTATTATTACTCAAGCGAGAGAAGTCAATCAATTACAACCATTTCCTGGTAGATGGATTTTAGATAATTTAGGCCACTATACAGAAGATACCCCAGCAGAGCAAGATGAAAATAGAGGATATAAAAGATTCAAAGAATTATATGATGAGCTTGAAAGGGTATATGCTGAGCATAACCTGCCTGAATCAGCAGGTATGGGTATAAAAGAATTGAAAGTAAAATATAAAAAATTAGGCGATTTTTTTGCTAGCCTTTATGTTCACTGGGATGGTGAAGCAGAGTCTACTATTAGTAAGCGCTATTGCTCTGATAGTTGCTTTATGTGGAAATTACGTAAAATCTTAGACCAAGCTAAGGAGGTGTTAAAGATGGAGCCATTCCCCTATTTATTTATATGTGAAAATGTAGATAGAGAGCATATATGGGGTGAAGAGGGCTATGTAAGTGGTAAGATGAAAGAAAAGTCATACGAATGGCTAGAAAGTATAATCCCCGTGATAGAAAAAGTGCTAGAAGAATCCCCTATCCAAGTCACTGGAGAAGAATGGGAGATATACGAAAGCACTGATATATACGGATAATACAACTAGTACAACTAATAAGAATCCAAACAATCCCAAAATAAATACGGATAATATAAAGAATACTAAGGTCCATGCAGATAATACAACTAGTACAACTAATAAGAATAATAATACAGATGTTGACCTGAGTAATATCAAACAACATGAAATCAAGAAGAGTGATGTAGTTTATAAAGAAAATCAAAAGTTGGGTGGTGGTAGTGATAGCAATGTAAAAAATGCGGATATTAGATCAAATGAGAGAATAAATGCTAATAAAACTATAGATCCTGATAACGTTCTCTTAGATACAGCCACAAAAGAGAAATTAACTCCGCAAGAAATAGATTCACTCAAAAAAGCTATAAATGATACAAATACAGAGAAAATTGTTAAAAGACCTGAGGCAAAAACTGAATCAAATATAGATATTAACAAAAATTCAAAAATTACTGAGCAGAAGACTAATACTACCGAATCCAAACCAGAACCCAAGTCAGAGTCTGCTAACAAGACTAATAAAAATAGCAATGCTGAGAAATCCGCTGAGAAATCCGCTGAGAAATCCGCTGGGAAGACTGCTGAAAAGCCTACTAAAAAGACAAAGCCTGGTGAAACCGAGCTAAAGACTAACGAAAAGCCTCGTGCTAAAAAGGCCAGTGAAAAGGCCAAGGATCCTAACCCCAAGTCAGATGCTGTTGATGGGTCTAATACAAAGCCTAACGAAAAACCTAGTGCTGATAAGGGCAATGAAAAGCCTAAGACTGAGAAGGTCCGCACTGAGGAGTCTACTACAAATCCTAACGAAAAGCCTAGTGCTAAAAAGGCCAATGAAAAGCCTAAGACTGAGAAGGTCCACACTGAGGAGACTAATAAAAAGACCAGTGAAAAGGCCAAGGATCCTAACCCCAAGTCAGATACTAAACCCAAGTCAGAGTCTGCCAACAAGTCTACTAAAGAGACAAAGCCTGGTGAAACTGAGCTAAAGCCTAACGAAAAGCCCAATGCTAGTAATACCAATGCTAGTGGAAACAAAAAGTTAGATTCTAATAGGGTTCGTAGAACGCCATTTGAATATATCACAGAAGAAATAAGAATACTTGCAGAATCAGCTGACAAGGGGGCTTTTAGAAAGACATTCAACAAGATAAGAAATAATAAATTTTTTAAAGATTTGGTGCCAAAATATCACAAGATACTAGATAACTTCCGTAACAATGTCGTATCATATATGCCAGAAACTTTTGGACCTTCTGAGAGTATGTTGATAAAAAAATTCTGTTCTAAACTTACTGAAGTCCTGGATCTTAGAAAGGAGTTGAGGCCACTTGTAAATAAACGTAAAAATCCAAGATATATAGAAAAATCATCAAATGAATTGCGTATATATGAAATTGATACAAAACTTACTGATTTAGGAAACAAAATAGAATCGAGCAGTGAATTTTCGAATTTAAATGAAGTGAGTATGAGTACCAATAGACCATTTGTGATAAAAAATAAAGAAATCATAAAACGTGAGCATGTAGATAGACATGTAAGTGGAACCGTGGCGGAGGCAGAAGAATTGGCAAGACATAGGGCTATAACCGAAAATATAAAGGAAGGTGCTATAAGAACGGTTATGGTAGGAGAAGAAAATATGTATTCTCTGATAAGAAGGGCATCAGATTTAGGCTATGATAAATTGATAGAGTTACATTCAATGAAAAATGGCTTTGGTTTAAATATAAGAATTAGATTGTACGAAGCTGAACTAGCTGATATAGTTGCCTTTCAAAAGATAGGTGGAGAGTTGGTTAGAACAAGGCAATTTAATTGTTTTATGGTTAGATTTTGTAAATGCAGTGATACCAAAAGATTCATGGTAGAAACTGCTTATCCTGATTTTAGAAAATCTTTTGTTAATGATGTTAGTATGGTAATTGAATATGAATAATGTAAATGCAAAAATGTCTGGTAGTGATATGGAATATTATTATAAAAAATATAATAAGATATCATATATTTTAAGTCTTACTGCTGATGGAGATAGCTTGGAATATGCATTTAGTCATGTAATACTTAATGAAAACTGCATGGGAGATAGAGATGAGCTGGATGCAATTATTACTCAAGCGAGAGAAGTCAATCAATTACAACCATTTCCTGGAGAATGGATTTTAGAAAGTAGCGGTTGTGTTACAGAATGTACTACTTCAGAATATGATGCAAAAGAAGGCTACGAAACATTCAAAGAATTATATGATGAGCTTGAAAGGGTATATGCTGAGCATAACCTGCCTGAATCAGCAGGTATGGGTATAAAAGAATTGAAAGTAAAATATAAAAAATTGTTTCAATTTTTTATGTTTTTTTGTGCTCATTGGAATGGTGAAACAGAATCTATTATTAAGGAAAGATATTATATTGATAGTCGTTTTTTATGGGAATTATATAAAATCTTAGACCAAGCTAAGGAAGTGTTAAAGATGGAGCCATTCCCATATTTATTTATATGTGAAAATGTAGATAGAGAGCATATATGGGGTGAAGAGGAATATGTAAGTGGTAAGATGAAAGAAAAGTCATACGAATGGCTAGAAAATATAATCCCCGTGATAGAAAAAGTACTAGAAGAATCCCCTATCCAAGTCAGCGGAGAAAAATGGGAATTCTACGAAAATAATGAAGTATATTAGCTACTCACCCCCTCAAAAGATCATCCAGTATTTAAACAATTTTTACCTAAATAATATATGTAGAAAATCATTCTATAAAAAAATTTATATTATAATTTTGATATTAGTATTATTATCAATTAGCTACATGACTGTAGAAAAGAGGTTAAATTAATAATTATAAATAAATCCTTATATAGAATATGAAATCTCGTATGAGAAGTATAACTTAGATTTAGGTGGCTACTACGGCGTTATTTGCTTGACAGTATTATAAATTAATGGTAGAAGTTTTACTTTGAATTTACGTATATATATAATGACATATTATTCACCACTGCCCAGATATAACTATCCCATAGGGGTAGTTATATGTGCAGTTCTATTATTAGGAAATTTGCTATATTCAATAGTATTCATAGCTAAATCTAGATCAGTTATAAAAATTTTTAACTTAGGTAAAACAGAATATAATAATAAAAATTATGATAAATCCATTAAATTGTTTCAATCAGTATTAGAGACAGCCCCAAATGCAGAGCAAGCTAAAATTGCAATGATAAAGTCATATTTTGCGATTGGTAAAAAGCATTCTTGTGAAATTGCTATAGAGTATTTAAAAAATATAGAGCTTCGAGAATATCAGTGGAATGAAATAAATGATATAGTTCCAGTGCAATGTAAAAAATATCTTGTTAACCTTGTCAATAAAGAGAAGAACAAATAATGTTTATAGTAATACCAGGAAGAGTAATATCTTTGTTCACATTCCCTGGAATAATAGTACACGAAATTGCACATAAATTTTTTTGTGATATACTAAATATACCTGTATATCAAGTGTGTTATTTCCAGAACTCTGATCCAGTTGGATACGTAATACATGAACAACCTAAAAATATCAGAGACGCTTTTTTAATAAGCTTTGCTCCGTTAATAGTTAATTCGATCCTTTGTGTTTTGACTACATTTCCTGTGGTATGTTTTTTATCTCTAAAGAGCCTTGGTTGGTTATACTATTCATATGACTTAATTCCTGCAATCCAGATTATAGCAGCATGGGTAGGAATATCCATAGGAATGCATTCATTGCCTAGTAAGCAAGATATAAAAATATTCTTAACTTTCATAAAACAATTGCCCAGAGCTACCTTTGCATCTGTATTTCTAAAATTATTTGCTATGTTATTTCAAGGAATCCAAATGTTAAGATTTTTTTGGATAGATTTATTTTATGCTATAATAATCAGTGTAATAGCGCCTGCTGTGTTTATGTGTTTTATTAGTAATGCATAGAAATAAATTCTATTAAGTAATCTTAAGTAATCTTTCACATTCTTTACTATATTCTACATGTAGTGCTGATGTACTACATATAGATTTATTAATATACTAATTGTAGATAAATATTTACAATAAGCAAGTGATAGAAATTTTAAGATATCTTTGTTTATAGCAGTTGGATGCTTTATAATATAGTTTTACATATAATGTAAAACTAGTAATATGATCAATAGTGATTAAGAAGTTATATTAACTACACTATATTATCAAGGAATGATATAGTGTATAACAATTCTATTAATAGTAAAGGTTTAATAGAAATAAAGGCAATCTGCTATTGAACTATTTTTTAGTAAGAACTAAGTTAACATATAACTGCTCACAATAGTATGTGTGATTAAATAACTAAGGTTTATGCCATATGGTATAATACAGACTTCTAGTCTGGGTCATCTAGTTCTATATTTTGGCTATTAATTATATTTATAACTTCCTCTGTAATATCCATTCTTTTATCAAAAAATAACACGTTACCGCTTGGTAATACAATATTGAATCTATGAGTATTAGATATTTCATAAATTACATCTAGTACAATTTTATATATTTTATTAAATGCTTTATTATAAAATTCATTTAAGGATAGTTTCCTGTCTTGAATTTTTTTTTGTTCAATATGATTTTTTTTGTTGAATTCTGATAATTTTTCATTAAATGCTGAAGCACTCAAAGTATCACGCTGTTTATAGAGTTTATCCTCAATTTGTAATATTCTAGCTTTAGATTGGTAAATATCATTTTGTATTATTTCATGCAATTTAGCAGTTTTTTTATGCAGCAATTTTATTATATTTGAATTTTCTATAATTGCTTCTATATCTACAACTGCAATGCTATGTACCTCAAACTTCGAAGCAACAGCACTAACTATTATACAACTTAATATTATATTTATAAAAAAATATAACCTAATTATTACCATATAGTTAATTAATAAAAGTCAATTTTATTCTCTAAAAATAATACTCATCTAATTAATAATTATTTATTTAAACGAATAAAATCTACTATATCCTCTTTGGTACTACCATAGTAAAAATACTTAATGTATTTTGCATTTTTATCTAATACGTAAACAAAAGAACTATGATCTACCATATAGTTTTTACTACTATTTGTACTATTTATATCCTGAACTTTAGCGTAATAGACTTTGAACATATTGGATACTTCTTTAATTTTATCTTCTGTACCAGTGAGCCCTATAAAATCTGTATTATAATGTCCTAAGTATTCTTTGAGGGCAGATGTAGTATCTCTTGCAGGGTCGACTGTAACAAATACAGTATTTATGTCTATATTATATTTTTTTAAAGTGTTAACTACGGATACTAATTTATTTAACGAAGTAGGACATATATCAGGACAATATGTGAAACCGAAATAAACCAAGCTTACTTTTCCTTTCAGATGATCTGTAGAAAACTGATTTCCATTAAAATCTGTTAATGTAAAAATTCCTCCTATTAATTCTTCATCTTCTTGTATAGAAGAACCTTCGCCTACCATAGGTTTTTTGGTAAGCTCTGTACACATCAATATAGTCAGTGCTATAACCGAGACTACTAGGCTGATTATTAGAATAGTTTTAGTAGCTTTACTCATAACTTTTTTAAAGAATCGTCAATTATAGACACTCACACTAACTAATATATTAAAATATCTTTAGTTATATCCCAGGGAAGTCTATATTAGTATAGTTATGCTGTCAAGTAGTTATTGAGCATGGATGTATGAGTTAATAATCAATGTATATAAAAAGCTACCATTGGTTAGTAAGTATATTTTGAATGTTAGATTCTTTATTTTTTAATTTTTTGAATGCTATTAAAATTTTATTTTGGTTATTTATTGAGGCAGTTACTAAAGGCAGTCTGACATCTATATTAGATAATTGGTATAAAGATGCAAGATATTTGATGCCTACAGGGTTAGGTTCAGTGAGTAGTGCATCATATAACTCCATTAAATTTTGTTGAATTTTAAGAGCAATATCATTAGATTGTGTTTTAATGCACTCATAAAGAGTTTTACATAATTTTGGTTTAACATTAGATAATACAGAAACACATCCAGATCCTCCATTAACAGTGTGAGCTAAAATTTGTACTTCATTAGCTGTTAACATGTAAAATTCTTTATTATGTTCTGATAATAGTTGCTTTATACGTAAGGGTCTAGTTGTATTATCACTAGCATCTTTAATTGCTAGTACCCGTTCTAACTTTGATAGCTGTACTATTGTAGCGTCATCTATATCAACACCAGTGCGTTGTGGATGATTATATATCATAATTGGCAAGTTAGTATTATCATGTATATTTTGAAAATGTTCTAAGATTCCTTTTGGAGAGGGTCTAGTGTAATATGGGACGGTGCACATTAGAGCATCTATAGGCAAGTCAGATAGTTTTTTAGTTATGATTACTGATTGATGTGTAGAAGCGGAGCTTACAGTAGGAATAATTCGTATTTTGTTTCTGCAGATATTAATTGTTTGATTTATTAATTCTAAATATTCATCAATATTTAAGCTGTTCCCTTCACCTGTAGAACCACCTACAACTATAGAAGTAATTTCAGCTTCTATTTGCAAATTGATTATTTTTTTTAAGGATGTGTAGTCTATAACTTCGCCAGCAAATGGTGTGATCAAAGCTGTAATTAAACCTTTAAACATTTAGTTTTAAGCAATCAAAATTATTATTAATATTATTTTTTATTAAAATTATATGTTATAGGACAATATTACGATATAACAACACACTTTATTAATTCAATAAATATAAATCATGATAAGTAGATTTAATATCTATGTATAACTCTACCCTTGCTAAGGTCATACAGAGTCATCTCTAGCTTTACTTTATCTCCTACAAGAATTCGTATACGATTTTTTCTAATTTTACCAGAAGTATGAGCAATGATTTGGTGATCATTTTCAAGTTTTACCTTAAACGTGGCATTAGGTAACAGTTCAAGTATTGTTCCATCACACTGTATTATATCTTCTTTTGTCATTAATTTTCTTTTAAAATAAACCTTTATTTAATAAAAATAGCAATAATATGCTGTAATTACAACATATGGATATCTAGAAATCAAAATCAAGTCATTTTTTATATTTTAATATTTTTAGGTTTAAAGATTTTTATATAGCTATCAATCAATAATTTATTTAGTATTAATGCAGTAAACATTGATGCTACTATCCCTATAGTTAATGTTACTGCAAATCCTTTGATAGGCCCTATACCGTAGATATATAAAAGAGATGTAGCGATCACTGTAGTTATATTTGAATCTAAAATAGTTGATACAGCAGATTCGAAACCTAATTTAATAGTATATGATACTGAATAATTATTTTTTAATTCTTCTTTAATCTTTTCATAAATTAATACATTTGCGTCTACTGCCATACCTATAGTAAGTATTATCCCTGCTATTCCTGGGAGAGTTAATGTAATATGTAATATTGATAATAAAGCAAATATATATAGTATTGTAAAACTCAATGAAATACTTGCTAATACTCCAAATATTCTGTATACCCAGCAGATAAAAATCACTACTAAAATAAATCCTATTATTGCTGCTTTCACTCCAGATTTTATAGAATCAGAACCAAGACTTGGGCCTATAATTTTTTCTTGTATTGTATCGAATGAAGCAGGTAACGCTCCAGCTCTAATTAATAATGCTAGTTCATTGGCTGTATCTATTGTAAAATTGCCAGTTATTATTCCGTTACCATCTAAAATAGGTTGTTTTATACTAGGTGCACTTAATAATTTATTATCTAATAATATTGCTAATCTTTCTCCTACATGATTTGAAGTAACATCAGCAAATTTTTTTGCTCCCTTGCTGTTAAATGAAAAGCTTACCACTGGTGTATTATATTGATCAAATGTTAGTTGTGCATTATTTAAATCTTTACCACTTACGATAATTTGTTTTTTGATTACTAGTTTTTCTGAATTATTTAAGCCAGTGACAATTTTTAAGTTATCTAGCAACAGTGAATTTTCAATTGATGTTATAGTAGTTTTTTCATCTACTATGTGAAAGGTTAATCTTGCTGTTTTTCCTAATAACTTTTTTAATTGTTCAGAATCATTTATACCTGGTACTTGAATTATAATATTATCGTTACCATGTTTTTGTATATTAGTTTCTTTTGTTCCTGCATAATCAATTCTCATCCTTATAATTTCAATCGATTGTTCTATTAATTGTTCCTTCAATACTTTAATATACCCAGTATTATAATATAATGTTATATCGTTACCATTTATATTAATTGAGATATGATTACTATGAGTATTTATAATGTTTTTTATTATTGAGTAATCTGAAATATTTTTTAACCTAAATGTAATGTTTGCGTCTGAACTTTTTAAATCTAAATACTTAATTTTATTTTTTCTAAGAGAGTATTTTATATCTTCCATCAAAGACTGATAAGACTCCTGTAAATAGCTATTAAAGTTAATTTTCAAAATTATTTCCATACCTCCACTTAAATCCAGCCCCAATACCATTTTATTCGAAGAAGGTAACCAGTTTGAGTTTTTACTACTTAGAAAATTTGGTAAAACGCATATAATTGATAAGATACTTAATAACAGGCTAGATGCTAATTGTATTTTAGATATTTTATACATTTAATTTATTTCAGTTAAATTCTTAGCACCATGAAGTCTATTGCTATCGCTATCTCTCAATAAAATCACGAACACCGGCATGCTCATTACTTTGCTATATCAGATATCATATACTAATTTATATATATTTATATGCATGTAATTAATTTTTTTTATTTTTTTTTTCTGTTACAGGAGTTGAGGAATTATTTTTATTTACTACTGATAATATATTAGATTTTAAGATCTTAATTTCTACATCCTTGGATATTTCTATAAATACAAAGTCGTCTATATCATTAATTTTGCTAATAGAACCAAATAAACCTGAACTTGTCAACACTTCTTCACCTTTTTTGAGATTTTTAATCATTGCTTCCTGTTGTTTTTTTCTTTTATTTTGTGGAACAATCAGGAAAAAATAAAATACTAACACTATAAGTATCATAGGTACAAATTGTCCTATATTACTTAATATCCCCCCTGTGGTTGTTGAACTTCCTACTGAAGAAGCCGTTTCTGTAATAGCAGCAGTAGTTTCATTGACTGTTTCTAGAGGTATTGTATCTTCAGCGTATATTGTGTTAATTATTTTATCCATATTCTTTGACTATTAATTTAATATTTATTTAATTTTTAATTGTGATAAAAATCATATGTTTACCACTCTGGTTTATTTTAGTTGTTTAGTAATATTTGTTAATAATATTTATAAATCAAGAAGCAAAATTCTAAACATTTTATAATGAAAAGTCAATAATAACAATATCAATATCTGATTACTGACCTATTTTATTCAGTTACTTTGACTTTAATGATTTATCGAATAATCTTTTATATTCTAGATTATTTACTATTAATTCTTCATGGGAACCTTGAGCAACTAATCTTCCTGACTTTATAAGCATTATTTGATCTACTATATGTATTATACTTAATAATCTATGATTAATTATTATAGTAGTTTTACCTTTTCTTAACTTCATTATTGAATCCAATATAGTTCTTTCAGCTTCAATATCTAAGGCATTTGTAGATTCATCCATTATCAATATTGGAGCGTTACGTAATAATGATCTGGCAATCGCTATTCTTTGTTTTTGGCCACCTGATAGTTTAAATCCTTTATTACCTACCAAATTATTATTATGGTCAGTTTTAGTATTGTCAAGAAATTCATAAACATGAGCGTATTTTGCTACTCGTATAATCTCATTATAGTTTTTATTGGATTGTCCATAAGTTATATTATTGATTATAGAATCATCTAGCAATATACTTTCTTGTGTAAGTAGATCTATCTGACTACGTATACTTTTTAGTGATACTGATTGTATATTATATCCTCCAAGTAGTATTTCTCCATCATTTACATCATAGAATCTTAGTAGAAGATTTGATATTGATGTTTTACCACTCCCGGATTTGCCAGATATTGCGTATACTTTACCAGGATAAAATGTTAAATCTAGATTATTTATAATATTTTTTTTGCCTACCATAAATGATACATTCAAGAATTTAATAACAGCATTATCTAATTTTATGTCTATGGCACCAATTTTATCTTGTATTAAGGTTTTACTATCTAGAATTTTAAAAATTCTATTTGAAGCAGCAATTGCTTCTTGTAAGCTCATGTTTAGTGATAATAAAGATTTAAAAGGTCTATATACTGATACTAATGCCGCTATGAATGATACTAAAGATCCTGCAGTTGTTTTGTTATCACTAATCATGATTCCTCCATATAACAATATTAGTGCTATTGTTATACCAAGAAGCATTTCCATAATAGGTGACGTTATTGATTCGAATTTTGCTGCTTTTTTATAAAAAAATAAAATCTCTTCTGAGATTTTTTGAGCTCTCCCTATTTCTAAAGATTCTGCTACAAATGATTTAATTAATTTAATTGAATAAAATGTTTCATCTAATTTTTTTGTATAATTGCTCAAAATTTCTTGTGTATTATCGGATATCTTCCTTAATTTCATTGCTAATTTATTTACTGGATAAATTGCGGCGGGAAATAATATTAGTACCATTATTGATAATTTAAATTCTAGATTAAACATCATAATAACCAATAATAGTATTGTTAAAAAATGTTTACACCATAATATAAACATGTTGGATATAATACCACGTGTTAACATTATATCATTTGTGAATCCTGAGATTAGTTTGCCTGGTGAAGTATTGTGTATAAATTGTAGATCTGTGTATAATAAGTGACTATACATATCCATCTGAATTTTTGTAAGTATTTCTTGGCTAGTATATCTCATCAGATATGTTTGAAAATACTCAGCTACAGCCTTAATTAGGTATAGTAGTAGCATTAGTGCTGGTATTAATGCTATATTTGGTAGATCACTATGTTTTGGCTGTAGTAGTTGATCTACAGCAGGTTGTACCAGCCTTACTACCATAGCTGCAGATACTGCTACAACTAACATTAGTAATATTGATATTAGTATATTTTTTTTATAAATTTTTCCATAATCATTAATTAACCTCTTTATTACTTGGATCCCTGTGTTGTATTGTTCCTTTAATTTCATATCCTACAGTTTTCTGTTTAATTGCTAATTTTAGGTCGATGCAAATGTTAAAGTATTTTATCTTCTACTGATAATATATCATATCAGCAACGTCTCTAGAACAATCATATAAACTTGAGTGAATGCTGACGATAGATAAATGATAATCAATTCTTGGTAGTTAGAGAATATATTAGTTTCTCTAATATATTCTCCAAATTTATAGAAGATTGAGTGAAAACAAATTTATTGTTATTAGTCAAATTTATATTTGAACTTCCGATGTTAATATTGATATATTTATTTCCTAATACTCCGTTGGTTAATATAGAAGCCTGTGAGTCATTAGGTATTAAAACATCATTTTTTATGCATAAAGCCAATTCTACAGTGCCTAACATAGAATTAAGTATAATATTTTTTACATATCCAATTTTCACTCCAGAAATTTTTACATCACTATAAATTTTAATACCGTTAATATTTTGAAAATTTGCAGATAACTCATACCCATCTTGGTTATCATTTATCATATTACTATTTTTATAAAAAAATATGAAAGCTGCAACAGCTAATAACAATACGATCATCCCAACAATGACTTCAAATAGACTATATTTCATAAACACATTTTGTCATTTTTAACCATTCTAAATTAACTACTAAAGTTAGAGAACATTATTTTTAATTACGTATTTTAACATCAATAAAAATTCTTATGTATATTTTATTAATAACATCATGAGAATCAATTTATAATGCGACTATTTTATTTATGTTAATCGAGTGGTTGGTAATCTTTGTATTAATAATTCAACAGCTCCATATGTAATTTTAAAAAATAAAAAAATCAAAAACACTCTACAACTGAATACTATATAACAGATGTATAAATTAAGTCAAGCATATGTGGTAGAAGCATATGCTATTACCAAGATATTTAATCTTAATATATCTAAAAATTATATTAAGGATTAACAAAATATTGTAATTATTTATAGTGCTGAAATTATTCAGCACTATTGGTTACGTTTAGATTAGTATCATTTAAATGTGATATATTATAAATTTATGTTATTCTAGTGTTAGTGATATTTAAAGTTTAACTTAAAAAATTCTCTAGCTTGCAAGGTAAGGAGTTAGTAAGATCTTTGATAGATAATATTCCAGCTGTACCTGGGGTTTATCTGATGATGAACCTTAGTAAGAGGATCATTTATATAGGCAAGGCAAAAAATTTAAAGAATAGAATTAGTAATTATAGTGCAGAATTGTCTATAAAAAATAATCTAATGATAAAAGAGGTAGCATTTATAGAATATAGAGTAACTGATACAGAGGTAAATGCGTTATTACTTGAGAGTCAATTGATTAAACAATTTCAGCCTAAGTATAATATTTTGCTTAAGGACGATAAGTCATTTCCGTATATTAAGATTGCATTAAATCATGCATTTCCTAGATTGACTAAATATAGAGGGAGAGATTTTAGTGATGGATTTTTTTTTGGCCCCTTTGTATCTAATAAATTTCTAGATATTACTTTAGATGAAATACAAAAATTATTTAAACTAAGGCCTTGCAGTGATACATATTTTGCTTCTAGAAAAAAACCTTGCATACAATACGAAATTAACAGGTGTTATGCACCTTGTGTAGGTAAAATTTCAGAATCAGATTATTCGTTATTAGTAAAACAATTACGAAATTTTTTATTTGGTAAAAATAAAAAATTACAAAAAATATTGTTTAAACAAATGACGTTACTAAGTAATCAACTAAAGTTTGAAGAAGCAGCTATTGTTAAAAATAAGATTCAAGCTTTAAATTCTACACAATTTGAATCTCGATTTCAGGGAGTTAATTTACTTAATACAGATATAATAGCAATTATAGAAATAGGTGATAATGTATCTATACAGGTAGTAATTTATAGAAATAACCAAGATTGTGGAAATAAATCATATATCTTATCTAACATAATAGATAACAATATTAGTGATATTTTAGAGTCATTTATTATACAATTTTACCAAAATAATATCCCTGCAGATGAAATTTTAGTTAATGAAGATATTACTAATAAAATTTTAATAATTGATACTATAAAACAAATTCATGGAAAATTTGTTAAAATATTTTCTATATCACAATCTAAGAAGAAGAAATATTTGATAGAAAATGCTGTATTAAATGCAGAATACAAACTTAAGGAACATAGGCATTATAATAAAAAATATTCAAATCATTTAATAAAAATACAGAAAATATTTGGATTAAGTAAAATTCCTAAAAGGATTGAGATATATGATAATAGTCATATTCAAGGCCATTGCCCAGTAGGGGTTATGGTAGTAGCAGATTCAAATGGTTTGAATAAATCAGAATATAAAGTCTTTCATATTAAATATTCTTCTCAACAAGAAGTGCGGGGTGATGATTATAGTATGTTATATCAGGTGTTGAGCAGAAGATTTAGTAAAATAAACGATAAATCATTGATTTTACCAGATTTTATGATAATAGATGGAGGTAGAGGTCATAAATCTATAGTTAACAAAATTTTAGTAGAGTTGAATCTTAATATAGATTTTATATGTATGGCTAAGCAACAAAATAGAACATCTGGTAATGAAGTATTTTATAATCAACATGGTAAATTATTTACATTAGATAAAACTCTAGCAATAAAAAAATATTTGCAGATGTTAAGAGATGAAGCGCATAATTTTGCTATTAATTCCCATAGAAAATTGCGCAATAGGGTAATTTTACATTCATCTCTTGATAATATTCATGGTATAGGCATTAATCGTAAAAAGTCTTTGTTAGCACATTTCGGATCATTTAAATCTATACTAGGGGCTTCAATTGAAGAACTAAAAACTGTAACAGGTATTAGTAATAATTTAGCCAAAAAGATATTTTTTTATATTCATAACAAAGATTAGCTATTATTAAATTTACTATTTTTTTAATTCATAGATAAATTTCTATAGTTTATTTTATTACTTGTGATATAGCTGAGTTTTAAACTGTTACCGGTGATGAACTTTTTATAAATCATCACAAAATTCTAGTATATTTTCCATATTTGCAATATTTCTTGTTTTAATATTATAACCAGATTTTGTAATAAGATTTGATAATACAGCCCCATGTCCAATTTCTACTATTTCCTGTATTCCAAGTTTTATTAATCTATCTATAGTATCTTTCCATTTTACTGTACTACACATTTGTTTTACAAGATTTGTTTTGATAGCAGCTATATTTTTAGTTTCTATTGCTGTAGTATTAGATATTATAGGGACTGATGGAATAGAAAAATCAATCCCTTGTAAGGTGTCATGCATTATTCTTTCTGCAGGTTTCATTAAATCAGAATGGAATGCGCCACTCACATTTAACAAAATTGCTTTATAGTTACTTTGTTTTAATTCTGATATTATATCTTGTACCAAAAATTTATGACCGCTTATTACTATTTGATTTGCAGAGTTATAATTTGCAATTTGGCATATACCACCTTTTTTGCTACTAATATCTTTTATAATATTTTGCAATTGATTATAATCTATACCTATGCATGCTGCCATTGCCCCTGCATTATTTGCTGCAGCATCATTCATCGCATTTCCCCGTATTCTTAGTAATTTTGTTGTATCTTTTAGTGATATAGATTGTGCTGCATATAAAGCAGTATATTCCCCTAATGAATGCCCTGCAACAATATCGCATATTTCCCATATTGGTTTATTCAACTTATTAAATATTACTTCTAATATTGCTAATGAAACCGCCATTATAGCAGGTTGAGCATTTTTAGTTAAGGTTAATTCTGTTATTGGTCCATCAAATATTATATCAGTTAATTTTATATCTAGTATTTCATCAATTTTATAAAATAACTCTCTGCCTACTTCAGATTTTAGAAATATATCTTTTCCCATACCTATGTTTTGTGATCCTTGTCCTGGAAAAATAAAGGCTCTAGTCATTATTTTATCTTTTACCATTTATACCTTAAACTTTTTACTAAAATTAAAATTTATCCGGCAAGGGTAGCATAAAATAAAAAAAATATCTATTATAAGATATATAATTACATTGTTAGTCACCAGACAAATAAAATTAGTTTATTTTCTATTCATTTAATGTATTTTGATTGATTCTTTAGTAGTCAGCATATAAAATATAATATGTGTTTTTGTCGTAGTGCTCACATAATTATCGATAAATATTGATTGTTTAGGCGTTGGTTTTATGTGGTGCCAAACAATTGATTTGTATTTCATCATTGTGTATATAATCAATATAATTTCAGTAGTATATTTTTTTGTTTACTCTGTATTTGGATATATTTTAAATATTAGTATCATATATGCAGATGTTAATAAAAGTGTTGCACATAATTCTTATAGCTCTAACAAGATATTAGAAAAATTCTCTGTTAAATTATCTAAATCAGAAAAGCAGATAATATGTGATATTTTGTCTTATCTTTCTCAAAAAAAATGGAAAGAATCTAGTGATTTATTAAAAAAAATTGATAATCCTATAATCAAAAAAATTTTTATTTCTCAGAAGTTTTTGTTAGAAGATAGTAGTAATGTGAAATTTGAGGATATAATTTATTTTATAAAAAATAACAGATATTGGGTCCATAAAAGAGAACTAAGGAGTAAAGCTGAAGAGTCTATAGACCATAACACAGATAAAAAAGCAGTATTTAGCTGGTTTCAGAAAAATCCTCCATTAACTGCGAATGGCCATAAATTTTATGCTTTTATAGCCAATGATTTAATAAGTGACATTGCATTTTTAATCCCTATTATAAAAAAAGCATGGATCTATGGTAATTTTTCTTCACAGGAAAATATAGTATTTTATAATAAATTTAAAAGATATTTATCTCAAGCAGACCATTTAAAGAAATTAGACAATTATTTGTGGAATAAAGATATAAAAAATGCATATGGTATACTGCCCCTTGTGCATCATGGCTATAAAAACTCTTTGGATATCTATGTAAAAATATCTCAAAAACAAGAGATTGTTAGTAAATTATTATCGAAAGTAAATACTAGATTTATGTTACCAAGTATTGTACATCAATATTTGCACTCTAAGAAGTACGATTTATTAAGCACAAATGAAATTACTCAATTACTAAATATTGTTAATAAAAATAAAATAAATTCTAGTTTGTTTTGGAGAATTCAAGAATATTTTGCAAGAGAATATTTAGCAAAGCACAATTTTTCTGCTGCTTATAAAATAGCAAATATAAATCAGCTATATTCAAATAACAAATTATGTGCAGCAAATAGTGAATTTTTATCAGGATGGATAGCACTACGTTTTTTAAATAAGCCTAAGTTAGCTATATACCACTTTAGTAGGTTAATTCAAATAACAGAAACTCCTATTTCTAGGTCTAGAGGTTTTTATTGGCTGGCTAGAGCATATGCTAAAATAGGTAATATTAATGAAGCAAAAAGATTGTATTATCTGGCATCAAGATATTATTATACTTTTTATGGACAAGTTGCTTTGAGTGAATTAAATAAAAATTACTTTCAACTAAATTATGTAAGTCTTATATTAAAAAAAGATATAAATAGCAAACATATGAGTGATATATGTCAAGCTATATCTATTATATCTCAGTGTGATAAATCTTTTGAACTCACCGTGTCATATATTCAACAAGCATTTTACCATATAGCAAAATCAGCACATGATATTAAAGCTATTGCTCATACATTGCGTGCTTCTAATAATACTTATTATAAAACAGTATTAGGTAGATTGGCATTACGTAAGAATATCCTGATTAAGGATTATACATATCCAGTAAAATACAAACTTGATTATTTACCAGTTGAGCGTGCTCTAGTATACGGCATAATAAGACAAGAATCTAATTTTAATGAAAAAGCATTGGGATTCACTAATGATTTTGGTATAATGCAAATTATACCAAGCACCGCACAAGAGGTAGCAAATTCTTTAGAGTTAGGATTTTCTATAGAAAGGTTACAGAATGATGTAATGTATAATATTAATATAGGAAGTACGTATATTAAGAAACAGGTAGTGCAATATGGTGGTTCTTATGTTTTAGCTATAGCATCCTATAACGCAGGAGCTGGTAACGTCAATAAATGGATAAAGCTTAATGGAGATCCTAGGTTTGTACAAGATCCGCATGAAGTACTAGATTGGATAGAGTTAATACCTTTTTCTTCTACTAGAAATTATGTACAAAGGGTAATTGAAAATATACAAGTATACAGAATAATTCTTAATCAAAGAAATAAGGGTTCTTTTGTACAAAACTTACTATTATCTTCTTAGAGAAAAATTGGATTCGATCACTTAGTTATAATTAAAATATACTTAGGTATGAAAATTAATAATAATATCAAAAATATATTGTCAAATTATCCACGGGATAATTTATCAGTAATTCGTAACTTATATACTGTATTAAATCATGGAGCATTATCTGGTACAGGTAAGATATTAATTTTACCTGTAGATCAGGGTTTTGAGCATGGGGCAGATATAAGTTTTGCTATGAATCCTGATAGTTATGATCCAAATTATCATATAAAACTTGCAATCAATGCTAGATTAAATGCTTATGCTGCTCCATTAGGTATGTTAGAAGCAGTAAATGATGAATATTCTTTACAAATACCAAGAATACTAAAATTAAATAATAGTAATGCTTTATTGCCTAAAATTCTTAAGAATAATCAGGCTAAAACTTCTTCAGTTAAAGATGCTGTACGGCTTGGATGTGTAGGGATTGGTTTTACTATTTATCCAGGTTCGAATAGTAGTCTTGATATGCTTCAGGAAGCAAAAGAAGTAATATTAGAAGCTAAATCTTTGGGTATGTTTACTATGCTTTGGTCTTATCCAAGAGGAGGGGATCTATCAAAATTAGATGAAACTGCTATAGATGTTTGTGCATATTCTGCACATATGGCATGTATTATAGGGGCACATATTATTAAGGTTAAACTTCCTACATCTTCAGTATTTAAAAACGATATTAAAACTGTATATCAAAATGAAAATATTAAATTAAATAAGTTAGAAGATAGGGTATCTCATATAATAAAAAATAGTTTTTGTGGCAGAAGGATTGTGTTATTTTCAGGAGGCGCGACAAAATCTACAGATCAGATATTATCTGAAGCATATTCTATAAAACTAGGGGGTGGTAATGGTTCAGTAATAGGACGTAACAGCTTTCAGCGTAGCATACAAGAAGGGCAGAACTTACTGCAAGAAATAATTAAAGTCTATAAATCTGATTAATTCATTTTTGCAGAACTACTTAATATAGCAATTTTAGTGATAAGGAATGTTACTGAGTATTTCTTTGTATAAATTATGAAATTTTATTATCAAGGATTTTTAAGAGCATTTCGGTTTTCTTCCCCTAATCTTAGGAATACAGCAAATATGCCTGCAAAATCTGCAACAAAATTTAAAGCTCCCACTAACGCGATTCTATCGGGGTTTCTTTCTATATCTCCATATAAACAATATACATACCTTAGTTTATTTGTATCCCAGTGAATTACTAATACAAATAATAACACTAAAATTGTTGTAGTTGCGTATTCTACAGGAGAGTTATCACAAAGAAAGTTTAATGTATTTATTAATATTATTGCCCCTACTGCAAATACAAAATATGGACGAAAAAAAGTATTGAAATCTTTTTTTGTAATCAATCCATAAATATTTGCAGCAGCAAACACTACTGCCATTACTCCATATACTCTAAATATCCCGTATGAAACAGACTGCAATTTCAACCCTCCTATCAGTAACCCTGACACTGCAGAATAGTACCAAAATGCTTTTTTATAAAATTCTAGAGAAAGTCTTCTTACTGTTACTGCAAAATATAAACAACTCATAATCGGTATAGCCATTGTCACAACTACTCCTATTTTTGACAATTCAATAAATTCGCCATGCTTTGTGAAGTCACTAAATATATTCACCAATGTAGGAGTCTCTGTTAGAACAAGCCCTACGAAAACGCTAAGAGCAAGTCCTTGAGCCATATAGCTGTAAACCCTTATCATATAACGCTCTATAGCAATATTGCAGACGTTTTTTTCTTCTTCGCTAATATTAGGATAATCAATCATAATAACAACTTCTAGTTAATGATTTAAACACAGAAAAGATAAAGAAACATAACAATTTTTATAAAAATTGTTAATATTTTTATGTTTATATGACATAAGCACACAATTCTACTATATACAATATTATATTGCATGAGTCAATATTGTTATATCAACTGAATTAGAAATTATCAAAGTTTGTTTGTTATACCATATTTTCTGGTATTACATATGTATTGAATTCAATTTCAGATATTAATCCAGATTCAATTGCTGCTTGTTTTAACGTCTTATTTTCATTATAAGCTTTTTTAGCTATTTGAGCTGCTTTATCATACCCAATATGGCTTACAAGTGAGGTTACTAACATCAGCGATCTGTCTTTTAGGTAATTAATATGGTTTTGATTTATTTTAATACCTTCAACACAATTTTTTGTAAAGCTGAGGCTAGCATCTGAAAGTAAATGAATAGAATGTATGATATTTTGTATAATCATAGGTTTAAAAACATTTAATTCTAATTGTCCATTAGATGCTCCTATGGTTATTGCTGTATTATTTCCCATTACTTGAGCACATACCATAGTCAAGGCTTCACATTGAGTAGGATTAGTTTTACCTGGCATAATTGATGACCCAGGTTCATTTATTGGTAATATTAGTTCATTGAACCCACATCTTGGCCCAGAACTTAGTAATCGGATATCATTAGCAATTTTCATTAAACTTACTGCTAGTCTATTTAATACTCCAGAAAATTCTACTAAGGCATCATTGCTAGCAAGAGCTTCAAATTTATTACTAGCAGTTTTAAATTTTCTACCGGTAATTTTACTAATTTCTTCAGCTATTTTGATATCAAATTGTTTTGGAGCATTAAGACCTGTCCCTACAGCTGTACCTCCTTGGGCTAATGAATATAAGTTTATTATAGAATTTTTAATACTTTTAATTGCTAATTCTATTTGAGTAGCATAGCCAGAAAATTCTTGTCCTACTGTTATAGGAGTAGCATCTTGCATATGTGTTCTACCTATTTTTACAACTTTGCTCCACTTTTTAGAAGCTTTTATTAGAGTATTATGTAGTCTATTTATTATTGGAAGTAATTTTTCTTCTACTAGATCTATTGTTGCAATATGCATTGCAGTAGGAAATACATCATTAGATGATTGGCTCATATTTACATGATCATTAGGATGTACAGGATATTTTCCTCCTCTTTTACCTGTAGCCGATTCATTTGCTATTGATGCTATAACTTCGTTTACATTCATGTTAGTCTGTGTGCCAGAACCAGTTTGCCACACTACTAAGGGGAAGTGTTCATAAAATCCATTTAATAGGATTTGATTACATGCTTTATGAATTAAATTCATGATATATATATCTAGTTTACCATAGCTATGATTTATTTTCGCAGCAGCAATTTTGATGATTATTATAGCTTTGATAATTTCATAGGGCATCTTTTGTTTAGCGATATCAAAATTCAATAACGATCTTTGAGTTTGCGCGCCCCAATGATATTTATTATCTACTTGTATTACTCCTACAGAATCTTCTTCATCACGATATTTAGAGTTCATAAATTGATATTTATTAGATTGAGGTTACTATATATTTTTATACTTATACTAATTCTGCTATCTATTATAACTGGCATGTTATGAGTAACAAGTTTATCTTTGATATTTATTATTTGTCTAACGATTTTTTTATATTATATACAAGGTTGTTATCTTCATTTTTAGCCTGAATTTCATATTGAACTTGCATATTATTTAGTATAGCGATCGTATAATATTCTCGACAGTTATATATGTCTACTGGATAATCTGTATTATGATTTAGTATATCTAAATGGTAATCATGAATTTTTATCAATTTTGTACTTGGTGATACGCAAATCATTATATCATATTCTTCATTAACATTTTTTATGTATAAATCAATTGTGCCGTTAGAACTGATGATATCATTAGCAATCGTGATAATACAAATTATTGCTTTTGCAATATCTACATTTATGGATATTAACCCATCATTTACATTAACATTAAACTTAATATTTTTTTTATATAAATAATCTTTAATAATTTTATTAATTAGTATTATACTGATCTCTTTCTCTGTTGGTATAGATCCATACACACTACGAAAAAACCTAATTTTATTTATTAAATTATTAGATTCTAGATTTATTAGCTCTTTTGCAGTATTTTTAACTTTTTCATTTTCATTATCAATTAATCCAGTACAATTGTCTATAGTTCCTACTGTACCTGATAAATCGTGACAAAATCTTGCAAATAAGCCTTGAAAAATATCAATTTGTTTTACCATATTATTTACTAACAATTATAATCATATTTATATGTGTATTGACTGCTCATAAGCATTTAATACAGATTCATGTAGCATTTCAGATAGAGTAGGGTGTGGAAATATAGTATTTATCAGTTCAATATGAGTAGATTCTAATTCTTTTGCTATAACATACCCATGGATTAATTCAGTTACTCCTACCCCTATCATATGAGCTCCGAGTAACTCCCCTGTATCTGAGTCAAAGATTGTTTTAATTAATCCTTGTTTATTGTCTAAAATTAGGGATTTACCATTTGCATACGCAGGAAATTTACCTATTTTTAGTTTATATCCTAAAGTTTTAGCTTCTGTTTCTGTTAGCCCTACACTAGCAATTTCTGGAGTAGAGTATATACAATTAGGAATATTATGATGTTTTATATGCGTTGGATTATTTCCTGCTATATGTTCTGCTGCAATTTTTCCTTCATGACTGGCTTTATGAGCTAACCATGGCATTGATACCACATCTCCTATTGCATATATAGATTTTTCATCTGTTTCCATATTCTTGTCAGTAATAATGTAGCAATTATGCAGTTTTACTTTAGTATTTTCTAATCCTATGTTATTTATGTTTGGAGTTACGCCTACTGCCATTAGCAGTACTTTAGCCTTGAGTGTTGTTTCTATTTTATTATTTTGAGAAAAATGCAAATATACCTCATCATTAAGTATTTCCTTCTTGTTTAACTTAATGCCTGTAATAAATGCAATATTTTTTGATATAAATTCTTTTTTTGCGATGGCTGCAATTTCTTGATCAATGCCATGTAAAATGTCATTTTTTGCTTCTAGTACTGTAACTTTTACTCCTAAGCTATTGTAAAATGAGGCGAATTCTATGCCTATAGCTCCTGAACCTACTATGAGCATTGATTCAGGTAATTTATCTGGTTTTAATGCATTTTGGTAATTCCATATATATTTTCCGTCTATTTCATAGCCACTTAATTCTTTTGGTTTAGCTCCAGTAGCTATTATAATATTTTTGGATTTTATATTGCCTATTGAATTATTATTTTTATCGAATATAGAAATTATTTTATGAGAGTTTTTAGTATCATGTATTTTAGCTCTTGCTTTAATTACATCTATCATATTTTTTTTCATCAAAGATCTGATCCCAGATTCTAGATTCTCTGAAATATTTTTGGCATAATCTACCATTGAGTGGATATCAAAATTCATTTGCCCCACTTTAATACCATATTTTTCTGCATTTTTTATTGATGTAATCAATTCACTGCATTTCAGTAGAGATTTAGTAGGTATACAGCCCTGATGTAAACACACTCCTCCTAGTTGATTTTGTTCTATTATCGCAGTTTTTTTACCCAATTGAGCAGATTTTATTGCTGCTACATATCCTCCAGGTCCTCCTCCTATTACTACTACTTCGTAATCTTTCATAAAATAAACTTTAGTAAAAATTTTTAGTTAGATGTCATATATTATTATATATTTATAAAATAAAGAATACTATATTTTACATCGTAAGTAATAGAATAGGTGATTCTATATATTTTTTGAATAAAGATAAAAATTTTGCTCCTACTATACCATCTATTACCCTATGGTCTGCTGACAGGGTTACGTTCATCATATTTGCAATTTCTATTTTATTATTGTTGACTATAGGAGTTAAAATTCCTGCGCTAACTGCTAGTATTGCACTCTGTGGAGGGTTAATAATAGCATTAAACTGTTTTATTTTATACATGCCTAAATTAGAAATACTAAAATTTCCTCCTTGAAATTCTTCTAACTTAAGCTTAGAAGATCTTGCTCTTGCAATTAGATCTTTTGCTTCTAGAGATATTTCAGCAATAGTTTTTGTATTGGCATTTTTTATTATAGGTGTAATCAATCCATTTTCTACTGCTACTGCAATAGAAATATCAACGTTACTATAATATGTTATAGTATCTTTATTCCAGCTAGAGTTTATTTCAGGTATTTTTTTTATTGCCATAGCTGTAATTTTGATAATCAGATCATTTAGTGAAATTTTATTTATATTAATAGATTCTCCTAATTCTGAATTTATTTGTGTACGTAATTCAATTAATTTATCTATTCTACAATCAATCGATAGATAAAAATGAGGTATTTCTGTTTTAGAGGCTAATAACTTTTCTGCTATTATTTTGCGCATATTATCAACTGGTTTCTCTATACAGAATTCATTTTGGACTAAGTCTATTTTTTTATTCTCTTGAGTATACTGAGTTTTATTATAAGAGAGTATATCCTGTTTTATTATTCTACCATTAGGTCCTGAACCTTTTACATTAGATAAATTGATATTTAATTGTTTAGCAATACTACGAGCTAATGGAGAAGCTAATAATTTAGAATTAACATTGTAAGATTTATTATTAACAGAATTTGTATTAGAACTAGTAATATTTTTACTGGTGCTATTACCAGTTTCAGTAGTATCAGTTTTGTTTATATTAAAGTTATTATCAGCACTGCGTTTCTGACTTTGGTCAGTTTTTTTTTCAATATTACTATTAATTTTCAATAGAAAACTTTCTAAATCTTTATCATTTTCATCTTCTTCTAAAACTACTGCAATGACAGAATTCACAGCTATATCGTTACTAGATTCAGCTATTAAAATTTTTGCTAACACCCCTTCATCTACTGATTCTACTTCCATTACTGCTTTATCAGTTTCAATTTCTGCTAAAATTTCACCTGGTTTAATATAATCTCCTTCCTTTTTACACCACTTAGTTAAATTACCCTTTGTCATCGTAGGAGAAAGTGCAGGCATTAGTATTTTTATCGGCATTGTTACAATTTTTTTATTTTAATAAAATACAACAGTATTTTTAGTTAATTTATAGTATTTGTACAAAAAATGATATTAGTGTTTATAACATATTTTTTTAGCATATAAAATTATTTCATCCAGAGAAGGTAGAGATAATTTTTCTAAATTTGCCGCATATGGAAGAGGCACAGGTTTAGCTGATATTACTTCTACCGCTGCATCAAGATGGTCAAATGCTTTTTGAGTGACTATTGTTGCAATAGTTGCGCCAACTCCAGCAAAAAACCAACCTTCTTCAATTATAAGTAACCTATTAGTTTTTTTTACAGAGTCTATGATAGTAACTTCATCTAGAGGTTTTATAGTACGTAAATCTATAACTTCTGCATTTATATTAAAATCTTTTAATAGTATTTTAGCTGCTTCTAATGCAAGACTCACTTGATATGAAAAACTTACAATAGAAATATCACTTCCTGAATTTAAAATATTAGCCTTTCCTATTTGAATAGGCTCTATAATTTCTGGGACTTCAAATATCTTGTTATATAGAATTTCATTTTCTAAAAATATTACCGGATTATCATCTCTAATAGCACTTATTAGCAATGCTTTGGCGTCGTGCGCAGTATAAGGAGCAATGACTTTCAACCCTGGTATATTACTATATAATGCTGCATAGTTATGACTATGTTGAGCAGCGACCCTTGCTGCAGCTCCATTTGGCCCCCTAAATACTATAGGACATTTTATAGTTCCGCCTGACATATAGTGAGTTTTTGCAGCTGAATTAATAATTTGGTCAATTGCTTGCATAGCAAAATTGAATGTCATATACTCAACTATAGGTCTTAACCCTGAAAAAGCTGCTCCTACTGCAAGACCAGTGAATCCATGTTCACTAATTGGTGAATCTATTACCCTTGTTTTGCCGAACTCATCTAATATTCCCTCTGTTACTTTGTATGCCCCTTGGTATTGTCCTACCTCTTCTCCTATAATAAAGACTGAGTCATCAAGTAGCATTTCTTCTCTTATAGCATCGCGTATAGCTTCTCTTACTGAAAGTGATTTCATATATTAAACTGTTAATTTTAAGCATTTCAATCAAACTATAATTTCTGGAGCATATACATCAGTATATAGTTCTTCTTCACTAGGAAGGGATGTATCGTTCTCTATAAAGTTTTCAATATCCCTAATTTGTGACTTAATATCTTTTTCAATTTTTTTTAATTCATCTTTAGTAGCATAACCTTTACTAAGTAAAATATCATATAAATTATCTATAGGATCTAGTTTTTTATAGTGATTTAATTCTTCTTTACTTCTATATTGAGCAGGATCAGACATAGAGTGTCCTTTATATCTGTATGTTTTGAGCTCTAAAATTATAGGCTCTTTTTGCTTTCTTACAAACTCCACTGCTTGTGTAGCGGCTTCGTATACATTTTCTACATTCATGCCGTCTGCTTCTATTCCTTCAATACCAAATGATCTGCCTTTTTTATACAAATTTGTAACAGATGTTGATCTGCCAACCGAAGTCCCCATAGAATATTCATTATTTTCAATAATATATATTACTGGCAATTTCCATAAAGATGCCATATTAAATGATTCATATACCTGTCCTTGATTCATAGCTCCATCTCCAAGGAATGTCAGACAAATATTATTGGTATTTTTATATTTAGATGTGAATGCAATACCTGTACCTATTGGCACTTGAGCCCCTACTATACCATGCCCTCCGTAAAAATGACCTTTTGTATTGAACATATGCATAGAACCTCCCTTACCTTTAGAACAGCCTTCGAATTTACCTAACAATTCAGCCATAACATATTTAGGGTCTATTCCGGATAGAATTGCATGTGCATGATCCCTATAACTTGTAATCATTGCATCCTCAGTGGATTTTGCCATCATAGTACCTACCAGTACAGCTTCTTGCCCTATATACAAATGACAAAAACCTCCTATTAGACCCATACCATAGAACTGTGCACATTTTTCTTCGAAACGTCTAATTAATAGCATATTCATGTAACATGCTATATACTTATCTTTACTTAATTTAGACATAATGCAAAATGTAATTAATGAACCACCTACTGTTCAGGTATATTACATGAATTTATATTACTAATCCATACTAAATGATCAATATGTCCTTAAAGCAATAATTTGTCAATTTTTTTATATATTGGTTATCAAAATAAATGTAGTAGCATGGTTAATGCGTGCTTAATTTATTTTCGTAAAAAATTTTAATCGATAAATTAAGTTGGTTTATTATTTGGATAGAGTAGTTTATATTGACAATATTTTTTATTTTTTTATTGCAATATTTTCAGTATTAGTAAGTTATACGAAACTATTGAATTTATTTTGAAATAGGGGATTAGTATATTTGTGCTAGTTTAGCATCTTATATCTTTTATTTATCTGATATATATATTATATACATAATTATCTTTGGACATCTTGCTTGTTATATGCTCGAGATTCATAATAATATATATGCTATAAGTATTATATTAGGGCCAAATTCTATTGAATTATTTATTAGACAAAAATTGTGTTAAGTCTGTAGTATCACTATTGAGTTAGATTCATTATTGAGTAATTGGGACAATAATCCTTTTTTAGTATTATTTAGCCAACTAACTATTAGCCTACTAATTAGTAACAGATCTAACTTTTCTTAATCATATTTTTTATGATATTATACCCTAGTATCTTCTATTTTTTGGAATAGTAGAATATATACTTGTTATATTCTTGATGTATAACCCTTATCTAGTTAGTGATTTAGTAATTAGCTATATTTAATAAATTTTGATTAAATTTGTCACTGTTATATTGACTATTAGCTATATTTTATCTAGAATTAAACTGATAATCTCAGTAATAGCCTCTTATAAATCCAACCAAATATTGCTGAATAGTTAGACTCAAGTTTTATTGAAGTATCAGGCTTCAGTATAAATATTTATCTATGTATTTTATTTGAAATATCAGTTCTGCTGCTATATTTTATTCTAGTCTCTGAATTTACAGCTTACATATATATGTAGTTAAAACATATAGAAGATGATAAAATTATAATAATCTAATTTATAATTCTGAATGATATTACTCCAATATATGTAACATCCATTACTAATATAATACTGCTTTCAAATGTAATGTTAAAAGCAGTTATACCATTTAGACCACTATGGCCGTCTAATATTTACTTAGAACCTAAGGTTTAGGTGGGCTCAGTAATGTTTAAAATATTTTATAAACAGTGACCAATCCCTTATCATTATAATTGTAGTCCTAGCTTCATTATTGAACGCACCAAGTAGCCCATCGATATATTACTAACATTGATTATTACTCATTAACTATACCACTTAATTTATAACAAATTTTTAGCAATTTTGCATCTATATTTTTTATATTGTTATAATTTTGGTTGTTTACTATATCTATTTCATCATATTTTTCTTTCAAAATAGTATTTTCAGATTCTGAACTTAATAATAGCATTACCAGTAATATTTCTAGATTTGAAGATGGATTAGTTTGTTTTAGTTTTAATAGCTTATCATTTATAATATTGATAATGTTTTTTAGTTTATCTTGATCAGTATTTTTGCTACAAGATAATTTAAATTCTTTATTTCCTAGTGTTATTGTGATGATTTGCATAGAATGCTCTGATCTGTTTTAATTCTGTAATATATTCTTTGACTTTATTTTTAATATTTTTATTCTCTGTAGTTAATTGTTGATTTTGTAGTTGTAGTTCAAGGATTTTTTTATCCTGATTTTTAATTATATCTAGTATTGAATCTACTAACTTTTCTATCTTATCTACAGATTGGGTTGTAGAATACAATATGTCTTTCATTTTTTATTTTCCACTAAATTAGTAATAAAAAACTTATTTTTAATTAACTAGAGTTACATTATACCCGAATTTCATATCATACCTATTATTATATAAATTACTATATTTTATTTACTGTATTAATTCTTCCCAGATTTTGTCAATATTTTTAATAGTTTCTTTTTCCTGGGATATTTTTTTACCCCAATTTCTACTTGTTTCGTTGCCAATTTTATTTGTAGCATCTATGCATATTTTTCCTCCTAGACCAGATTTTGGGGAAGCAAAATCTAAATAATCTATAGGGGTATTATTGATTAAGTGAGTATCTCTTACTGGATCACTTCTAGTAGAAATTGCCCAAATTACATCATGCCAATCTCTAATATTGATATCATCATCAAGCACTATGATGTATTTGATATACATAAATTGTTCTAAAAATGATAATATGCCCATCATTACCTTTATGCCTTGCCCTGGGTATCTCTTTTTTATGGATATTAGAGCAAATCTATAAGAACAAGATTCTTTAGGTAAATAAAAATCTATTATTTCTGGAAATTGAGATTGTATTATAGGGAGAAATAAATCATTAAGTACTTCTGCTATGATTGAAGGTTCATCAGGAGGTTTACCAGTGTATGTAGATAGATATATTGGGTTCTTTTTTGTAGTAATTGCAGTAATTTCTAATACAGGAAAATATTCTACTTCATTATAGTATCCTGTATGATCTCCGAATGGGCCTTCTGGCAAGTTTTCTCCTTCTAAATCTATTACACCCTCTATTATAATTTCTGCATCTGCTGGTACATTTAAGTCAATAGTTTTACATTTCACCAATTCTAGTGATTTATTTTGTATTAAAGAGGCGAAATTATATTCTGATATATTGCTGGGGATCGGCATTACTGCTGATAAAATTAGTGCAGGTGATGCCCCTATTACAGCAGCGATAGGCATATATCTTGTATAATTTTTATTATTTTTCCATTCATGGTGATGTTTTGAACCTCCTCTCATTTTTAGCCATCTTACTATTAATTTATCTTTACTTATAGGTTGTAATCTGTATACGCCAAGGTTATATGTAGGATTAGTATCAGTATTATTAAGATTTTTAGTAACTATTAATGGCCAAGTAATTAATTGACTAATATCGTCAGGCCATGATTTTTGTATTGGTAACAAATTAATATTGATATTATTTGTAATAACTTTTTCTTGCGATGGTGCATTTTTGACTAATTTAGGTTTTACTAATAATGCACGTTTTAATAACGGTATCATTGATATAGTATCTCTAAATGATGAAGGAGGAGATGGATAACGTAGAAAAGCTAATAATTTCCCTAATTCTTTTATTTCGGATGTATCTTGAAGTCCTAGCCCCATAGACACTCTTTCTTTATGAGCAAATAAATTTGTAACTACAGGAATCTGAGATACTACATCATTATGTAGTACGTTTTTAAAATAAAGTGCTGGACCATTTATTTTAAGAAATCTGCTACTAATTTCTGTGATTTCTAGATTTGAAGATACTTGATGAGAAATATACTTTAAGTGATTTTTTTTTTCTAAATGTTTTAAAAATTTAGTTATACTTTCAAAATGCATAATTATCTATAGAGATTTAAGTTTTAAGAATCCTAATCTAAATAGTCCAAGTATAATAATAGATAAGGCAAATATATACTCAAATATTATCCAATTTGGATTTTTAGGTATTAATTTTTGTAAACTAAAGTATATAAATGTGATTATTATAATTTCAACTATTAAAGTAATATATATTTTATAGGTTATTCTATTTTTAGAAGCATTATTCAATATGATAGTTACAGCAATTATTGTAAATAGATGGCTATGTATTGGCCATAATATTCTTTGATGTCCGGCAGCCTCCATAAGGGTTTTATCATTTGTATTTGGAAGGCCAGATGGATTTAAAAGTTCATTAATATACATAATATTATAGTTTTTAATATTAATAGTGTCATCACACGATATAACCATTTCAAATGGAATTGTAATGAATAGCTGTTGAAAATGTAATATACTTAAATTTTTAGTAGTGATATCTTTTGATTGCCTAATTCCATCATGTAATTCAATTTTAAGATTTATAAATTTATTAGAAGTAATTTTTCCAGTTTTTGCAAAAAAGATAACCTCATTGGATTTATCACTATTATCGAATAATATTACTGATTCTAGAATGCCATCTTTATGACAGCGATTTATATACATAATATGATTTTTTGATATAGTATGGAAACTATAGTTAGATACCTTAGCAAAAATAGATTTATTACGTAAATTATCTAATTTAGATTGAAATATCTTATATGATGTAGGCAGTAGATATCCAGAAATAGATAAACCAAATATTGTTATTAATCCCGATATTATAATTGCAGGTTTCGCAATTGCGAAATTACTTAATCCAGAATAAAACAAAATGGATAATTCATTATTATAATTTAGATTGTGATAAACATAAATTATAGCAATCAATATCGATACTGGTAATATCATATATATTATATATGGTATTAACAATAATAATAATTCTAATATATGGACTATCTGAATACCTTTTTCTATTAAAAATAATAATTTCGTTGTGTATAATATTAATATTAGAGCCGTAATCAAGGTTAGAGATAATATAAAGGCAGAAAATATAGATCTGATAAAATATTTAACGTAAATATACATATAAGGAAATCATACCCAAAAATTACGCAATATAAAGTTATCTTCTTTCGTTCAAAAATTTTCTTTTGTTACTATGTATAATTTTATTATTTTTTGTTGTTTTACGTATAGACTTTCTAGAAATATTTTTAATAAATGATTTATTTTTAAAGTAAAAAAACGAAAATATTGTAAGGCAAATTATAGATAAAGCTGAAAGTAATAAAGCTGAATTTATATAGTTATAGTAGAATAAAATGATATTTATATTGGTTACTAAAAATGTAAAAAATATACCAAATATTGGAGCTAAATTATAAAATTTATTAGATATCTGAGCTCGAATTAATTCCAGATTGTTCTTATGTAATTGATCTTGATAAGACATATCAAGTAATTTTTTACAAAAACCTGGTGTTAGTTCTTCATATTGTTCAATAATATCTATTGGTGGCAACTGATTTATATATTGTTTTTTTATTAAATCCTTGTTTGGTTTATTATAAGAAGATTGAGCATAACCTTTATTCAATCTATCATATTCAAAAAATTTTTTTTCTTCTTTCATTTTATTGGTATATAACTAGTGATATGTGAAGTCGGAGTAGAAACTTAACTAATTTATTATTCAGTTAACTAAGAAAAACCGTAATCATAGTTCAAATATGTTTCACCTTTCTCGACTATAAACAACTTAGTAAATTTTGTTCCAGTAAACAGTTATCGAAATTCAAAATATTGTTTTTAACAGTTTTGAGCTGGGAACAAAAGGTTCACCCCTGAAATTTACAGCATTATTAAATTTTTTGCAACAAGTTATAAATTTTTTATCACAACCTGGTGTTAACGATATAGTTTTTTTTATGCTATTAATCTGTGATGAGCTCAATGATATATCAAGTTTTATTTTGTTATTATTGTGATACAAGATTTTAGAATTTTTTATTATTACTGAGTTTTCATCGCTTATTACAGCTGTACCTCCAGTAAAAAAACCATCTTCCACTTTTGAACTCAGGTCATTACATAGAATTACATCACCTTCTATAGATTCTATATCAAAATTTTTGGTATGACAGATTTTATCAATTTTACATTTTGTGTCTCCAAAATCTGCTCTACATAAATGGCTAAACGATTTCAGCAATGCCTGGTTATATTTTAATGTTTGTGGTTCTATTTTACAATAAAAATCCAGATCGTTAGATTTAATATATGTACAGTGATAGATTAGTTTAAAAATTAATTTATTATTAGTAATACAGCTTACTGTCCATTCTGAATTGCTTATATTATTAGTATTTTCAATACCATTTTTTTCAAATATTCCATGAATCATAATGCAGTTTTTAGATGAATCAGTAAATTCTGCTTCTAATATAGATAACCCTGAATAAGGCATATATGTTTTATTATCAAAAAAGATATTATCGTTTATAGAGCATAAATATATAGATAAATTATTTACTAATTTTATATCGAAGCAATAAATTATTTCATTTATATATTTATTCATAGAAATATATGTAATACATGTTTTATTATATTGAGTAATAGCATTTTTATTATAACTTAATCATTTACTTCTATTATTTCTATATCTGATAATTGAATTGTATCGTCTCTGTTAATTTTATATTGGAAATTATCACAATTAAATCTTACAGGAACGTAAAATTCAAAATTAGCGGTTAATATATCATCTTTGTTACAAGGTTCAGATAATGTAATGATTCCCTGATCATAATTAACTTCTACAGGCACTAAAGATGATTTGTTATAAATTTTTACAGAATTTTGTATTGGTTTTGTAATTTTTCGTCTATATACCAAGAATTCATCATCATATTGTTTATAGAGTTGAAATTGTCTAGTCACCCCGTCTCCAGTTGCTAGATACTGGTTAGATATCTTATAATCTGCCAGATCTTTAAATAGGAAGGCAAATCTTTTACCTCCTCTAGCTATAAAAAAACTATTAAATTTGTAAAATTCTTCTTGAGAGAGCCTTGCGTTTCGTATTAGATATTTCAATGTAAAGTTACTTGTATCTGAATTGCGTACTTCTCTACCTGATGCTGATTGTACACAAGAAGTAGAAAAATTTGGTGAGGCTATAGCAAATATTGTAATAAAATCTGGTAATTTAGTATTATGGATATTCATCTTTTAAGATCGATTTTTAATTAATGCGAAATACTGCATGGATAGTTTATTAGATAGCATATCACTGCCTTTATGAAATGATATATCTGAATATTTGATACTGGATACTAAAAAATTTTCTAGCCAAAAATTATCAATTTTTAATAATTTTTCTATTATAGTAGCTAATTTAAATAATATTTTTTGATTTTTTTCCCTAGAAAATGCAGAAACTTCAAATTGAATGTCATAAATTGTTTGTGTTATTAAAGAAAGATTTTTTATATGTAGGATATCAATTAATAAACAAGGTTGTGTGCTATTCTCTATAATAGATAAGTAGCAGTTATTTTCTATGATATCTTTTATTTCAGGATTGCTTGCTAATATATTATAAATTTTTAATTGAAATTTATTTACAATTTCTATTGACATAGTTACTTATTAAATTTACATAAGTTCGATTGCAATTATACTCATTAATTTTGATCTACTACCGATGTTGATAACACGTTTTATACTAAAAATTCTGGATTCAAAACTGATTCTTAAATTACGATTGATATTTTTGTTGTATCTTAAACGAAATAAAAAAAGATCTTTTGTTAAAATATATCCAAACTTCAAGTTATTTAGTGCATAATAACTATTATTACAAAGTGCATCCATATGCGCAAAGCAATAGAAGTATTCTTGCCATTTTTCTTGACCAAAATCATCTTTATTTTTATCAATAAGAAATGTTATTTTTTGGGATAAAGTTGCTGCTATACTGGATTTATATAGATTTTTATTACGATATCTAATGTTATACTTCATTTAGCATTTTAAGTTATTGTGATTATCTATATATATATTTTTCTGTATTTCATATATATTTTTTGAATTTCTTTAGAAAGAGCCAAGTTATAATCCTGTCCATCATACATAAGTGATGTGTGCATCAATATTGCTTGCTGTATTGGAAGATCCAATGTTTCTTTTGTAAAGCCTGCTAAATACTTAATTTTTATGTTACAAAATTTATATTTATCATCAAAAATGATTTCAGAATTATCATTTATATACCCAAAATTGTCATAAATATTGATAGACTGACTATTATTTCTTTTTGATGTAATATTCAGTAACTCTAAAACAGGATAATATTTTAATTGTAAAAAATTAGCATCAATATATACATTGAGACGAATTTTTTTATTATTTATTGTTAATCCAGTAGCTTGTTCTGCCATTCTTATAGCAGAACATAAGAGCCTTTCTATTAAAGAGTCATCATTATCCTCAGATACTCTTAGGTAATTCTTAACTTCTTTTATATCCCAAATATCACTTTTTATGTACTCTAGAATTTCATATTGAGGTTTATAATAATTTCTCATGATATATGCTGCATTATTAAATGATAGCAATCTTAATGATTAAGAATTTAATTAAATATTACATACTTTAATTATTTTTGATTTTTAAAAAAACCATAGCATCAGGCGATATCACAGCTCCTCCTACTCTTTTTACAGCATAGAATTTAATAAATGGTTTTTCTGTATAAGGATCTCTCATTAATGTAATAGTATTTCTATCTATTATTTTGTATGCATGTTTGAAATTTCCTAATACAACTGGTACTGTACCTGCGTTTATAGAAGGCATATTTGAACAACACACTACTGGCACTCCAAATATTGTTTGTTTCATTTTGTCTTCAATAGATTGTTGCCAAATGAATCTTCCCATTTGATCTTGTAAAGATTGTAATGCAGAAAGAGTAGTACGGTTCATTAAGAATGTTGCATCATTCGTATAACTTGGGTCTAAAGCATTTAGTAAATTCAGCAATATGTTGGCATCGATTGTAATATTATCTAGGCCTACAGAAATTTTTTGTACTTTATCTTCTGGATCATACAGGATACCTGAAGGTTTTTTATTACCATCTCCATTTATAAATGCTTCATTTTCCATTTTTGAAAAACTCTCTGAGAGCTTTTCTGTAATCCACTTATCCATATCAATGTATGAATCATCTATTAATGTTTGTGTAGCTTTTGGTTGAGCATATAGTTCATGTACAGGGATAGATTGTTTAATAAGTTGAGGAGTTTCTGTTGTATCTCTAGCATCAATTTCTCCTACCCATCCTGAATTAAATATCCCTTGATCTTTTATTACTTCAAATGCGTTGCTGGATATTGATTCAATACTAGCTAATTTCCTTATTATAGATTGTTCACTGATTGAAGAGATAATTTGCCTGTATAAGGTAGACTCTAATACTACTGATCCTTCGTTATTATTGCTACTATTTAGTGATTTTTTAATAATTTTTTCATCAATATTTCCTTTTCTTATAAAATCATCTACTCCCATTCTATATTTTGTATCTTGTTGAGTATCTTCTGCTAATATTGTGTCATCTTTATTAAAAAATTCTTGCATGTTATAAATTTTTTTCTCTAGTTCCTGAACTTTATTGAATGATTTTTCTTTTGTTTCAATAAAATTTTCTAAAATATTATTGATATTATCTATTTTATCTTGATCATTTTTTAGAGTATGAGTTTCTTGTAACATTTTTTTATTATTTTATGTTTAATTGTAGCTAGTGTATTAGAGAAAATTTATAGTTATACTTATTAAGTTATTTGAGTTTATTAAATAATGAGTACATTTTAATTAATGATTTTTTATAAGAATTTTCTGTATAATCAATTCTATTTACTGAGTTGTCGTTTTGTAGATTTTTTATACAGTTTATACTCGCATACTGATTCGCAGGGAAAGTTACGATACTTACTTCTAATAGATCTGCTTTTGTAATAATGATATTGCCTTTATTATCACGATGTCGTGATTTCACGTTAAAACCTATACTTAGGCCATTCACAGCTTTTTGTTTTACTAAACTAATAGCTTCTATTCCGGTTTGTGTTTGATTTGTAATGTTTGCTTCTATTTTTAGGCCAAAATCATCTTCTACTAATTCATATATAGTACCTATAGGCTTTAGATGGTCATGTTGCCATAGCAATTTAACCTTATGTGCAATAGAGTCTTGAAAAGCCCCTCTAAATATTATGTCGTTATGTTGATCTATTACATTAAATACACTTGCATATCCAAAAATTCTTGTTCCATTTTTTCTGGAAGATTTTATTGTATATCTTGAACTAATTTTACCTTTTTTCAAAATTGCCTCTGATCATTATTTAATTGAATGAATACGATAGCTATGATTTATACATAAAATATTCACTACACTAAGCGTTATTGTATAATCTTATTTTTCTTATTTTGAAGATCGCCTATTTCATCATTCGGCAATCATGAATATTGCTGATATTTTAATTATTTAATTGATACTATTTTTTGAATTTGATTAGAAATTATTTATTATCTATCTTGTTCTATTCTTGATATTTTTTGCAGTGATTTTTGTTCTTGTATTTTTTATATAATTTTTTCTAGTTTGTATTATTTTAAATGCTTTTATTTTTTTTGGTATTGGATCATATTTGCTGATACTCTGTAGTATTAAGTTATTATTATTTGATGTAAATCTTCTAGAAGTATTAGAATGCAGGTCTATTACGAACATATTTTTAATAGTATTGCAACTTTTAGAGTTAAACTGTAAAATATCTGTATAGTATTTATTAACGATATTATGTGAATTAGTTTTAATTGTTTGATTTATTTTATTATTTTTATTTTGTTCTTTATTGGTTATTGGAATATTTTGTGATAAAACACTTTGTTTGTTATATTGATCAATTTTATTGTGTTGAATCTTCTGGTAATATTTGGTTATAACTCTATATCCAATATAACCAGCAACAGCTGCTATTGATATCACAGGTATTACATGTAACAATGATGTACTAGATAATACAGGTAATAACTGTTGTAACTCAACAATACTAGCCTTAAATGTGTTGTAAAGTAAATATGATGAGATTAATACTTGCCCTACAGTGATGAGTATTTTGAAAGATTTTTTAGCTATTTCAAGTAGTATTTTACTATATTTTATAATTAAATTTATTGATTTTTGTACTAATTTATTTAGATTGCTACTATTAGAAATACTACAATTTTCATCATATTTTTTGATATTATCAAGTGATTCCTTATTTAAGGATTTTATATGATTTAGGTCATTATTAATATGTTGAGTTAATATCTGCTTAATGTAATTAGCATTAACATGTTGAGAAGCTTGTTTTATAACTATTATTGGTACATTATTGCTATTTCCATATTTTTCAATAAATTGTTGAATTTTTTTATTAGCTATCAGCTCTCTAACTTTAATCATATCGTGCATGATAGATTTTGTATCTCCTAATTTTTTTAGTAAATATTTTTTAGAATTTTTATGTGTAGTACTGTTATGAGTGATAATTTTCAATCTTTCATCGAGTTGGGTGAAAGGCTGATTTAAGTTGGACTCATTATTTAAAGTGGATCTTTGATCAGATAATTCTAGATTATTTACTGTATTTATTGTGCTAGATATTTGTGCTAGCAAGCTATTAACTGAAGTTAATGAATGTTTTATTTGTGAGATATTAGATGGCGTAGGCATTAATATTAATACAACTGACTTTATTAACTTTTATTCTCTATTGTCTAGCATATTATGATAACATGTTGTTAGTTAGAAATGCCTTAAGTTTGTTATAACATAGTGGATATTTATTATTGTGTATACCAAATTGCAACTGCGTTATTCAATAATTTTCATAACTATTAAATTAATAACATCTTTAGTATTTTTATCCAATGTAGTGTATATTATACTAAATAAAGCTAGTATTATGTAATGATTCTAATGCGAGAACTTTGTTATTACTATTAACAACAAGATGAACAGTATTGTTGCTACTGCCATAGCAGATCATTTCTAAAGGAATATCTTGTACAGCCTGTATAATTTTTGCAATAATCAATGTATTGTTTCCACTGATAAAATCTCCTAAGATGCAAATAATACTTTGTTGATATTTAATATTAACTTCTCCATAGATCTGAAGATCATTTTTGAGATCTTCAACATATTGCTTACTTTCTAATGCTATTGACGCTGTAATTTTAGAAGTATTAATCATATCAGTAGGAATTTTATATTTTTTAAATATTATTAATACATTAATTAAAAATTCGTAAGCCATTTGCATTTTGTGGGATTTTATTTTGATTATGATAATATCATCTTTTGCTGCTATAGCTTTTGTTATACTAGAATTTCTTTTAGAGCTAATTAAAGTTCCAGATTTATTAGGTTCTAAAGTACTTAATAACCTAATAGGTATATTAGATTTTTTTGCTGGTAGTATGCTATTTGGATGTAATATTTTTGCTCCAAAATAAGCCAATTCTGCTGCTTCATCGAATAAAATTTCTGGGATATATCTAGTATTTTTAATAAATCTAGGGTCATTATTGTGTAATCCATCTATATCTGTCCATATTTGAATTTCCTCACTTGATATAGCAGAACCTATTAAAGTTGCAGTATAATCACTACTGCCTCTATCTAAATTATCTATTTGGTTATCAGGATTTTTACAAATATAACCTTGCGTAATAAATAGACTATAATCCTTATTATCTAAAATTAATTTGTTTACGGACCGAAATATATGTGGCAGATCTGGTTCACTATTTTTGTCGATAAGCATGAAGCTGAGTGCAGGTAGTAAACAAGATTTAATTTTTATTTCTTGTAGATATAAATGTAATAAATGGGTAGATATAATTTCACCTTGTGCAAGAATAATTTTTTCATATTCTGTACAAAAAATATTTTTATTATTAAACGAATATATAATATCTAAACATTCATTTAATAATTTCATAGCTTTAGTTAAATAATATTTACTGATAAATAAGGAGTTTATATATTTTATATGTATTAATTTTAATTTTTCTATTAAGTTTTTAGGGTCTTGTTTATTAATATATAGATTATTAATTTCACATAATATATCGGTAGTGTTAGTTATAGCAGATAGTACAGTTATAATTTTGCCTCCAGTATTAGTAAGTATTTTTACTATTTTTTTCAATCGATCTGGTTCTTTTATGGAACTACCACCAAATTTTAAAATCTTCATATGTTTTAGTAAAAAATTATAAATTATTTGA
This sequence comes from Rickettsia endosymbiont of Cardiosporidium cionae, assembly GCF_015476335.1. GTDB lineage: Bacteria > Pseudomonadota > Alphaproteobacteria > Rickettsiales > Rickettsiaceae > JADHZC01. Next base: position 55,965 of record NZ_JADAQY010000001.1, read on the forward strand.
GTAATTATAAATAAAATATATAGTAGTTTTATTGAGTTATCTATTACATAATTCTTTCTATGTATGTACAATACGCGATACTCATAATTACTGATTATATCAGAATTATTTGTTAATATTAAACTAATAAATATTAAGTATCTAATATTTGATATGATTTTACTTTAAATAACAAAATTCACTATTGCAATAGATTATTATTTCTTTAAATTGTTTTATCATATCATGTGTAATATTTAGTTGATTATTAAAGGTATTACATTTTAACTTATTAGAAGTAATAATTTGTACATCTGCATCTTCTGGGCTGAAACATTTTGTAATATTTAATGCAATTTTTTTATTAAATTTTGTAATAAATATTTGGTTATCGGATAATTTTTTTTTATCAAATAAATATTCCGATTGTCCATACCAATGATACCAATTTTCAATAACTTTATGATCTATATTATCAGTATATATAGTTAGTTCCTTTTTTGCATTGACTATACCAATAGCGTTTAAAAAATGACTATAAATACAAACTGGTTTTACTTGTTTTAATAATACTAACCCTAATATAGGTATGAAAGCTATTGCAAGAATTTTGATATTTGTTTTCCAAATTATTAGCCAAAAAAATATTATAGCAAATAGTAACAATGCGTGTTTTTGTATATTACCTGTATATATCACTGATTTTGGTAATTCTGCTATATAATGAGCAATTTGATAGAAGTAATATATTATGTAATCTAGTAGTATAAGTGGGATATATTCGTATCCGATTAGCATCATTAATAGTGCTAAAATACTTATAGGTATGATTAAAAATGAAGTTATTGGTACTATTATAAGATTCGATATTATACCGTATGAGGGGATTTTATAAAAATGGTAACCAACAAATATAGAGGTTCCTAAACTTGCTAAGAGTGTTGTATATATTATTACATATAAATAATTTCTCAGTGAATAGAAAATTCCTATTTTATAGTGAGTATTTTGTGTGATTAGTTTTTTATTCAGTATTTGATTACCAGATATTAATGAAAGGACAGCAATAAATGAAAGTTGAAAACTAGGATGAAAAATATATTCAGGGTAAAATATTAGCATACAAGATGCAGTAAACATGACATTTCTTATAGAAATTGCCTGTTTAGAAAAAAACTTGGATATGATTAATATAAGATTCATTATAAACGCTCTAGTAGCAGCTATCTTAAAATTTATAATTATTAGATATACAAAACTAAAAATCAATGCAACTACCAACGCTATAGCTTTAATATTATATGAATATGATATTGTATTTGAAAGATTTAGTAATAATCTTGTTATAAAGAAGACAGTCAAAGTAACAGCAGATATATGCAATCCAGAAACACATAATATATGTGCTACTCCAGAATTTCTGATATCTTGCATAATATTTTCTCTAATGTTGGTAGTATTACCAATAATAATTGCGCTTAAAACTGATGCAGTATCGTGATGCATTACATTCAAAATTTTTTTCTCAATATTTGATTGTATATAATGAATATAGTAATTAAGATTATATCGAGGTTTATTCCTAGATATGACTGAAATTTTAGATAAAGCCTTTGCAGTACCTTCTATTGAATTAAGATTATTAAAAAATTCCTGATCATAAGATGGATTAAGGTGAGTTTTCAATTTATTTGTAGTAAATATTTTAGCCTTTAAGCTAATTCTGTCACCATGTTGCAAATCTATATCATAATCTCTAGGTAAAGATATTTTTAATTTATTTATTAACTTATTGCCATAATATTTTTTATGACTTATTAATACATCATTTAATAGTAGAAAATAGTTATTCTCTGTCATCATTATTTCTGAAATATTCCCAATAATATTGCTAATAATTGTTCTATTGATTGGTTTTACGTTGGTTATTTTTGTTTTAATTTTAGCTGTAATATTTCCTAGTACAAATCCTAATAAGCACCCATTAATAAATACTATAAAAATACTTTCTTTATTTATCGTATAATATAAAGTCAATAATAATATTATTACTAGTATGCAAGAAGCTACTGTTATAGCTATCAACAATTTCTGTTGAATTGAAAAATGATATATTATACCAAAAAAGAAGGCTACGAAATACCAAATTGCTATTTGTTGATATTCTTCTGATAAAATCCTTTTAGAATTAAATATTAGTTGAGTCATCTAGAATGATTTTTGCAGCTTTTGCAGATGCGGTATTATTAGATTTAAATCCTAATTTTTTGAGTATTGCTTGAGAATGTGATATTTGTAACTTTGACTTCTGCTTATCACTTATTAATTCAATTATTGATTTTGATAAATTATTTGCAGTAAATTCATATTGAATATATTCTTTTATAATTTCTTTATTTGCAATTATATTAATTATAGTAATAAACTTGATTTTAATTAGGAATTTTATTATCAAGTAGGATATGAAATTGACTTTATATCCTACAACCATCGGTGTAAGCGATGCTGCTATTTCTAAAGTATTGCTACCAGATTTTGCTATAACAGCATCACTCATTGCAAAAATTTGTAATCTATTTAATGAAAATGAGTAGTCAAGATTTATATTTTTTAGAAATTTACCAATTAAACTAAAATATTTATCGTTGGGTTGTAGTATAAATATTTTGATTTTATACATATGTGATATTTCTTGTAAAGAATCAATTATTATTGGCATGTGTCGTATAATTTCACTTTTTCTTGCTCCAGGTGTTATTGTAATAATTTTAGTATCATCACAGATATTATATTTTTTCCTCAATATTGGTTTTGAAGATTTATCATAAAATTTTTGTTCAAATATAGGATGCCCTATACAGTAAGTTTTTAAGCCAAATTTCCTAAAATATTTTGGTTCAAAGTCAAACAAAGTTAAAAGTTGATCATAAATTTTTGAGTATTTAATAGCCCTATTTGGGTTATATGCCCAAACAGTAGGTGCTACAACATGTATCAGCCTAGTATTTGGTATTTTTTGTTTTATTTTTTGTGCTATTTTAAAAGAAAATCCTGGAGCATCTATAGTAATTAAAACATCTGGTTGGTATTGTATTATATCTTCTATTGTTTTATAGAATAGTTTTATTAATCTAAATATATTAGGTATTATTTCTGCAAAACCCATAATGTTAATTTGCTCAATATCAAATAATACATCTACCCCTGTTTGTTTTATCAGATTCCCTCCTATTGCTCTAATCGATAAGTTATTTTTTCTATTATGAAGTGCATTAATAATCTTAGCTCCTATAAAATCTCCTGAATTTTCTCCTGCTATAAGATATATTTTCATTATGAAATTATGTATTATATAATATTACATTCCTGCTATATACAGATAAATCACGTGTAGGCCCTGTAATGGAAATGAGTAGAGTAAAAAATTAAATTTAGGTAAAATGATATTGCTAATTACCCAAAACATGCATAAGGCAGAAAGTATTTTATTCATAAAAAATTGAGTATTTTTAATATGAAAGTGGTACAATCCATATACGCATACCGATACACTACATATTATCCACAAATATAATTGCGGATCCTTTAGCCAAGTATGATTTTCTAACTTACCAGAGATTATAGACGCTATGTTTTCAGTAGAAATATATTTATTAAAGCAGAATAAATAATAACTAGCAACAGCTCCTAAATAAAATAAAAATATTGAACTTAAAAAAAATATTAACCTATTTATAGTAAGTGCAAGAAATACAATAAATAGAACCACGTATATTAACAATATTTCTTTTGCTATATTAGTAGTTTTTAAAAAAAATGTATATTTTTGGTAATATTCAAATTTATTGATAATAACTGGAATATTAAACAATATAAAATATAATGCAGAGAATATATATGAGATTTTTATTAATTTTGTATCAAGATATTTATAGAGAAAATTTATCATGGTAAAAAGATGAATTTTATTTCTTTATTCAGATTTCTTATCTTATATCTAAGATAAGAGATCTATCTGAGAATTATTCGTTGAGATATTGCAGCATATTTTAAAAAAATTCAATTGAATTTTTTATTTCTTGAAATTTACTAAGTACATTTTTAGTTGTTTACTATTCATAAATTAATGAAATATTATTACAATGATCTCGGTAGATTTTACCGGCTAACTCTAATTCTAAGCAAATAGTAGCTACTTGTTGTATAGAAAGGTTTGTATATTCTGGTATTGATGAATATTTGATAGGTGTTGCTGATAATGAATCTATAACTATCTTTCTATCTTTATCAGTGATATTAATCATTTTCATATTATTAGCTCTATATTGAGTGCTGAGTATATTGTCATCAAATATTTGGTTTGATGATAATAGATTAATCACTGGTGATAAGTTATTTATTATATCTTGGCTAGATTCTATTAACATTCCTTCTCCATTTTTTATTAACTTATTACTGCCTGAATATCTTGGATCTAATGGGAACCCAGGTACTACAAACACTTCTCTATTTTGTTCTAATGCAAAATTAGCTGTTGATAGTGACCCAGAATTAGTTTTAGCTTCTATTACTAATGTTCCAAGGGAAATTCCTGATATTATTCTATTGCGTTGATGAAAATTTTTACTTAACGCTTTAGTTCCTATTGGTGATTCTGATATAATGAGTGAATTTTTTGATAATGTATGGAATAGTTCTGCATTTTTACTTGGATATATATTATCAATACCCCCAGCAATAATTGCTATAGTATTTTCTATACTTGATTGATGTACTTCGGTATCTATACCTATTGCTAATCCAGAAACAGTAACAAAACCTTCAGATACTAATTCACTAATTATCTTTCTAGTTAATATTCTGCCATTCATGGAACAATTTCTTGCTCCAACTACTGAAATAATTTTTTTTCTATTGGCTAATTGAATATTTCCATTATATGTTAATAGAGGAGGGTAACTATGTGTTTCTAATAATAATTTGGGATAATCAGGGTTTGTATATGTAATGAATTTGCTGTTATTATCATCGAGTTTTTTTATTTCTTTGAAAGCATCTTTTTCAGAATAAACCTTTATAGGGTTTGATCTCCCGCCTCTGAGAGAAAATTCTGCTATATTTTCTAATGCTATTTCAGCAGAATTAAACATTCTGATTAGGAGCGCGAATGTTCTAGGGCCAACATTTTCGCTCCTAATCAGTCTTAGGATGCTTATATCTTCTTTTGAGTAATATTTTTGTGTGCTATTTTGAAATAGATTTTTGAACATTAAACTTTATAAATTTGGATCAATTTATTTAATTGTATTTATCATAATTTTTTAGCGTTTGCATTAAGGTACTCGGCGATACCTTCTTGTGTAGGGTTAATGGCTTCTGTACCTTTTATCCAACCGGCAGGACAAACTTCTCCATAATCCAGATAATAATTTAAAGCATCCACCATCCGTAAGGATTCATTTATATTTCTACCAAGAGGAAAATCATTAACTACATAATGCCTGATAATAAACTCATCATCTATTAAAAAACTACCCCTGAGTGACATACCATCTTCATGTAACACATTATAGGCGGTAGATATCTCTTTTGTTAAGTCAGATACTAATGGAAATTGTACATTACCGATACCTCCTTTGTCATAAGCAGTATTTTTCCAGGCATAATGCGAATAATGTGAATCTATACTAACTGCAACTATTTTTGTGTATACTGCAGTAAACTCACTGAGTTTATTATTTAAAGCGATAATTTCTGAAGGACATACGAAGGTAAAATTAAGAGGATAAAAAAATACAATGCCTTTATGTCCATTTAAATATTCTTTCAAGTTAAAACTATGTTCTGTAGAATTATCTGGCATAATAGCTTTTGCAGTAAAATCAGGTGCTTTTTTTCCTATAAAATTTGTCATAGTATAATACCTATTAAATATTAATTAAATTATTAGTAAATACAGTTTAATATTTATTTTTGCAATTAAAAATTATCTCATTTAACAATATGAATAGATAATTTAATACCTATATATAACTTTTTTAGTCAAATATCAAATTAAATAATTATTCTGATAATTATAATTAGGTATTATTAAATAGACTAAAAATTGTACAAATAATCTATCATTTTTCTAATTAATAATAAATTAAGTATGAAACATCATTTTATCAATTCAATTTATCTATATTGTATTTCATTAATTATGATTTATTAAGTAATATGCTAATATTAGCAGTCAAGCATTTTAGTTGACATTTGGTATTCATGCTAATAATATTCTGTTCATGACGTTACTAGCAGTTTATAAAATTGCTTGATGCATGGATTTGTTTATTAATTTTTGGTATAATTAACTCTCATTGAATTGCTAATTTAAGCTTATTGATAAATTTTTTTGAGTTTAATTAGTGAACATTGATTTATAAAGATCATAATTAATAATCGGTCTATTCTAGTGTATATTTTAAGTGTATTTTTTGGATCAGTAACATATAATTTAGTCTTAGCGTTTCTGTGTATAATTTAGATAATCAACTAAAACTAGATCAAGTTGTTATGAATTTTTATTATAATTATATATATTGAATCATGACAAAGATCGGTATTACTAGCCGTTTTATACAAGCGTGTATTTTACAGTGTACAGTTATTTTGTTAGTTATATGCCAGAGTATTTTGGTGTTTGCTGAAAACAGTTTTGATACCAGAATCGATAAGATAGTGATTACTGGTAATCATAGTATAGAAACTTCTACAGTTCAAGAGTATCTAGGGATTAATGTTGGTAGTAATTACAGTTCACACGTTAAAGAGGATGCTATACAAAATCTTTATAAAACCGGTTTTTTTCAGAAGATTAAAATTGATTTTGTACAGAGCATTTTGACAGTAAGCTTATTAGAGAATCAATTTATTTCCAGTATCAGTATTGTAGGTAATCATAAGATACAATCTGCAGCAATCAATAAATATCTCAAGTTGGTGACAGGTGAGTATTTAAATGATTATAAATTGCGTAAAGATATTATGACAATTAAGTCTTTGTATATAAAGCGTGGGTTCTTAGATGTTAAAGTCGAAGCACAAATTGTAAATAAAAATTCTCAGTCTGGTATCGCATCTATAGTATTTAAAATTACTGAAGGCAATAAAGTAGGTTTATTTAATATCATTTTTATAGGAAATAAACATTATAAAGACATAGAACTAAAATCTTTAATTCGTTCTAGGGTGTATAATCCTATTAGAATATGGGAAGTTCATGATTTGTATGACTTGAGCAATATAGAACATGATAAAATGCTTTTAGAAGAATTTTATAATTCTGTAGGCTTTGCAGATTTTAAAATTAATTCTGTTACATCAATATTAGATCCTAAAAAAGGAATTACTGTTATATATTCTATTGATGAAGGAAGTAAGTATAATTTTGGCTCCACAAAATTGGTAAATGAGTTATCCAAAATTGATGATCAAGAGATTTTAAAACATTTTGATATCAAATATGGTACAGTATTCAATATATATTCTATTAAATATGCTATTCAAAAAGTTAAAGATTCCCTAGAAGAAATGGGATATAATGGGCTGGATATTGATTATGATATGGTGTTTGATCATTTTCATAAATTGGTAGATATTAATATTACAGTTAAGTATATGCCAAAAATCTTTATTGATAACATAATTATACGAGGTAATGTTAGAACTAAGGATCAAGTAATACGTAATAAGTTTGATTTTCATGAGGGTGATATATTAAATGGCGATAGTTTATTTCAAGCTAAGTATCGCCTAGAACAGTTGAATTATTTTAAATATGTTATGATCAAAACTTCTCCTACAAATTTTATAGATAAAAAAAATTTATTAGTTGAAGTAGATGAGAAAAGTACTGCTACTCTTGGGCTAAATGTTGCTTATAGTAGTCAAAACAAAGGGTTTTCAGGTGGTGTTAATTTATCAGAAAGTAATTTTGGAGGAAATGAGCAATTGCTAAATATTGCCGCTAATTTTGCTGGTAAAAATAATAATGCATTGGATATAGATTTTGTAACCCCAGGCATTTTCAATAAAAGATTTTCTTTTGGGATGGGTTTTTTTTTGCATGCTTCTGGACATGTAAAAGATAAGTTATTTGGAGCTACTGATTTACAGAATTTTGATAATAAAGCTGTTGGAGGCTCTTTGTCATTTTACTATCAAGTTAATAACTATATTTCCCAAGCATTGCATTACAACTTTAGCAGATTAAAAATGAATACCAATAGTCAATCAAGATTCGTTACTGATGATTCTGGTAAATTTACTGAATCGTCATTACATTATAATATAACACTCGATAAATTAGATAGTCCTATGTTGCCTAAAAATGGGTATATATTAAATGCTTCTGAAAGAATTGCTGGTCTTGGAGGTAATATAAAATATTTTAGACATGAAGTATCTTTGAAATTACTTAAATCATTTTTTGATAACAGGTGGACATTTAAGAATGCTTTAAATGCCGGTAAAATACATGCTTTTGGTTCGGATAAAAGGGTTTATGTTTTTAACAGATTTAATTTAGGAGATGAGTCATTAAAAGGTTTCGAATTTGGTGGTATAGGACCCAAAGAAAAATCTGATACACCTGAATCTTTAGGAGGTAACAACTATTACAGTTTTGCTACAGAGCTAGAGGTACCGTTACCGATATCTAGGTCTGTAGAACTTAGTGGAAGAGTGTTTATGAATTTAGGTTCAGTTTGGGGAGTTGATACTAAAGCTGATAATAATATAGATTTTTATAATGATAAATCTATTAGGATTGCAGCTGGCTTTGGATTTACTTTATTAACTCCATTGGCTCCAATACAAGTATCTTGGGCGTGGCCTATAAAAAAGAAAAAATATGACGTGCCTAAAAATTTTCATATAACATTCTCAACGAATTTTTAGTTAATTTAATAGTATTATAATCAATGTTAAGGTCTAAATTTTCAATTAAACAATTTTTATTAGAAAGTCTGATAGTGGTAATTTCTGTATTATCGATTAAGATATTTTTAATAGAATTATTTTTTGTTCCTACTGGCTCTATGAATAATACAATATTAAATAACGAATATATATTAGGTAGTAAATATTCATATGGATTTAGTAAATATTCTATTCCATTTTTTCCAAATATTTTTGAGGGTAGATTATTTAGTACTGAACCTGGTAGAGGTGATATTGTTATAATGAAAAATCCAAATTCTGACGTGAGATTTATTAAAAGATTAATTGGTATGCCAGGAGAAAAAGTAGAAATTATTAATGATGTGATTTATATAAATGATATACCTATTAAAAGGAGTTTTGTCTCATTAGTAAATAATGAAAATGGAAAACAATATATGAAATATCAGGAAACTTTATTTAATAATGTTTCTTATTTTTCCTATAAATTTATAAAAGCAGATAATAATTTATTAGACAGATACAATTTTGCTAATTTTGGTCCTTATGTTATACCACAAGGCCATTATTTTTTTCTAGGAGATAATAGGGATGAATCCAGTGATAGTAGATTTTCATTAGGTTTTGTTTCTTTTGAACATTTCATAGCTAAAGCACAATACATAGTATTTTCTACTAAATATCTATTAAAAGATGAAAATACAAGTTTTATAGAAGCTTTATCTAGAATTTGGTTATGGGTGAATTCTATTAGGTCAAATAGGTTATTTACTAATTTATATAGTTTATAATATGATAATTAATTGTCATTAAGCATTATGACACTTGATATTTGTGACTTCACTATTTTAGAAAATAAAATTGGCTATAGTTTTCTGGATAAGAAGCTTTTAGCAGAAGCTTTGTTCCATCCTTCTATTAAGCAAATCAGGAATTCTAATTCAGTAAAAAATTATGAGAGATTTGAGTTATTAGGAGATGCCATCCTTTCTTTTGTTATTTTAGAGTTGTTATTAGAAAAATTTCCTGATTATACTGAAGGGAATATTTCTAAAATTAAATCTTATTTAGTATCAAAAGATGTATTATATCAAGTGGGTGCAGAAATTGATATTAAGTCACATATTGTAATGAGTCCTGGAGAAGAAAATTCAGGTGGTAGGTACAATATTAATAATATAGCAAATGTAGTAGAGGCCTTAATAGCCGCTATCTACATGGATAATCATAGCATTTTGGATGTTTCATTATTTATAAAAAAATTATGGTATGAATTTTTAAACAATATTGATTTTAAAAAACTTGATCCTAAAACTAAACTTCAAGAATGGTCACAAGATAATAGATATGGATTACCGCATTATAATGTTATCAGAAAAGTAGGTCTAATGCACTCTCCAATTTTTACCATTGAAGTTACTGTAGGGCCTCATAAACAGACTGCATCTGGTCACTCCACAAAAATTGCTGAAAAAAATGCTGCTGATTTGTTGCTTATCAAATTAAACAATTTAGGCAGTTAAATTTAGAACATATATTTATTAGCGATATAATTTTAATTATGATTCAACAACAAAAAAGTAAGTTATTGTCTGTATCTATTGTTGGGGCTCCTAATGCTGGTAAATCTAGTTTATTTAATAAAATTCTTAAAACTAAATTATCTATCATCACTCCAAAGGTACAGACTACAAGATCTATTATTACTGGTGTATTCAATATAGATAATACTCAATTAATTTTATTTGATACTCCTGGTATTTTTGTTCCAAAGAAGCGATTAGAAAAATCTATGGTACGTTTTGCTTGGGCTAGTCTTGTATCAGCAGACTTAGTAGCAATTCTTATTGATAGCAAGTATGCTATTGATGATACTACTAAAGATATAATTAAAAAAATCTCTTTGATTGGAATAAATTTTGTTTTTTTATTGAATAAAATTGATGTTGCATCAAGTTATTTTGTGAATGAAAATGAAAAATTTTTGTCCATGAATTATTTAAATAGTAAAATTTTTAAGATTTCTGCTAAAACTAGTAAAAATATTGAGCATTTTATTAGTTTTTTACTATCTAAGGCTAAATTAGAACATTGGTTATTTGATAAAGATGATATTACCAATATGCCGCAAAAATTTTTCGCCTCTGAAATTACGAGAGAGCAGTTATTTTTGCAATTAGATCAAGAATTGCCTTATAATCTTTCTGTTAGAACTGAATCATGGAAAGAATTTAATAATTCAGTTGTTATACACCAATCCATTATTGTTGCTAAGGATTCTATAAAAAAGATTATCATTGGCACAGGAGGTAGTAAAATAAAATCTATAGGTATTAAATCAAGAATCAATATAGAAAAATTTCTTAATTGTAAAATAGAATTATTCTTATTTGTAAAAGTCAATTCTCAATATTGGGATTTGCAATCAGACTATCTTACCTAATAACATATACTAATAATAAATGTTATTATATACTAATTTAACTTAATAACATGGAGCAAAGAATTGCAAAATATATATCATCATCTGGGGTATGTTCTAGAAGAATGGCGGAGAAATTGATTCAGCAGGGTAGAGTTAAGCTGGATGAAGCTATAGTTACTACTCCAGCAATTAATGTGAATCCAGATCATAAGATATATGTTGATGATAAATTAGTTATACCAACTCTAAAAACTAGGGTTTGGATTTATTATAAACCTGTAGGTTTGATTACAACTCACCGTGATCCATTAAATAGACCTACAGTATTTTCATCATTAAAGTCACTTTTACCGAGAGTTATTTCAGTAGGGAGACTCGATATGTATAGCGAAGGTTTATTATTATTAACTAATAATGGAAGTTTTGCAAGAAATATGGAATTACCTAAAAATAAAGTAAAAAGGATATATAAAGTTAGAGCTTATGGTGACACTAATTTATTACTAAATGCTACTAGGAAAGAAATTTTTGAAAGTTTACATTATGATATTTCCTCGTTATATTTATTATCACCACAGCATGATTCGATAAATTGGTTTAAGATTACTTTAACTGAAGGTAAAAATAGAGAAATAAGAAATATTTTTCAATATTTCAGATTAACTGTTACTAAATTAATTAGAATTCAATATGGAAAATATCAACTATCTAATCTTTGTCCTACAGAATTTAAGGAAGTATCCATATAGCTTTAATATTAATTGCTTTTATTCTACACTATATATCGACTACTTTGAGTAATAATTTCTTTTTTGTATTTTTTATCTTGTTTATGAGATAAAATAAGATGAATTCAATAAATAGAAATTATAAAGTTTATCAATATTAAGCAATATGTGAGGTTTAAAAGTGGTATCAAATCAAAGTACTAGTGTAAATGATGCAGAGTCTGAATTAAATTCAGTTAAATATCCAAATATTGAGGTCATTTCTCAGTATATAAAAGATTTATCTTTTGAGGTATCCACTGCTCCATGGAAATTTTCTCCAAATTCAGATACACCAGAAGTCAAAAGTAATGTAGGATTACATTATGAACCTACAGATAGTGAAGATGTACTAGAAGTGTGTTTAGATATTAAAACAGAAGTTTCATGTGGTGATAAAACTTTATTTTTAATCGATATAGAATATAATTCAGTTTTTAAATTAATGGATGTATCTGAAGAAGATCGTGTACCTATTTTGATGATTTATTGTCCTAATTTGATATTTCCATTTGTTAGACAAATAATATGCAATGTTACACAAAATGGAGGGTTTCAGCCCTTGATTTTAAAACCTATTAATTTTCATGAAATGTATTACAATACTGCTAAGGATCTACAGTAATAGAGCTATACTAAAAATTACTGAAGATTACTTTTTTTGATATTTTAGTTTATAACATAATTCTAATAACTCATTTTTAAAATATTTAATCATTTTAACTTTACTTATACTAAGTTTTTTTATTTGGGTATCAGTTGTTGGTAAGTGTTTGTAGATGGTTAGTATATCTTGGTTTGTAGCACAGAATTTTCTAGGAATATTTAGTTTTTTTGCAGATTCTTCACGAAACATTAGTAGTTCTACAAGAAGTTTTTTTTTAAGAGTGATTTTACTGTTACATGAGAATTTTTGTAGGATATTATCCTTTGATGTACAATAACTTTCTTTATTAAATGACTCATTTAACTTATCATTATAAAGTTTTAGCAAGTTATTTTTTTTTAGTTTTTGGTGTAATCTTTGATAAAGTAATGGTAAATATTTTATATCATTTATAGCATACTCAATTAACTGTGGTTTCAATGGCCTTATTATCCAATCAGCGGTTTGGTATTTTTTATCAATTTCTACATCTAATAATTCTTTACATAAATTTGCGTATCCGACATATTGTGTAGTATTACCAATATTACACATTTTTGCTGCAATTTGTGTATCAAAAATGTTGATAGGTATAATATTAAATATATGTAAAAATATTTCAAAATCTTGTTTTGGATCATGTAGTACTTTTAAAATATTTTGGTTTAATAATATAGACTTAATTTTTATTAAATCTATATCTGATAACGCATCCACTATTAAAAATTCATCATTTTGCGTTGCAATTTGTATGAGGCTTAGTTTAGGGTAGTATGTTTTTTTTCTATCAAATTCTGTATCTATATATATGGTATTAGATCTCAATAATTTATAGTAATTTATATTAAAGGATTTTTGATCCTTAATTAGTACAATTTCTACCACATCTACACAGTTCAATAAATGTAAGATATAACCTTAGTTTCATTAAGTGTTGAGATATACTTAACGACTATAAATAATGTGAACATAATATCATATTAACCATATTACTACAATCGTAGTAATATTAATTTATTAGTTCAATATTGCACTCAATTTAGTATTGTTGTACAATTCATATCCCGTGTTCAAATAAAAACCATTGATTCCTTTAAAATTATGAAGTTTTTAAAAAAAATTTTATTGTTTTGTATAGTTTTAATAGCAAATTTTGTATTGATTAATGCTTTTGCTGAAGATCGTTTATGTTTTGAATTATTTATTAAAGATCATAAATTTACTCCTAAAATTTTAGAAGTGCCTGCTGGTAAAAAGTTAAAAATTACAGTATATAATCAGGATCCTACAGTTGAGGAATTTGAGAGTTTTGATTTAAAGAGGGAAAAAATTGTTCCGGCTTATGCTAAGATTAATATAATATTAGCACCTTTAAAAGTGGGTGATTACAGATTTTTTGGAGAATTTCATGAAGATACTGCTCAAGGAATATTAAGAGTTGTTAATTTGAGTGATTTTAGTCCTAGCTAAATGGGCTTCATTATTATGTAATAAACTTCTCATTTTTTTTATTTTTCATAGATATATTTTTTAATATATCATTTTATTTTCATTAATATTTAATATATATGTTTAAAATATTTATAATATTATTTCGTGAATCCTTAGAAATTGCAATTTTATTAGGGATTTTTTTTGCTATTGCTAGAAATATTAAAAATTTAAAATTTTATGTAATATTAGGGGTATCAATAGGCAGTATTTTATCTATTATTTTATCATTTATAATATATGGTATTCAGTTTGTTATAGATGATGAATATCTAAATTTGTTGGATGCAGTAATAATATTATGTACTTCTGGTTTTATTACTTGGACAGTAGTCTGGATTCAGGACTATTCAAAATTTATTCAAAATAATCTTATTTTATTATCTAGTAAAGCACATTTAAATTTTATTAATATGTTTATTTTTGTATTTATAGTAGCTTTCACTATATTTCGAGAAGGTGCTGAGATAGTGTTATTTGTTTATGGTACGATGACATCAGTACAAATAGCTTTGTATGATTGTATTTTAGGTATTATTTTAGGAGCGTTAGCGGGGGGAGTATTAGGAATTGCTATACAATATGGTTTACTTAAGATTTCTGTTAAATATGTATTTAGGGTGTCATCAACAATGTTGGTACTTATTGCTTCAGGTCTTTCTGCGGAAGCCGCTGGTATACTTACTTCATCAGGGATTGTTAATATTTTCACAAGTGAATTATGGAATTCTTCTTGGTTAATTGATCATAATAGTGTATTTGGTAAGATCTTTGCTGCAGTAACTGGATATGATGCAAAACCTAATGCCTTACAGTTAATTTTTTATTTTTGTAATATGATTATTACTATATTTATGATAAATATACGTAGTAGAAAAATATTAAAATAATCAAAATTATGTCTGTATTCCTAATTGATTTTTGTCCTTTTTTAGCATTTTTTATTGGTTACTATATTCATGCTAATTTGCTTTTTGCTGGTATATATGCATCTTGTATATCAATTCTTGCTGTTGCTGTATGTTACATTTATAAAAAATCTGTTACAAGAATTCAATTTTTTTCTTTATTTGTGCTATTATTTTCTACTTTTCTTACTCTGATGACTGGGAATACATTATTCATTAAAATTAAGCCTACAATAATCTATTGTACGATATCCAGTATCTTATTTATTAGCTTATTTTATGAAATCACAGCTTTAGAATATTTAATGGGAAAAAAGTTAGTATTCAAAGATAGGATATATTGGAAATATTTGACTATTAGATTTGCAATATTCTTCTTTTTGATGGCAATTTTAAATGAATTTGTTTGGAGATTTTTTGGTAATGATATCTGGGTAAAATTTAAAGTAGTATTTACTTTACCATTAGTTTTTGTATTTATAATTTTTCAGGTACCATTTATTATTAGGAATAAATTATGATAATTTTCAGTTTTCTATATTGCTAATCATTTAGATAGCGATTGTATGAATTCTACTGTAGTTTTATTACTGGTATAAAGCTATTCAAATTAACCCCCTACTTGTTTAATAATGTCTTCCAGTGAAGAAAGTAACGAACATTCTAAGACAGAAGAACCTTCTAAAAAAAAATTAGAAGAAGCCTTAAAAAAGGGTAATGTTCTAAATTCTAAAGAGTTAACAAATTTTTTTCTATTTTTATTTATAACCTTGTCTATTGTATTGTTTGCAGGATATGGGTTACACTCCATATTTAATAATTTAAAAATTTTTGTTGTCCATTCTGGGGAAATGATACTAGATCAATTATTACTACAAAATTTTTTAACTAATACTATAAAGATAGTTTTTCTTTATAGTATTCCATTTTTATCAATAGGTTATTTTGCTTCTTTAATTTCTTTTTATGTACAAAATGGCTGTTTTATATTGTCTGTAGATACAATTCATCCAAAATTATCAAGATTATCTATTATCAAGGGATTTAACAAGATATTTTCTCGTAAAAATTTTATTAATTTATTACAAAATATTTTAAAATTAATTTTATTATCTTCATTGATAATACTTATTCTTTTCATGAATATTAAACAAATCACTCAATATCAAGAGTTAAGTATATCTTCAATATTGTCTCAATTTCAATCTATTATAGATAAGATATTAATCTTTATAACAATATTTACATTATTTCTTGCAATTTTAGATTTTTCATTACAAAAATATTTCCGTCATAATGATTTAAAAATGAGTAAACAAGAGCTAAAAGAGGAATATAAACAGACCGAAGGTGATATAGGAATGAAAAATAAGCTTAAGTTCTTAAGAAGGTCACAAATTCAACAAAATTTACAAAAACTTATTCAGGAGGCGACCGTAGTTATAACTAATCCTGAGCACTATGCTGTAGTTCTTAAATATGATATCAAATTATTACAAGCTCCGGTCTGTATTGCTAAAGGAGTCGATTTTATCGCGCAATATATCAAAGATCTTGCTATAGAACACAAAGTAGTAATTGTAAGGAACCCTACATTAGCTAGATCACTGTATCAAGATTTAGTAATTAATCAAGAAATTCCAGAAAAATATTTTAAAGATATAGCAAAAATTATTTCATATGTTATGAATGTTAATCAACAACGCAAGGCTAATCAGTAGAATTTTAAATAATAAGAATTTCAATTATAAATATACATAATTAAATATGCCACCAAACTAACTAATTATTAATTAATTAGTTTTTAATTAATATTTTGTATTGACATATCATCTTCATGAACATTATACTTATTATTGAATTAGTAAAAAAATAAGAGGCATAATGTTATGAGGTGTTTTGATATAGGTTATAATTTAATTTTTCGTTTTATAGTATTTTTATTCCTGACTAATGCTATAATGTTTTCGTATTATGATGTTGTGTTTGCAGTTGGAACTGATGTAATAGGTGACACATTGTGTAATCTTATTTCAAATTTACAAGGTACCATAGGCAAGGCTATCGCGACTTTAGCTATCTTCGCTGTGGGTATAGGTTTATTTTTAGGAAAAGCAAGTTGGACTATTGCTGCTACTACAGCGGTAGGTGTAGGTATAGTGTTTGGTGCTGGTCAGATTGTAGATTGGTTAAATATAGGAACGGTGGCATCATGTACCACTACCACTACTCCATAACAGACCAAAAGCCCTGCTATACTAGCTGCAAGTGGCAGGGTTTTGATCTGTAGTAGCTGGATTATTTTTATCTAGATATTTACTTAGCATGACTTCTGCTTCTTTATCTGAGGTTGCAACTATTATTAATAATGTAGTTAACATTTCTGAGTATAAAGAGATCTTTACATTATGTATTCCTACATTTTTAATAGCCTTATCTAGTAATATATTTTTTGAGAATGATTTGTCTAATTCTAAACTTTCTGACAATTTCTTTGTGATATTCACAGAAGAGATAGATCCAAATAATTTCCCATCTGAGGAAGCTTTAACAATAAATTTTAGATGTATTTTTGATATTTTATCAAATAATTTTTTAGCATTATTTTCTATTTTAAATTGTTCCTGTTCAAGAGATTCTTTTTCTTCTAGAAATATTTTTTTGTTTTTCTCTGTTGAAAGAATAGCAAAATTTTGTGGTATTAAATAATTTATTGCGTATCCACGTTTTACGTTAACTACTGAACCCAATTGCCCTAATTTACGTAGATTCTTTTTTAAAATGATTTCCATATTCTTGATTCAATATTAGTTTAAATTAGTAGAACTAAATGATAAATTTATAAATTATAGATTTACCTATTATGCCTATAAATAATAGGTAATATCCTAAAATGATGTATTAAATGTATGTTTAGTTAAATCATTTAATATGACTTACATAATACTAACTACATTAATAATAAAAGAAACACCTTAGAAATAGTTGATTTATATAAAATTCACTTATTAATCACAAGATTCTATTCCTTTATTGCCCCAATATATAACATATAAATTGTGTTTATGCAAAAATTCTTTATCAGAATAATTATGTAATGGATTTATTTGTATACATAATATTTTGAATTTGATACAATCCGGTGCCTGATGCTTTAGTTAAAGATTTGTCCATAAAGATTCTAGGAATTTGTTAAAAGGTAATTTTTATAATAGTAGTTTCGGTAATTTCAGGATTTAGTTATGATATATTTGGATTATAATGCTACAGCTCTTGTTCATGATTCAGTGAAGTCAGTTGTAATTGAGTTATTGGGTCAACCTATTAACCCTTCTGCTATACACAGTTTTGGCAGAATAGGGGAAAATATTATGGATGATGCTAGACAAAATATATTTTCGATGCTCGGATTAGAGCAAAATTCAATGGATTATGAAATAACTTTTACCTCTTCTGGTACTGAATCAAATAATTTAATTATTTCTAATTATTTAGATGGTGAGGTGTTCATTTCCAATATAGAACATGAATCAATCTTTTTGTATAAGAATGTTAGTCCTAATGTTAAAGTGATTGCTGTAGATCGACATGGCATGCTAGATTTAGATGATTTAAGGCTCAAGTTATCCAATAGTTTTAGCAAAAAGATACTAGTTTCTGTCATGATGGCTAATAATGAAATTGGAGTAATACAGGATATTAAAGCGATATCCTCTATTGCACATAAATTTGGAGCTGCATTTCATAGTGATATGGCACAAGTTCCTGGCAAAATTGCCGTAGAGTTAAAAGATTTAGATGTAGATTTTATTTCTTTATCATCTCATAAATTCAGTGGTTTTTTAGGTAGTGGAGCATTAGTTAGTAAAAAAAAATATAAATTAACTCCTATGATGTTAGGCGGAGGACAGGAACAAAACTTGCGTTCTGGCACAGAAAATATTGTGTCGATTGCAGCTTTTGGTGAAGCTTCGAAATTAGTACTAAAAAACCAAAAAAAATGGTACAATCAGATGCTGATGCTTAGAGATAGATTAGAACAGAAATTATCTGAGATTTCTTCTTCTATTAGAGTTATATCACAGAATGTATTGAGGTTACCTAATACGAGTTTAATAATTAACCCTAATACTACATCTGATGCTCAGGTGATTTTTTTAGATTTAAATAATATAGCAGTAAGTGCAGGTTCTGCTTGTAAATCAAGAAAAAAAAATTCTATATCTCATGTCTTAGATGCAATTGGGTTATCAAAAGAGGATATATCTTCTGCTGTTAGGGTATCTTTTGGCCCAAATAATACTGAAGATGAAGTAGATCAGTTTATAAACATTTATTCCAATATTAAGTATTGATATATTAAATCAAATGTAATTTTAGTTATATGTTAGAGAATTTAAGAGCAAAGTTAGTTGAGCAAAAATGTGAATTTCCTATTTACTTGGATAATCAATCAACTACAGCAGTAGATCCAAGAGTGTTTGAGGCTATGATACCTTATTTTACTCAAAATTATGGAAATCCTCATTCTCGCAGCCATTCTTTTGGTTGGATAGCAGAAGAAGCTTGTGAAGATGCTAGAAGAAAAATTGCAACACTTATTGGAGCAGATTCTAGAGAAATTATTTTTACATCTGGAGCTACTGAATCTAATAATATGGCTATTAAAGGTACCGCTAATTTTTATAAGAATAAAAAAAGGCATATTATCACTGTAGTTACAGAACATAAATGTGTTCTAGATAGTTGTAGACATCTAGAACAGGATGGTTTTAATGTGACATATTTACCAGTGGAAAAAAATGGCATTATAAACCTAGATAATTTAAGGAATGTTATTACTAAAGATACTTTACTCGTTTCTGTAATGTGTGTTAATAACGAGATAGGTGTGGTACAGCCTATGAAGGATATAGGTAAAATTTGTAGAGATAGTGGGGTTCTTTTTCATTCTGATATAGCTCAAGCTTTCGGTAAAATACCTGTTGATGTTAATGAGATGAATATAGATTTAGCTAGTATTTCAGGCCATAAAATATATGCTCCTAAAGGTATAGGTGCATTGTATGTTAGGCGTAAACCTAGAGTAAGGCTTGCTCCGTTGATCAACGGAGGAGGGCAAGAAAGAGGGTTTAGATCTGGAACTTTGCCCACAGCTTTAGTAGTAGGGCTAGGTAAGGCATCAGAGATAGCTCTACTTGAAATGGATCAAGAATTAGCTAGAGTAAAAAAATTATTTAATAAATTTGTTAATACTATACAGAGTAGAGCGGCAGATGTATATCTTAATGGAGATAAAGAAAATCGTTATTATGGTAATATTAATTTGAGTTTTTCTTATATAGAAGGTGAATCTATGATACTATCTATAAAGGATTTAGCAGTATCTTCTGGTTCTGCTTGTACTTCTAATTCTTTGGAGCCTTCTTATGTATTAAGGGCACTTGCTATAGATGATACTATGGCTCATACTTCGATACGTTTTGGGGTAGGTAGATTCACCACTGAAGAACAATTAGATTACGCAGCGGAACTTGTTTTATCTAAGATAGAGGCATTGAGGGCCTTAAGCCCTCTTTGGGAAATGGTACAAGAAGGTATTGATATTACTAAAATTCAGTGGTCAACGCATTAATATAGTTAGAATTAAATATAATTTATAGGTAATATTATGGCATATAGTAAAGAAGTAATAGATCATTACCAAAATCCGCGAAATGTAGGATCATTCAGTAATGATCAAGAAAATATAGGCACAGGGTTAGTAGGCGCTCCAGCATGTGGAGATGTAATGAAGCTGCAAATAAAGGTTGATAATAATGTGATTACAGATGCAAAGTTCAAAACTTTTGGTTGTGGTTCTGCTATAGCTTCTAGTTCTTTAGCAACTGAATGGATAAAAGGACAAAATATTGATGATGCTTTTACAATTAAAAATACTGATATTGCAAAACATTTGTCATTACCACCTGTAAAGTTACATTGTTCACTTTTAGCAGAAGATGCTATAAAATCCGCAATCAAGGATTACAAAAACAAAAATGCAGCTAAAAACTTGGATTGAATATAATATAAAATTATTTGTTACTAAATGATATTCATATTATGACTAATAACCAGGTACTATTTGTTACAAAAGAGGCGGAGTTGCGTGTTCAATATTTGCTCAAACAGCGTAAATCTCCTCCTGCTGTTGGTATTAGAATTGGAGTTAAATCCGGTGGATGTTCTGGATTTAAGTATTTTATAGAATATGCAGATAAAATAGATAAATTTGATGAGGTAGTAAAAGGAGGAGATGTTACTATATTAATTGATCAAAAAGCTTTGTTTTTTTTGCTGGGTAGTAAGATGGATTATATTGAAGAGCAATTTAAATCTGGATTTGTGTTTATAAATCCAAATGAAAAATCTAAATGCGGATGTGGTAATTCCTTTTCTTTATAAGATAAATTGCACTATTATTCGATATCTAAATATATAATTGTTATTAATTAATTATTGTTGTGGTTTTATGTTTATGTTAAGAAGTTTATTCATAATTTTGTTAGCTTGTTGTTTTATATCTTGTGCTTTTGAAGGGGGTAGATCTAAATCTTCTAGTATTCAATATTCTAATATGATTCAAATAATTGAATCTGGAAATAGAGATTCTTTTGAATCCTCAGCTATTTTATTCGATAAAAAAAATATTTCTAAAACTCAACTAGCTGAACTTCTAATCCACGCTGTGAAGTATGATCGTACAGACATTGCAAAATTTCTTATAAGTCTTGGAGCAAATGTTAATCATTTCATTTCCCAAGAAAATATTACATATATTCCTACTTCAAAAGATGTTAAAACTAATAATTTATTATGGTTTGCTCCACAAGGTATTGCTTACAATCTTTTGTCCAAGGTTAACCATAATAGTAATGTAAGGGGGATGCCAAGTTATCTAGAACATAAAACTCCATTGAGTTATGCTGTAGAAAATAATAATTTTGAACTAGTTGAAATATTAATTAAAAATGGTGCAAAATTGGATAATAGTCAATGTGGTAAGAAAGCAAATAATTTTAAAAAACATGTTCACTTACCAATTGATGATACTACTCCATTGATGAAATCTTTAGAAACGCCTAATAGTATAAATATTAGTAGATTATTAATATCAAAAGGGGCTAAAATTAATAAAGCCAATGTTTTTAAAGAAACTGCTGTTATGTTTGCAGCAAAATCCAATAATATTGATATGTTAAAAGAGTTATTAGTTTTACATAAAGCAAAAATCGGAACTGTAACTAATGCAAACTGGAATGCATTATCATATGCGATTAGTAGTAATAGTTTTGATACAGCCAAATATCTTATAGAAAATCATTTTACTTTGAATAAGAATTCTAAGATCACTTCCCCGTTAGTATTGGCTAGTTTTTCCGGCAATGAAGAAATAGTAAAATTACTATTATCTAAATCTAATAAAGATATCAATACAAAAGCTACCATATATTCTATAGATAATTATGTTATGAAGCAAAGAGTTGCTCCGTTAATTAACTCTTATGGTTTATATGATTTATATTTATATGTTGAAAAACTATCTGAAAATAATACACTAGATAGTATATATACTTATTCTAATATGTCAGCACTTACTGCTTCTATAATTTCTGGCAATGTAAACATCACAAAGTTACTATTATCTAAGGACATCAAAGTAAATGATTATGATGATAGAGGATTTACCGCATTAATGTTTGCAATATCATTGAATAGGATAGATGCTATAGAATACTTAATAAAAAATTCTGCAGATATTAATTTCCAAAAAGTGAAATTTAATAAAAAAAATTCACAAACTGGTATAAATTATTTAACTCCACTTATGATGGCAATTCGTAATAATAATATTGAGGCATTTGACTTATTGCTAGAAGCAAAAGCAGACTTAAATTTACAAGATAATCTTGGTTATACCGCGCTAATGCACGCTGTTATTTCAGATAATATTGATTTTGTAAAATTATTAATAGATACTGGAGCAGATATTAATATAAAAGCTCGTGATGGAGCAAAAGTTTTAGATATTGCAACAACTCGAGGCAGTGATGATATAGTACAATTATTAAAAAATACTAATAATAATTAATCATATATTTAAAACAGCCTTTGTTGGATGACTTTTCAGGATCAATTAAATAAAATTTTGTATAAATATGAGCATTTATCAAAGTT
This sequence comes from Rickettsia endosymbiont of Cardiosporidium cionae, assembly GCF_015476335.1. Lineage (GTDB taxonomy): Bacteria > Pseudomonadota > Alphaproteobacteria > Rickettsiales > Rickettsiaceae > JADHZC01. The sequence goes on from NZ_JADAQY010000001.1 coordinate 79,344, forward strand.
ATTGTCAGATGAAAATTTTAATCAAAATATTGTAAGGCATTCTAAGGAATATTCTGAGCTTCAACCTGTAGTAAAGAAAATTACTGAATATAGGGGGTTCATATCAGATATATCTGATATGAAGGAATTTTTGGCCGATAGTAAGCAAGATTTAGGTGATATAGATGAGTTGGGTTTAGAATTAAATAAATTATCTAATAAGGCTACTTCGCTTGAAAAAGAAATTAAAATATTATTATTGCCAAAAGATGAAGATGACGATAAAAACGCTATATTAGAAATCAGGTCTGGTACAGGAGGATTAGAGGCTGGTATATTTGCTGCTGATTTATTTACAATGTATGCAAAATATGCAGAAAAAAGAAATTGGAAATTTGAAATTTTATCTATATCTCATCTTGATATAGGGGGGTATAAGGAGGCTTCAGCATTAATTAAAGGTAAAGATGTATTTGCTAAGCTAAAATTTGAATCTGGAGTTCACAGAGTACAAAGGATACCTAAAACTGAAACTAGCGGGAGATTACATACTTCTGCTGCTACCGTAGCTGTCTTACCAGAGGTAGAGGATTTAGAAATTACGATTCAAGAAAAGGATTTGAAGATTGAAACATATAGAGCTTCAGGAGCCGGAGGGCAGCATGTAAATACCACCGATTCTGCAGTAAGAATTACACATATACCTACTGGTACCGTTGTGTGTCAACAAGATGAAAAATCTCAACATCAGAATAAAGCGAAAGCTTTTAAAATTCTAAAATCTAGGATATATGAATCAGAAAAGCATAAAAAAAATTTAGAAAGATCTAATATAAGAAGATCCCAAATAGGTTCTGGAGATAGATCAGAAAGAATTAGAACATATAATTTTCCTCAAGGGAGAGTAAGTGATCACAGAATAAATTTAACCCTATATAAAATTGATGAAATAGTAAAAAATGGCAATTTAGATGAAATAATAGACTGTTTAGCAACAGAAGATCAAATAAAGAAAATTTCCAGCTTAGATTTTTAAATAGTAATATATATTCATGTACCAGATAAACTAATAAATCATCAGCTGACGCTAGGTATGTTTTAAAATGGTAATTTTGATTAAATATATAAAATACATTTTAATTATTTTGATATCACTAGCTTCTTGTTCTTCTATGGATTTTTCTTATATAAAATTACCAAGTGCTAATTGGTTATCATTATCTCGTTCTATCAAATCTGGTAAGATTGACGAAGTATCTTCAGCTTTAGTTTCTATAGATTCAAAAGAAAAATTTTCTAAACATCTTGGTGAATTTTTAACAGAGGCAATTGAATTAGGTCATGATGATATAGCTGAACTACTTATAAAAAATGGCGCTGATGTTAATGTTCATTATGCTGATTATAATTCTCCTATTTTTAATGCTGTGCTACTTAGCAGCAAATTTTATTGTAAATCTCCTGCTCTGATGGCAGTAAGGCTAGGTAATACCAAAATTCTTAATATACTTTATAGTAATGGGCTACTCATAGAAGATCTTTATCTTATGCTTCATATGGCATCTAGAGGTATATACCGGAATTTGAGTTTAACATGTATACCTTGTTCATATTGTTTACATCTTTCAATGATTGGAGAGGCTATGAAATTTAAAAGATATGATATAATGGATTTTTTGCTATCTAAAGGATTAGGTTATCCCTACGGTATAGATGTATTTGGAAATACTCTGTTAATGCTCGCTATAGAAGAAGGAGATCAAAAAATAATACAAAAGTTATTACCATTTTATTACCCTTTGTATAATATAAATTTTATTAATAATACTGGATGGACCGCGTTATCAACTGCTATATATAAAGGTAATATTGAATTAGCAAAAACTATGCTCAACAATGTTGGTAGCTTAAAAGATCAGGATAAAGAGGTATTCCAGTTAGACTCAGATTCAGGACGTGTCTATCCTGTACAACCATTGATATTAGCTTCATTTTATGATAACACAGACTTGATTAATATGCTGATCAATAAAGATTTTGATCCCGATATTAAAGGTGATTTATCTCTAAATTTTGCTCTTGATACTGTGGTAAAAACTTTTACAAGCTTTAGGTTTTATAAAGTTGATTGGGTTGATTCTACAATAACATCTTATTATTCTGAGAAAAAACCTGAAATTGAAGATAGTGTAGTAGTTTTAAAGTCTATTACCCCATTAATTGCTGCATCAATTGCTGGTAATATAAATTCTATAAAATTATTGATTAAAGAAGGGGTTGATATTAATAGTTATGATTCTGAAGGGTATAATTCTTTGATGTTTGCAATAATGCAAAATAAAATTGATATAGTAAAATATTTGATTGACAATAATATTGATATTAATTTTCAGAAGATGAAATATAGAAGATTCAAGTTATTAAATAAAGATGCTATATATCCTACAGCGCTGATGATAGCAGTAAGATACTCTAACTTAGAGGCTGTTGATTTGTTATTATCAAAATCTGCTGATATTAATTTACAGGATAGCCTAGGACGTACCGCTTTAATATATGCAATAACTGAAGATAAATTAGAAGATGAGGTAGGTATAAAAATATTAAAGCTATTGCTAGACCATGGTGCCAATAAAAATATTAAAGATAGTAATAATCAAACAGCAATGGATCTTGCAAAAAAATTAAAACATGATAAAGCTATCAACATGTTACAATCAAAATAACTAATAATATAAGTATGAATAAAAGATATCTAAAAAATTTATTCAATATATTTATCTTTTTAATCTTGATTTCTTGTACTAATAGAGAATTTGTATATTTTAAACTACCTGAAACTGAATCAGTATTATTGTCTGAATCTGTAAATTCTGGAGATATTAATAAAGTTTCTTCAGCTTTAACCACTATAAAGCCAGGGAAAAGATTTGCTAAGCATTTAGGTAAATTTGTAACTGATGCAATTGCCTTAGGTTATGATGATATTGCTGAGTTGCTTATGGATAATGGTGCTGATGTTAATTCTTACTTCCCAGATTTTTCTAGACCTATTTTTAATAAGGTTCTAACATTTTCTAGATCTTCTAGGAGTAGTTTAGATAATAGTATGTATCCAATATCTAATTGTATAGTTAATCGTGTTAACAATGAAATGTTGCGTATATCCAAAAACAAATTTTATTGTAAATCTCCTGCTTCAATGGCTATAAGACATGGCAATATTAATATGCTAAAGAAATTATATGATCACGGATTATCTATTGAAGATCTGAGATTGTTAGGGTTTTATTATAATGGTATTAAATTCCATTATGTTGACTTAACTGACATACCATGTGTACATATCTCATTACTCCAGGAAGCAATACAAGCTAATATGCATGAAACTAATATGCATGATGTGATAGAGTTTTTATTATCTAAAAAATTATCTTATGTAGGTGGGTTAGATTTATTTGGAAATTCAATATTAGTAAAAGCTATTGAACAAAATGATCAAAAATTAATTGATAAACTTTTACAGAAAGAAGAATTTTCAACATTAGTAACAGTACCTTCTTATACTAAACCTTATAGCACAATGTACAGAATTCATTTTGCTAATAATTCTGGATTAACAGCTTTATCAACAGCTATTTACTTTGGTAATAATGAAGTAGCTAAAAAGATCATTAATCTTACTGAAGTTCCTGATGAAATTGAATATGGCGCTACTCACCATCCTAATACTGAAAATAGAAGTATCAAGTATGTACATCCTTTAGTAATAGCATCATTTTTAGGCAATGTTGAGATTATTAATTTATTATTGGATAAAAATATTAATCCTCATGTCGAAGGAAAATTATTTTTAAAAAATGGTCAAATATTACGAAATCCTCAATCATTTAGATTTAGTTCTGATAAACTTGAATATAGTATTACCTACTATGAGTACATCACAACAACAAGGGAATATTTACAATATAATAATCCAGTAGACTATAGTGTTAACTATACCCCAATAGAAGCTGCATTTAAAGCGAATAAACCAGATGTTGTGGAATTACTTTTAAATAGAATGAATGCAAATAATTTATCTGATGCCTTAATACTACTGATCAAAAATAGGTCGATTGTTGGTCTTGAATTTAGTATCTTGAACAAATTATTATCTAGAAATATAGATTTAAATTTTAGAGATCATAAAGGATATACAGCTTTGATGCATGCAGTAGACAAAAAAAGCTCAATAGAATTAGTGCAATTATTATTACAACATGGTGCTGATAAAAATATTAAAAATAACTCTAATCAGACTGCCTTGGATATTGCTAAGGAAAAAAGTAATAATTCATATTCTGAGTTTTGTAAAGCAGAATATGAAAAAGTAATAAATATTTTAGAAAATTAATAGATATAACCTAAGCAACTTGTATCCTCTACATTTTGTAGTATATGATAGATTTGATTATTAGTTCGGTCTGTATAATTACATTGATAAGCTATATCTTTTTATTTAACGCTATTAGATAGCACTCATTAGATTCTTTTCTACTGGATTTAGGCTTAAAATATTTTATTGTTTTAAAATTATTTTTTAGTAGTTCTATTAAAGAGTTCTCTGAACATCCCCTAAAGATTTTACATATAAAGTGCCCATTATCTTTTAACATTTCCAGGGCAAATACCAGTGCGTGCTCGCATAGATCAATAATTCTAATATGATCTGTTGTTTGATGTCCGGTAGTATTTTCTGCCATATCTGAAATTATAAGATCGATTTTTGAAAAATTAAAATGTTTTTTAATTAAATTTTGTGTATTAATTTCATAAAAATCTCCTTTTAAAAATGTGACTCCTTCTATGGGCTTCATATCCAATATATCGACCGCGCAAATATTATTGAATTCTGTTTTTGATGAGTGTGATCTGGTAATTTTTGCTAATACTTGAGACCAGCCTCCCGCAGCTGCTCCAAGATCTACTATCTTTATTTCTGGTTTTAATAATTGAAATTTATTATTAATTTCAATTAATTTATAAGCAGATCTAGATCTGTACCCATTAATTTTAGATTGTACTACATAGAAGTCATTTAATTGCCTAGATATCCATTGATTAGAAGATTTTTTTCTGATTTTAGGGTTATTTACTTTAGTAAAGAATCCTCTATATCCTGGACCAATGATCATAATATATATCTTTATATAGTAATTTTATTTAATAGTTTTAATATACTGATCTAAAATTGAATTAATAAATCCGACTTGTGCATCATCCATCATATCATTTGTAATATTTGTATATTCATTTATCAAAATTTTACCTGGAACAGAAAAAAAATTTATTTCTGATATGGCTAATAATAAAATCGTTTTTAATAAAATATCTGTATTAAATATCCTGTATTTTTTATTAATCTTATTATCTATAATATCATAAATAAAATTTAAATTTTTATAAGTAATTTCTAGTAACAATTGTAAATATGTTCTGCTTGGTTTTATTTTTATATTCTGATATTGCTTTCCTTTATTAGATATTTCAGTATTTAGATCTAAATTTTTACTACATCTATACATTTCTAATAGACAATCCAATATTTTTTCGATATTAGAATATTGATGATCTGTGTTAAACTCTTGAATAATAAAAAAATTATAAAACACCTGTATCGCAAGAATCCTGGATATAGTTTTATTTGTAAATATCACTTTCATATTTTTTGATATTACTAAAAATCAATATTTATTAATATAAAAATTCATTAAATGAAATTTATACTATGTTAGTATGGATGTATAGTTAATTATGTATTATAAACTTTAAAATTGCTTTAAATTGATACTGGGCAGTTGGCATTTTTTAAAAGCGCACTGTCTTATTCTTAAATAAGATAGAATGGTATGTAGTATTTGCATTTAAAAATTTTAAAACAAAAGTTTAGTTTAGTTTAGTTTAGTTATTTTATTTTCAAACCGATATGGAGAATATTTTTAATAATAGTAGATTAGTAAAAATATTGATTCCTAAAAATGGTTTATTTCCACTAGATTATCTATCAGTAAAAGAATTAGAGCTAAAGTTAGGAGATCTTGTAATAGTACCATTCCGTAACAGTAAATTATTAGCAGTAGTATGGGATATTATAAAAACTAGCAATCTTGAATATAATTTCAATTATGATAAAAATAAGCTTAAATTCATTCTAGAAAAGGCGAGCCATGTTGGCAACATTGATAAACAACAACTAGATTTTATTAACAAAGTTAGTGAATATTACCTAGCCCCTCTGGGAACAATATTAAAACTAGTTATACCAATAAATCTTTTAAAGACAAAGAGTCATAATACTGATGATAATATAAGTGAAAATTTTTCTTTAGCTAAATTATCTGATCTACAGAATACCGCGCTAATATCTATACAAGAGCAAAATAAACCCGTGATTTTAAGAGGCGATACAGGGTCTGGTAAAACTGAGGTATATTTTCATATTATAGCTAAAAAAATTCTTAAAAATGAGCAATCATTGATATTAATCCCAGAGATTGCTTTAACCAACTATTTTGTTGAAAGATTTATTAATAGATTTGGGTTTAAACCTCTTATATGGCATTCCAAAGTTAAGCTTTCAGATAAGCAAAAAGCTCTTTTATCTATCATATACGGTAAAGATTTAGTAATAATAGGCACCAGAAGCGCATTATTTTTACCATATAAAAATCTTAGGTTGATAATAGTTGATGAAGAGCATGATGCATCATATAAACAGGAAGTATCTGTAACTTATAATGCAAGAGATATGTCGATTTTGAAGTCTCATATGTCTGATGGTAAAACAAAAATTATATTAGCCTCAGCTACACCGTCTATGGAGACGATGTATAACGTACTACAAAAAAAATATAGCATAGTACAGTTAAATGCAAGATTTTATAATGTAATGTTACCTAGCATCAAAATAGTTGATATGCGTAATAGGCTACTACTGTATAATAGCTATCTTTCTAAAGAATTATTGCTGAATCTTAAAAAAAATCTTCATAATAATGAGCAAAGCTTAATATTTTTGAACCGTAGAGGGTATAAAAATTTATTAATTTGTAATTCATGTAACTATATTATTACTTGCGGTTTTTGTTCATCTAATATGGTTATGCATAAATATACAAAATCCCTTAAATGTCATCATTGTGGGTATATTATGGCTATAATTAATAAATGTCCTGAATGCCAAGATACAAATATTGTGAGCTATGGTTTTGGTATAGAAAAAATAGCAGAGGATATAGAGCAATATTTCCCTGATGCCAATGTTAGGGTTATTAGTACAGATGCTTCAATTAAAGAGATAAATGAAATATTAGTTTTAATGCAAGAGCATAAAATAGATATTTTAATAGCTACTCAAATTGTTAGTAAGGGTTACCATTTTTCTAACTTAACCTTAGTTTGTATAGTGGATAGTGATATAGGTAGTTTACATGAAGATTTACGTGTTAACGAAAGGATGTACCAGTTACTACATCAAGTAGCTGGTAGGGCAGGCAGAGAACTTAAAGAGGGTAGAGTAATCTTACAAAGTTATAATTCTAACAATCAAGTTTTAAAGTTATTAGTGAATCATGATACAAAAAAATTTATAAAATATGAGCTTGAAAATAGAAAATCATCAAATATGCCACCCTATACCAGAGCTGCCTGTATAATTTTTTCAAGTAAATATAAAGAAGAAATATTAAATATAGCAACAGATTTTGTTACTCAAGCTCCTAAATCAGACTTTGATATTAGTATATTGGGGCCAGTGGAATCTATAATATTTAAACTATCTGGTAAATATCGGTATAGAATACTAATAATATCAGATAAAAAATTCAATATACAGAAATATATTGGAATTTGGATAAAAAAAATCACTTTATCCTCAAGACATCATATGAAGATAGATATAGATCCGCAAAATTTCTTATAAGATCCAAAGTTAAAAAGTTATATATCAATAAATTATAATAAGAGAAAATTAATTGCATTATCATATTGATTGCAATAATATTTATTATCTCTATACCAGGTTGGTAATATTTCACTAATATTTACTACATGATTAGATTAATAAATTATATCCATTGCTAACAGATAGTCTAATATGATAAATAAACAGATATTAAACATTAAATTCTTCTTCATTTTTGTTGTGGCTTTGCTGGCATCATGCAGTACAGATAGTAATAATCTTTCTGAGATTGATAACAGAAAATATGCTCAAGAATTTATATCAAGCCTTTCTCCAAACGAGTATAATCAAGCCTTAATTAAGGCTGCTATATCCAATCATGTTGAAGTAGCAAGATTGCTAATAGAGAAAGGAGCAAAGATAGATTACGAAAATAAAGATGGTTATACAGCCTTAATCAATGCTGCTGCTTATAATAATGTTGAAGTAGCAAGATTATTAATAGAAAAGGAAGCAAAGATAGATTATGAAAATAAAACAGGGCATACTGCCTTAATCAATGCTGCTGCCGGTAATAGTGTTGAAGTAGCAGAATTATTAATAGAGAAAGGAGCAAAGATAGATTACGAAAATAAAGATGGTTATACAGCCTTAATCAATGCTGCTGCTTATAATAATGTTGAAGTAGCAAAATTGTTAATAGAGAAAGGAGCAAAGATAGATTACGAAAATAAAAATGGGAATACTGCCTTAATCAATGCTGCTGGATATAACAGTGTTGAAGTAGCAAGATTGCTAATAGAGAAAGGTGCAAAAATAGATTATGAGAATAAAAATGGTCATACTGCACTAATCGATGTTGCCTATTATAACAATATCAAAATAGCAAAATTACTAATAGTAAAGGGAGCAAAAATAGATTATGAGAGTAAAAATGGTTATACAGCCTTAATCAATGCTGCTGCTGCTAACAGTGTCGAAGTAGCAAAATTACTAATAGTAAAGGGAGCAAAAATAGATTATGAGAGTAAAAATGGTTATACAGCCTTAATCAATGCTGCTGCTGCTAACAGTGTCGAAGTAGCAAAATTACTAATAGAAAAGGGAGCAAAGATAGACTATGAAACTAAAGATGGTTTAACTACATTAATCAATGCTGCTGGATATAGCAGTGTTGAAGTAGCAAGATTGCTAATAGAGAAAGGTGCAAAAATAGATTATGAATCTCGAGATAGTAATACAGCATTAATCAATGCTGCTGCTAATGATAAAAGGCTAGCTGCAGCAAAATTACTAATAGAAAAGGGAGCAAAGGTAGACTATGAAACTAAAAATGGTTTAACTGCCTTAATCAATGCTGCAGGTCGTAACAGTGTTGAAGTAGCAAGATTATTAATAGAGAAAGGAGCAAAGATAGATTACGAAAATAAAAATGGTGTAACTGCCTTATTCATTGCTGTTTGCTGTAATAAACCTGAAATGGTAAAGTTACTTTTGAAATACAGTAGTACAAAGCATAAAGCTTTGGCTTTAAAGATAGCAAAAGCTCAAGGATTCACTGAAATAATAAATATTATGACAAAATAAAATACCTAATTCTCTATAAAACAGAGGCTTACAGAAAAAATACTCAATTTAATTAATAACAGATAATCTAATATGATAAATAAACAGATATTAAACATTAAATTCTTCTTCATTTTTGTTGTGGCTTTGCTGGCATCATGCAGTACAGATAGTAATAATCTTTCTGAGATTGATAACAGAAAATATGCTCAAGAATTTATATCAAGCCTTTTTCCAAATGAGTATAATCAAGCATTAATCAATGCTGCCGCTGGTAATAGTATTGAAGTAGCAAAATTACTAATAGAGAAAGGTGCAAATATAGATTATGAATCTCAAGATGGTTTAACTGCCTTAATCAATGCTGCTGCCGGTAATAGTGTTGAAGTAGCAGAATTATTAATAGAGAAAGGAGCAAAGATAGATTACGAAAATAAAGATGGTTATACAGCCTTAATCAATGCTGCTTATTATAACAGTGTTGAAGTAGCAAGATTATTAATAGAGAAGGGGGCAAAGATAGATTATGAAAGTAAAACAGGTGGAACAGCATTAATCTATGCTGCTGCTAATGATAAAAGTCTAGCTGTAGCAAGATTGCTAATAGAGAAAGGTGCAAATATAGATTACGAAAATAAAAATGCCAATACAGCCTTAATCAATGCTGCTTATTATAACAGTGTTGAAATAGCAAGATTGCTAATAGAGAAAGGAGCAAAGATAGATTATGAGAGTAAAAATGGGAATACTGCATTAATCGAGGCTGCTATATCCAATAATGTTGAAGTAGCAAGATTATTAATAGAAAAGGGAGCAAAGATAGATTACGAAAATAAAATAGGTGGAACTGCCTTAATCTATGCTGCTGCTAATGATAAAGGGCTAGCTGTAGCAAAATTACTAATAGAGAAAGGTGCAAATATAAATTACGAAAATAAAAATGGGAATACTGCATTAATCGAGGCTGCTATATCCAATAATGTTGAAGTAGCAAAATTACTAATAGAGAAAGGCGCCAAGATAGATTACGAAAATAAAAATGGTAATACTGCATTAATCAATGCTGCTGCTAATGATAAAAGGCTAGCTGTAGCAAAACTACTAATAGAGAAAGGAGCAAAAATAGATTATGAATCTCGAGATAGTAATACTGCCTTAATCAATGCCGCTGGGTGTAACAGTGTTGAAGTAGCAAAATTACTAATAGAAAAGGGAGCAAATATAGATTATGAAACTAAAGATGGTTTAACTGCCTTAATCAATGCTGCTATTAATGATAAAAGGCTAGCTGTAGTAAAATTACTAATAGAAAAGGGAGCAAAGATAGATTATGAATCTCAAGATGGTTATACTGCCTTAATCACTGCTGCTGGATATAACAGTGTTGAAGTAGCAAGATTGCTAATAGAGAAAGGCGCAAAGATAGATTACGAAAATAAAAATGGGAATACTGCCTTAATCAATGCTGCTGGATATAACAGTGTTGAAGTAGCAAAACTACTAATAGAGAAAGGAGCAAAAATAGATTATGAATCTCGAGATAGTAATACTGCCTTAATCAATGCTGCTGCTGCTAACAGTGTCGAAGTAGCAAAATTACTAATAGTAAAGGGAGCAAAAATAGATTATGAAACTAAAGATGGTTTAACTGCCTTAATCAATGCTGCTGCTAATGATAAAAGGCTAGCTGTAGCAAGATTATTAATAGAGAAAGGAGCAAAGATAGATTATGAATCTCGAGATAGTAATACTGCCTTAATCAATGCTGCTGCTTATAACAGTGTTGAAGTAGCAAAATTGCTAATAGAGAAAGGAGCAAATATAGATTATAAAAATAAAAATGGTTTGACAGCATTAATGAATGCGAAATTTTATAATACTACTAAAATATTAAAATTTCTAATAGAAAAGGGAGCGAAAATAGATTATAAAACTATGAAAGATTTATTAAAATAGTGAATAGCATCAAAAATTGATATGTCTATATTCCACGCTACTATTCTGAGTATTTTTCCTGAAATTTTCCCTGGTTCTTTAGGATTTTCATTATCAGGCAAAGCTTTAAAGGATAAGATATGGTCATTTAATGTTATAAATATCAGGGATTATGGTATAGGTAATTACCGAAGGATAGATGATACCATGTACGGAGGAGGGGATGGCCTTATAATGCGCCCTGATGTGTTAGGTAAGGCCCTAGATTATGCTTTATCTGGCTCTAATTCTCATGTACCAATATATTATCCATCTCCACGTGGTCAGTTATTTTCTCAAAATCTTGCTAACAAGATTCTAGAAAAGAAGAAGATAATACTACTTTGTGGGAGATTTGAAGGAATTGATCAAAGGATCATAGAAGAATATAATATAGAGGAGCTTAGTATAGGAGACTATATATTATCTGGAGGAGAGCTGGCTAGCATGGTGATTTTGGATTCAGTGATACGTCTAATACCAGGAGTGATACAGAACAGTAATGCATTATCAGAGGAGTCATTTACTTTTGAGTATAATGGATCTAAATTACTTGAGTATCCTCTATATACTAAACCTAATTTATGGAAAGGAAGGTCAATTCCTGAGGCTTTACTTTCTGGTGATCCTAAAAAAATTATAAAATGGAAACAGGAACAGGCATTTAATATCACTAAATCTACCAGACCAGATTTAATAAAAAAATAAGAATTTATACCCATATATCAGCTTTAATCAGTAAATAAATATCACTAGCAATATATTAAATAATATATGAATTGCATATATTTCGTGAGATATAATAATTGTTGCAAATTGTAGAAAATTATGCATAAATATGGGGTTAATTATGTATTTTAGTGTTTTAATTCTAATTTAATTTTTGATATTAATATATAGGGATGTGATGAATTTAGTGGAATATTTTAACAATGAAGAAATCAATAAGATAAATTCTTTGCGTGTTTTAACTAATTTTAGAGTTGGTGATACTATAGAAGTAAAAACTAAGATTGATAACAACACTCAAAGGCTCCAATCTTATACTGGTGTAGTGATCGCAAAAAGAAATAGATCTATTAATTCTTCTTTTATAGTAAGAAAAGTTAGCCATGGTGAAGGAGTAAATAAAAAATTTATGACTTATTCACCAAATATAGTTGAAGTAAAGATTTTAAAAGAAGGTATAGTAAGAAGGGCTAAGTTATTCTATTTAGAAAAATTAACTGGCAAGGCAGCAAGGATAAAAGAGAGAATTTATAACAAAAAAACACGCTAAACAATATTTATTATATTCTTTAGTAATTAAATATGTTAGTGCTGTTATATCTCAATCCAGCTAGATATGTTTATCCCGGATTTTTTGAGTTGTTGTAAGTGGGTATATCTCTGTATAAATAATCCTACTTCTACATTGAAACTGTTACCATTGTTTTTATTCTCATAAATTGTTTTTGAAATAGCAAATTTTGAATATAATGTTCCGTAATGTTTATAAAAAATATATTCAGTGTAACTGCCTATACAAAACCAATTTTTTATTTTTATTAATTGATTCGTGTATATTTTTATAGAGTCAAATTTATTAATATTTATATTATGAGTATAATATATTCCATAATCATGTATTCTATTTAGATTTTTTTTAGAAGATATTTTATTTTGCTTCCCTAGCATTAGGCCTATAGTAGCGTAGCTGTAGTTTTTGTTATTAGTTATGTATTTTTGGCTACATGATATAGCATAACTGATAAGAAATGATTTGTTATTAAATATCCTTTGTTTGTACATTAGCTCTATAGATCTGTTATGACTGGATAATATCTGCTGGGAGTTATTTCTATTTTCTATTAACCTATGTAATAACTGATAAGTAATGATAGCTACTAGATTTTTATCTTGAGCGAAACCGTATTCTATCATCAATTTTGCAAAAAACTTTTCCTGTACGAATGGAAGAATATTTTTTAGATAGCGCAGTTTTTTAATTTCACTATCTATTGTATCTATAGTTTTATTATTATTCAATTTTGGTGGTAATAATAAATTTTGTGATTCTTTATTATAGTATATATTTTTAATCTTTGTTAAGTCTATTATTTGATTTTCTATAACCTTATCATACTGATTCACTGTGTCATGTATGTAATTTAGAGATTGTTGGTTAGTAAAAGAAAAATTTTTATATATTTTATATTTTTGATCATCCACTAACCAAGCAGAGCAATAGCACTGAGTAATTTTGCATGTATAAAATACTATTATATTAGTAATAATTAAATTAACTTTAATATTCATTAATAATGATATTTTCTTGCATTACTAATTGCATCAGATTATATAAGATAATAAATATATATATATATATTATCTTGGCTGCATAGGTTGTATCCTATAACATTTATAATAGTCTTAGTATTTAGATTTATAACTTCTGAAGGCGATAAGTACCTATATTAATATATATTCTTAAAATATTAAAATTAATTTTTTGTCTTCAGAGTTTATAATACCATCAGCAGTACTCTATGCTACTTAAATTGTCTGTAATAAATATTATAATTTTTAATGACTGAGTATCAGTTATAGTTTTAGCGAAATAAAACACTATAATAACATTCATTGCTATTGAATTATAGTTGAATTATTGTTTCAACATAGATTTAGATATTAAAAAATTCAGAAATAATTCTAATCAATAAGTAAAGATTGATAAAATAAGTGCTAGATAATACATAAAAAAATATTGTAAAATTAGTATTTTATCGAATAAATAAACTAATAAAAAATGAAGTGAAGCAAAAAATATTTTTTATCATATATTGGATAGTATTAATAATATTGATTATATCTATTTATGTATTTAAACCAGAGTTACAATATGTGTATCATAGAATTAAATCAGCTATTTTGCCAGGATCTATTGCTGAAAATGCTCTGGATAGAAGTTTAAGGATTTATCGCAGTGCAGATTCTCATTTCTATATTTATGCTTTAGTCAATAGAAAAAAGATAAAATTTTTGGTTGATACCGGTGCTACTAATATTTTTCTTTCTAAAAAGGATGCAAGATTTTTAGGTATAGACTTGAATAAATTAATTTTTGATCAAAGATATTATACTGCTAATGGCATAGCATTAGGTGCGGTGTATAGATTGGATTTACTAGAAATAGGGCCTATCAGTATAAAGAATTTAGATATACATATTAGTAATAATGAAAATTCTGAGATTTCACTACTAGGGATGAGCGTTATCTCTATTTTAAAAAGTTTTTCCATTGACAATGATATATTAATCATTGAATATTAAGTATTATTTTCGTACAATCAGTGCTGTGTACCAATTAATGAGTTTAGTGAATTATGTCTTTATATTTTTATCAATTGATAGTGGTTAGAATAATGTTAATTGTTTTACTATTATTAAGTGGTTGTAGTAAACAGGATCATAAATTGAATAGTATTAATGATAGTGGTGTTAATAATGATTATAAGTCTGATTTAGAAAATGATCTATCAGATCCTCCTGCTTATTTTTGGAATTTAAATTTAGATTAGTGCTGTTATACGATTTATTTGGTTGCCGTGTAATAAAATTGAATAACTTAGTTTAGTAATTTGGTGTATGAGTATGAAAAAAGTTATCATTTCTGGTATGATAGGAAATGGTTTAGAATGGTATGATTATGCTTTATATGCACAATATTTCTATATTATTAGTAATAATTTTTTTCCAGATAATCATTTAAATTCTATATTTACATTTGCTGTTTTTGCTATAGGTTCTGCTGCTAGGCCTTTCGGTGGAGCATTATTGGGTTATATAGGTGATTTATTTGGAAGAAAGATATCGTTGGTTATTGGTATATTAATGATGTCAATACCTACTGCTATTATTGGTATATTACCTTCGTATAAATCTATAGGCTTACTTTCACCTATTATTTTAGTCATAATAAGATTATTACAAGGGTTAGCACTTGGTGGAGAATTTAGTGGTTGTATTTCTTATGTTGTTGAGTCTTCTACTCATTCTAAGAGGGGGTTAGCAGGTAGTACATCTTTTATCAGTATGTGTTTGGGGATTTTACTGGGAGTTGGAGTCACTGGATTACTATCCAAGATTTTGTCAGAAAATGATTTACTATCATGGGGTTGGCGTTTACCATTTATCGCTGGTCTTTTTATTGGTTTTATTGGTATATATATAAGAAAAAATTTATCTGAAACTCCAATATATAAAATTGCTAAATCTAAAGGTTATTTATCTCGCTCTCCGATACGTGATACTATACTTTATCATAAAGCTTCTATGCTTATTGCTACACTGATCTATATTAATGTGTGTGTTCCGTTTTATGCATTAACCGTCTTAATGAAGGATTATATGTTAAATTTAGGCTATTCCGCTTCACAGATTGATACGGTATATACTATAACTTTGATTAGTATGATTATTGGGATACCTATTTCAGCTCATATTTCGGATAAAATTGGTAGAAAACCTGTATTAGTTTTTTCAAGTATATGTTTAATAATTATTATATATCCGTTGTTTTCTGTTTTGAATAGTAGCAGCAAAGATTACAGTTTGTTAATAGTATTGGAAATACTATTTGCTTTAATAACAGGTTGTTATATGGGGCCTATACCAACTGCTCTAGTAGAGTTATTTCCTACCAAAATTAGGTTTACTGGAGTTGCCCTTTCTTATAATACGAGTGTAGCAATTTTTGGTAGTACTCTACCTATGATTGCAAGCATTTTTAGACAATATCTAGGAAATTATACTAATTTGACTGCATATTATATGTTATTACTTATAGTTTTTTGTTTTGTATTTCTATTGTTCTACTATAAAGAAAGCTATAAGAAAGATATATCTTTAGATATATCTTATGAAACCGGTGACAGTATCCATAATATACAAGTTAGCTAGTTATTATTTTTTATTATAGTTTTATAACTATTGATTAGTTTATCAATCTTTATGAATTTTAAAAAAAAATACAGACATTCGCTGGTATCTGTAGCTATCACTGGTAGTTTAGCTGTAGGTAAAAGTTATTTATTGAATATAATTGATGATGATTTTGGATGCCCTGTATTTTCCTCTGATCTATATGTAAAAAAATTGTACCAAGATGCTCGCATTCGAAATTCTGTATTAAAAATATTAAATATCACAAAATTTTCTGAGCAGGAGATAGCCAATATTATATATACTAATAGAATAAAAAGGATCAAATTAGAAGAATTTATACACCCTATGGTATTAAAGGCTATTTTTGATTTTAAGAATAATAATCATTCTAGAAATTTAGCATTTTTTGAGATACCATTATTATTTGAAGCTAAATTTCAAAAATATTTTGATTATAGTATACTGGTGTATTGTTCTGAAAAATCAAGAATCAGAAGAGCAGAAGAGAGAGGTTTTAATTTATTTATTTTTAATCAGCTAAAAAAAATACAATTTTCTCAATTAAAAAAAAAGCGATTAGCAGATTTTATGATCTGTAGCGATATTAATAGGGAAAATCAGAAGATCTTATTGGATAAAATAATCACTAAAATACAAAATAAATCTTTTAATAGGGATATATGAATTACATTAGAGAAATAGTGCTAGATACTGAAACTACAGGTTTGAGATATAGTGATGGGCATAAGATAATTGAAATTGGAGCAGTCGAGATGATAAATAAAGAAGTAACTGAAAATTACTTTCATTGTTATATTAATCCTAAACGAGAAGTGCCAAAAGAATCTTATAAAATTCACGGTATTTCTTATGAATTTTTAGCAGATAAGCCTATTTTTAAAGATATAGTAAATGATTTTTTAGGATTTATTAAAAATGATACCTTAGTTATACATAATGCAGATTTTGATATTGGTTTTTTGAATTATGAATTAAATTTATTAAAAATGCCTCCATTAGCTTGTAAAGTAGAGGATACATTAAAAATTGCAAGAAAGCGTTATCCTGGAAAAAGGGTGAATTTAGATGCTTTATGTAAAAAATTTCAAATTGATAATTCTCATAGACAACTTCATGGAGCGCTAAAGGATGCGTTGTTGCTTACAAAAGTTTACATAGAATTACTTGGTGGTAGACAATACAAACTAAATATTAATAGTAAAATATCCCATCAATCATCGATAAATGATAAACAATTAATACTAGAGAAAAAAATCAAGTTAAATAACTATCCTATTATTTTACCAAATTCAGAAGAATTAACACAATTTGAGGCATTTTCAAAAAAATTTATTAAATCATTTTAATTAATCTATGCAGATATTAGATATTCTAATACATGTTATAGCCTTTTAAAGTATGAGATCTGAGAGAGAATATGTTATATAAATTTTATCTGTGATTCTGTTGTCAGTAATACAATTCAACCATACTATTAAATATTATAGGATACTACTTCAAACTTAGTTTCTTTATTTATAGTCAATAAATTTTATTATATTAATAAATAATTTTTATAATTTGGCTAATTTTGCTTAGCTAACTAGTATTGTTGATATCACTATATATTGAAATTTTAAAAATATTGAATATATTATAATATATGGTATTATCTGTGGTAGAACTAGGTATTGTGGTTGTCGGTTCATTTTTGGCATTTGTTTTTCTAAATTATTTATAAATTAACAAGAATGTTTTCTTGAAACTTTTTGATCTTATAATATAACTTAAGATGATTATTATTCTTCAACAACTAATATACAGTAAGTAAATAAAAAATATGACAAATCAAGTTGAAAATATATCTAAAAAACATAATAAAAATATTAATATGGTTGATAGCAATATGCGTGATATATCCTCAGAAGAGGCTAATAAATCTGGTGGTGATTTAAAAGATAAAAATGTAAAAATATTTCCTGAATCAGAAGGTAACAAAGATCAATATGATACAGTAGCAGAAGATGAAATCATATTAGATGATAATAACTATGCAGAGTTATTAGAAAAAGAAATTTTGAATAGTAAGAAACTATCTCAAACTATCCAAGAGCTTAACGATAAAATAAAAGAGTTAGAGGATAAATTTTTGAGAAGTGTTGCAGAGTCTGAGAACATCAGATCTAGGTTTAGCAAATCATTAGAAGAAGAGAAAAGATACTCAATAAGAAATTTTAGTAAAGATCTAATACCAGTAATAGATAGCTTAAATATGGCAATTAGTCACGGTGGTGAAGCATCAACAGAAAATATAAAAGATATATTAGCAGGCATTACAATGACAAAACAAGAATTGGAGTCAGCGTTTAAAAAGCATAAAGTAGAAGCAATAGTGCCTTCAGTAGGAGATAAATTTGATTACCACAACCATAACGCTATATCACAAAAAGAAAATAATGATTACGAAGAGGGTACTATACTCAATGTTATGCAAGTTGGTTATAAGATCCAAGATAGATTAATCAGGCCAGCATCCGTTGTTGTATCAAAAAGATATGCAGACTAGATTGTTGTTATTAACTAATTTATCTACTTTGGCTATAGTAAATTTTAGATGCTGTGTTTGCTGTAAAAGATTGTTTGTACGGATTTTATTTTTATGTTCTATTTTAGGAAGTGTAAATATAGCATTTGCAGTAAATTCTATTGATTACATATTTATATCTGCAGAAGGTACCAATGCGATTGAAGCAAAAATTAGAGCACATGATCTAGGAAAGCGCAGAGCTTTATCATTAATTTTGAATCAAAAATCAATACAAAATATTGCAAATGTTGCTTATTCAGATTTACAGCATCTTTTTAATATAACAGTACATCAAGAATCTTCAACAATGTATAAATATACTGCTACCGTCACTTATTACTATGAAAAAAATAAACTAAATGATCTGATATTTAAGTATGCGACTGGAGAATTACTTGATAAATTCTATGAATATTTAATAATTAATGTTGATAAGCAAGGAACAATCCTAACGTTGTTAGATAATAGTAAAAATTTTAATGTTTGGAAAAAATTTGATTCAGTACTAAAGTATAATAAAATTTATCTAGCTCAAGGTCATTTCGAATCTTTAGCAGATTTAGTTAAAGATTCTAGCAAAAAAAATATTATGGAACTTAGATATCAAGATTTCATCAATATCTTTGGTGATGTATTTTTCAAAAATGTTCTGATTATTACTACAGAATTGTTTACTAACAAATCAGGGGTAAGTTATCTAGAAGTAAAACAATATATATTTTCACATAATTCGCCAGATAAAGTTAAAACTTTAGCAAAAAATTATACTATATCTAATATTTCTGCAATACCAAATGTTATAGAATTGATAATAAAAGGTTTAATTAATAATTATGGTAAACCAGATACTCTGAATCAGAAAAATACTATAGCTAACAATAGTATACAAAATCAAAATGAAACTAAAGTTGATGATTTATTAACTATTAATAATATTAATATGTATCTTGAAGTATATTCACAAGAAAAATTAAATCTTATCAAAGATAAATTGTCTAAAATTACTATTATTAAGAGTTATAAATTATTACCTCAGACTTCTAATTTATATAACATAATAATAAATACAGAAGCTACTGAGTGGGAACTAATGGAAGAATTTTATTTACATAATCTTAGTTATACCACATTGGATAATAAGCAGTATTTGATTAATTTAGAATCAGGTATATAATAATCATTCTATAATATAAAATCATAATTAAAATATTAATTTAATGAGTAAAAAGGCAGGTTTTTGGTTAGTATTAATAATATCAATCTTGTTAAGTGTTTACTATCTTGTAGATGTTCTAACACCATTTTTTATTGCATTTATATTAGCATATATTTTGGAGCCTGTTGTATCATATCTAGATAAAAAAGTTGCTTTTTTATCTAGAAATTTTTCAACGATAATAGTAACAGTGGTAGTATACACATTTTTGATATTCTTTTTGACTCTACTTATTCCTGTAATTTATCAACAATCATTAACATTAATTGGCAAAATCAAAAACCTTCAGCAAGAATTATATTTTGATCAATTAGATATAGTAAAAATAATATCTAATAAATTAGATATTAATATTGCAGAATCCTTCCAATTTTTATTTAAAACATTATTGGATAACTTTTTCATTATAATCAGTAACGTAGCAGATAACTTGTGGGACTACACAATAGCTACTATTAATCTTTTAACAATAATATTGCTTGTACCTATAATATTGTTTTATTTACTAAAAGAATGGAGCACTATGGGTAATACAATAAAATCTTTGCTGCCATTGACTGAAAAAACGTATCTAATAAAATTATTTCGATCTATTAATCAATCTTTATCAAACTATATTAAAGGACAAATAAATATTATTTTAATCACTATGCTTTACTATACTAGTTGTTTTATAATATTAAATATTGAGTTTGCTTTACTATTTGGTTTTATTGCTGGGGTCATGATCATTATTCCATTTTTAGGTAGTATTATCACATTTATATTACTAATAGTAAATTCATATATTGTATCAGGTGTATCTGCAGAATTGTTATATGTAATGGTAATTTTTATGGTTGGTTCTATAGTGGAAGGGTGGATTTTAACTCCCAAAATTATTGGTAAAACAATAGGGTTGCATCCTATTTGGATTTTATTTGCTATGTTAGTAGCAGGAAAATTATTTGGATTATTAGGTATGTTTTTGGCTTTACCTATATCTGCAATTTCAAAAATTATTATAGATCATATATTGAAGTATTATTTATCAAGCAAAATTTATAACGATAAATAAGATTCTTACCTCAGGAATATCAATTTCATATAATTATAATTTATCAGTACAGTATGATTTTACTTATTAACTTCTGTAATAATGTTAAATACAGCTTTAATAATATATATGGGAATAATTATTAAAAATATTTGCTTGTAGCCTTTAAGTATAAAAAACCTGTTACAAGAGTAAATATTACTGTTATCCACAATAAGGCATTAGCTATATTATCTAGTAATATTATGTTGCTTCCTTTGGATCCAATGATAAGCAATGTTAAAGATACCATCTGAATTATAGTTTTGATTTTTGAAAGACGACTCACAGGCATACTAACTTGTATTTGCCCTAAAAATTCTCTTAAGCCTGCAACAATAAATTCTCTTATTAATATTAATAAACAAGCAATCTCATTAGCTCTACCATTTTTAATTAGCATCACTACTACAGAAACAACAAGTATTTTATCAGCTATAGGATCAAACATTTTACCAAAATTTGATGTTAACCTAAGTTTCCGTGCAATGTATCCATCTATAAAATCTGTAATACTCGCAATTACAAAAACTATTCCCCCCAAACGGTGAGCAAATTTTGAATCTTCAAAATAAAAAGTCATTACTATTACTGGTATAAAACATACTCTCATTAAGGTAAGATAATTAGGAATATTATATAGCAGATTCATACTAATTTCATCAATGTTTTATTTTTACAATAACCTAATTCGGTATTTAATCTTCTTTAGCTTACTTTTGTTCTGCTATATTATACTGAAATATTTTTAATGCAAAGATATGTATTATAGTAAAGATATGGTCGAAAATTTCAGATTGCACTTCTTCATAAGTAACGAAATCTGTAAATTTAGAGAACACGTATATTTCTAGTGGCAATCCATAAGGTGTAGTTTCTTTTTGTCTAACCAAAAAAGTAAATCGACTTACATCATTATGAATATTTTGGTTATGTTTTAAATATTCTGTAATATATGACTTAAATATTAATAAATTACTTATATTATTCTTGGCATCAAACAAATAAGGTTTATTATCTAACAAATTTTTAAAATATTCAATGCCTTTGATTTTATCTAACAATTCTTGATCACAGAACTTTATTGTATTTATATCTATATAAAACGATCGTTTAATTCTTCTAGCTTTTGATTCTTCTATATATCTCCAATTTTTGATCTGATTATTAAGGAATGTAGTAGTAGGGATGGTGGTAACTGTATGATCAAAATTACGTATCTTGACTACAGTAATAGTGATTTCATCAACTACTCCATCGATTTGATAATCTGAGATCACTATTCTATCTCCTATTTTAACAATATCTTGGAAGGTAATTTGTAAACTTGTTACCAACCCTAGAACGGTATCTTTGAAAATAAAAGTTAGAAAAGCTGCAGCTGCACCTAAGCTAGCAAATAAATTCTTAAATGATATATTTAGAATAATAGACAATAAAATGATACCACTCAGTACATAAGTTACTATTTTTAGTATATGTATGTATAAACCTATTGCGGTATTTTTAGAGTTAGAACTTACCTTAGGTATCATAATAACATATATATTTAAGGCTGATACTACAGATAATGTAATAAATACAGTTACGTATAAATTCAATACTGTATTCTTAATATGTAATAACAATTTTGTCTGAAAAAATTCTACTTGATCCAAAATTTCATTCCAAAATAGCAGATATAATCCTATAAAGCTGAATGTTAGATATTTTATGATATTCTGTTCTTCAAATAAGTTGTAGTAGTGTTTACCTTTAATTTCTAACATTTTATTTATTAGTATTTTAAAGGTTTTTTTTGCTAGAAGCAGTGAAGGATAAAATGCAATCAAAATTACAGTAATAACACTGAATTTTTGCCAAAATATGGGTAACTCAAAAGAATTGATACCAAAATTACTCATCAAGACAACACAACTAATTCTATAATTATAATATAAGCAGTAATAGATTAGAATTGTAACATTTTTTTGAATATTTTAAAATACTAGTTTGCAGTTCATCGGATATTAAAAGATTTAACATGAAATAATACAAGTAATAATATTGAAAATATCGATAAAAATAAGAGTAAATTCGTATATATAGAAAGATCTTAGGCAAAAAAAATATAAATTTTATTGAATTTTAGAAATTGAATCATTATATATATTGGATCAACTGCTAAATTTAGTATAGTCTTTTTAGTATGTTATATACCATAGCGTTGTTTGTATGGTCGATAAATTGTAAGATTTTTAATTAATAAATTATATACAAGATGGAAATAGAAAAAAAGAAGTTTAACGCAGAAGTAGATAAAGTGCTACATCTAATGATTCATTCACTATATACCAATAAAGACATTGCTATAAGAGAGCTTTTATCTAACTCTGCAGATGCGTGTGATAAATTAAGATATTTATTACAAATTGATAACACATTACAAAATGAAGATAGTAATTTTCAGATAGAAATATCTATAGATAAGGATAAAAAATTACTAAAGATACGTGATAATGGAATAGGGATGAATAAGGAAGAATTAGAGAATAATTTAGGTACCATAGCTAAGTCTGGAACTCAAGATTTTCTTAAATCTTTATCTGGAGATACTAACAAAGACAGTCTATTAATAGGGCAGTTTGGTGTTGGGTTTTATTCTGCATTTATGATATCTGATCATATTGAAGTAGTTTCGAAGAAATCAGGTGAAGGGGATAGTTGTTATGCTTGGTCTTCTGATGGAACAGGAGAATATAGTATATCTCAATCTGAAAGTGATTTAGTTAGAGGTACAGAAATAACGCTTCATATAATTAAGGATCAAGAGAAATTTTTAGAATATTATCATTTGAAACATGTAGTAGAAAGCTATTCAGACCATATATTTGTACCTATTTTTTATAAAAATGAAAAAAATGAATTAACTAGAATTAATTCTTCTTCTGCATTATGGAGTAGATCTGCATCAGATATCTCAAATGCTCAATATAAAGAGTTTTATAATAAGCTATCTCATTCACAAGATGAACCATGGTTAATATTACATAATAAAAATGAGGGTGCGATATCATTCATCAATCTTTTATTTATACCCACAGATCAGCCATTTGATATGAGATCTTATACCGGCGAAGTCAAGTCTAGAATTAAACTGTATGTTAAAAGAGTATTTATTACAGAAGATAACATTGATATTATCCCTAACTATTTAAATTTTGTTAGAGGAATAATTGATTCAGAAGACTTGCCTCTAAATATTAGCAGGGAAACTTTACAGCATAATGCACAAATCACTAAGATTAAATATTCCATTACTAACAGAATATTATCTGAATTAAGAAAGATTAAAGAAAATGAACCGGATAAATATTTAAAATTTTGGAATGTTTTTGGTTCAGTATTAAAAATTGGCTTACGTGCTCCTCATATAGATACTACAGAAGTGAATAAGCTGTTGGAGATTTCTATGTTTAATAGTGCAATGAATAAGAAATTAATTAGTATTGATGATTATATAGAACATTGCAAGTCTTCAAACCCTGAACAAAAAAATATATATTATTTGATAGGAGATAATTTAGATGAGTTATATCATAGCCCTCAGATAGAAGGCTTTTTAAGTAAAAATATCGACGTGTTGTTGCTTACAGATCAAATTGATAATGAATGGGTACTTTATCCTCCTGAATATAAGGGGTTTACAGTAAAATCTGTTACTAGAAGCGATATAGATCTAGAATCATCAGGTGATGATAAAGAAGAAGATACAAAGGATGTGACAAATTCTTCTTATGATAATGTTATTAAGCATTTTAAAAAAATCTTAGATAAATCTGTACAAGATGTAGTAATATCTAAAAAATTATTGAATAGCCCTGCATGCATTTCTGCAATAGGGCCTTATGATATTAAACTAGAATCATTGTTAATTAGCCAAGGGGCTATTAAAAAAGCCGCACCTAAAATACTAGAAATTAATCCAAACCATGCTATCATTAAAAAAATATCTTGCTATATTGATGAAAACAAAAATCTTGAGTCTGCCGAAAAATTGATTTATATAATATATGATCAAGCATGTATTGTTGCTGGATCTCCTTTACAAAATCCTGCAGATTTTGCAAAAAGATTGAATAATATCTTAGAGGCATTTTGATTGTAATCAGTGAAATAAATAGTGTGATGTGTAATAATTTATTAATTTTTTGATGATTCAGTATGGTAAAAAAATACTTGGGATTGAATCTAGCTGTGATGACAGTGCTGCAGCTATAATTGATTCTAATTTTGGGATTTTGTCTAATATAGTGATATCGCAAAATGCAGCACATCAACCATTTGATGGCGTAGTACCTGAAATTGCTTCAAGATATCATGTAGATAATTTAGAATTAGCCATTAAAACCGCATGTACTGAAGCAAATATTACTTTGAAGGATATAGATGCTATATCTGTTACCGCTGGCCCTGGGCTAATAGGGGGGGTAATAGTAGGATCTATGTTTGCTAAGGGTTTAGCTTCAGTATTAAAAAAGCCTATAATAGCTATTAACCATTTAGAAGGACATGCTTTAACTGTGAGGCTTTCTGACAATACTGAGTATCCTTATCTACTTTTATTAATTAGTGGAGGGCATTGTCAATTTATTTCTGTTAATAGGCTGTCTGATTACCGTATAATAGGTCAGACCTTAGATGATGCTTTAGGTGAGGCATTTGATAAAGTTGCAAAAATGTTAAGATTACCGTTCCCAGGAGGCCCTCAAATAGAGGAATATGCTAAGTTAGGAGATGAAAATAGATTTACGTTTCCAAAACCTATGATAAAAATTAAAAATGCTGATATGTCTTTTTCTGGTTTAAAAACAGCAGTACATGTTACAATTAAAAAAATCCAAAATTTATCATTACAAGATAGTTATGATATTGCGGCTAGTTTTCAAAAAATAGCCACTGATGTTTTATTATCTAAGACATTTATTGCTATGAAATTTTTTGAACAACAAAAAAAAGTCAATAACTCACTTGATAAGCAATTTGTTATCTCAGGTGGAGTAGCTGCAAATTCGTACATACGTAGTAAATTATGTAATTTAGCTTCTGATTTAAAGTATAAATTTATAGCTCCCCCTATTAAATTATGCACTGATAATGCTGCGATGATAGCACAAGCGGGTCTAGAAAGGCTAAAGTCAGGTCTTGTGAGTAACATTAATTTTCGGCCTAAATCCCGTTGGAGTATAGAAGAATGCTAGATATATTGAATAAATTTCAACTAATGAAATTTTTTTGCTGAGTTTTAGTTATAAATTAGTGATGTATTATGTTATTTCCAGATATTGATCCAGTATTATTTAGGTTAGGTCCTTTAAATATTTATTGGTACTCTATAGCATATATCGTGGGAATATTATTTGGAGAATTTTATGCTAAAAAAATTGTTACTGTTTATAGATTAGGTATTACAGAACAACATATAGGAAACTTTGTATTTTTTTCTGTTCTCAGTATTATCCTAGGAGGAAGATTAGGCTATGTAATATTCTATGGATTTAAATATTATTTTGATCATCCTGTTGAAATATTTAAGATTTATGATGGGAATACCATAATAGGTATTAGCGGTATGTCTTTTCATGGAGCTTTAATTCTATTTGTTTTTACTGCTTATATTTTTGCAAAAATTAATAAAATAAATTTTTTTTCTTTAATTGATATATCATCATTAGTATCTCCTTTAGGGATAATGCTAGGTAGAATTGGTAATTTTATAAACGGAGAGCTCTACGGTAGAACTACATCTGTGCCTTGGGGGATGATATTCCCCAGTGCTGATAATCAATTAAGACACCCAAGCCAATTATACGAAGCTGCACTTGAAGGCTTAGTATTATTCATCATATTATCTTACCTGAATATTAAGTATAAACTAATAAATTATCCTAAAATACTAACTGGCTTGTTTTTTATAACATATTCAATATTCAGGATTATAACAGAATTTTTTCGTGAACCAGATATATCTATAGGTTTTGTTGCAAATATATTTACATTGGGGCAAATCCTATCTGTACCAATGTTATTACTAGGATTATATCTATTAATTACCGCATTTTATAATAAAAAGTTATTAGGTAACTCACTTATCAAGTAGATTTGATATATTTTTTTATAATATCTAAATAGTTATCAAATGTTTGTTTTTTATTTTCTAATATAGATTCAGCATTAAATAGTAATTTTTGATATTTAGTATCATCTTTGTTCTGAATAAATTTAATAATTTTTTGCTGTAATTCTTCTCTATTCTTTATTGATATTACCGCATTTTTTTTTATCATTTCATCTGTTATTTCCTGGAAATTATACATTTTTGGACCAACAAAAATTATTTTTCTAAAATTCATTGCCTCTATTATATTATGTCCTCCATCTTTAAATGAACCTCCAATAAATATTAAATCTGCTAGGGAATAAAAATTACCTAATTGATAAAAACTATCTGCTATATATAGATCTTGAGATATGTTGGGCAAATGATTTTTGGATTGCATAGTAAATATTAAACCTAATTTATTGGATAAATTTATTATCGTTTTTTTCTGATCTGGATGCCTAGGAACAATTATAAGAAATATTTCTTTTTTTATATTATATAACATATGTAATAATTCCACTTCATCTGCAGTATGGGTACTAGCAGCAACTAAAATAACTTTATTTTTACTTATATTTTTTTTTATTTGAGTAATATAACTGAGATTTACAGGCAGTTTTTTATTACAAAATTTCAAACTATCTAAATATTTATAATTTTTACCCCCTAATTCTTCGAAGCGTTTTAGATCAATTTTACTTTGTACCAACTTTTCTTTAAAATTGTTCATCATATATCGAAATATAGATTTAGCGTATCTCCATTTTTTAAATGACTTATCGGAAATTTTAGCATTGATTAATAACAAATCACATTTATCTGAAGCTTCATGTATTAAAGATGGCCATAATTCTGATTCAATAAAAATCCCTAAATTTGGTTTATAGTGATTTAAGAATTTCTTTATAACAAATATCAAATCTACTGGTAAAAGTTGGTGTAATGTATTTTTTGGTAATATATTTTTTATATTTTGATTTGTTTCAATAGTTGAAGTGGTGATCAAAAACTTTATATTAGGATAATCGATACTAATTTTTTCTATTAAATTGATAGCTATTTTTGATTCTCCTATGCTTGCAGCGTTAAACCAAATTAATTTTTCTTGTTTGGTTGTGGGATTATTGTTTGTCTTAATCATCATACGAAATAGAACAGATCTATATGTATCTGATTTTTGTAATAATCTTATCAAAATTATACTAGGCAACAACATTGTATAAATGATGTTGTATATAACCAAACATATCTTAAGACTAATTTTGGTATCACGTGGGTTAGGTAATATCATAACATTTATCAGATAAATTATAGTAATTAGTTTAATATTAAAGGGAAATAATTAATTTATGTTTACTTTATGCTATGATGACTATCAAGTTTTATCCTTTTTAGAAATCATATCATTACTAAATTTTCTATTACTGTATACAGCATCATTACTAAATTTTCTATTACTGTATACAGCATCATTGCTACTCTTTTTACTTTGATAAATTTTGTCATTACTGTGTTTTTTTATAGGATTATTTTTATTGGACTTTCTCTGCATTTTTGGTCTATATCTTCTAAACTTCACCAAAGGCAAAGACATTGATAGATTTGCTACATAGTTTGGTAATTCTTCTGCTGCATTAAATAACACATACAGTACTGTCATAGATGCTATCATAGAAGATATTATTTGAACAAAACTAATATTAATGCCAGTATTATTTTGCACCATAGTTATAATATTCATTATACCTTGGGCAGGAGAAGATAGCATTTTTAATATATATCCTATACTAGTTTGGCATTTTATCATATTATTCGGATTAGATTTATAATAACTATCTTCAAAATCTATATCTAAAGATGGTATCTTCACTACTCTGCCATCATTGACTTCTATATTGTTTGTTTTATATTTGCATGAACCATAAAATGCATAATCATTTATACTAAAAAATAATACTGATATAATTGTTACAATCATTGGCTGTAACATTAGTGAAAAAAGATTTTTAATCCAGTTATTAAAATATTTTTCTGTAGTTTTGAAAAGTGACATAGGTATAAATATAGGGGCTGTAATAGCTAACATAGTAATAGATAACATAGATCTAACAGTTATTTCTAGTATAAGTAGCCCCAATGATATAATAAAGATTGGATACGCAAGTACTATCAAAACCCATGACCATTGCTGAGCTATAACTAGTATTAATACTAAATATATATAAGGTGGAATATCGATTGTGTGAGCAGATGTAAGATTTATTATCATATCCAGGCCCAGGTAATGTGCTATATGGCAATCGATATAATCCCATATTGCTAAATATCTATATGCTGCATCATATTCGCTTGGTAACATATTACAAAGACTAGAAGTATTGGTATCTATTAACCAAGTTGATAATTGATTAATTCCTCCAATAAAAAATGGCATTATCCAAGATGTGATGCCACTTAAAATTTGAGTTTTATCATCTGCATGAGAAGCGATACCTATAGAAAAATAGCTAACCAATATTATTTTTAAAACAGCTATAATTAATTCTGTTTTATTAGTTTCAGCTTGTAATAATATCTTAAATCCTAAAAATATTATATATATCGTGAGGAGTGACTTAACTGTTAAACGCATTTTATCCTGAAATTGGAATAATACACTTTTATCTCGATTATCTTTATCTATAATATAACTGCTATTGCCAGTAACCCTACACAGATCTACCGTATATAACAATTTGTTGATCAATTGATTAATGCATGTAATTACAACCCCTGTCATAGGTATGTATGCTTTAGAGTGTTTTGTAGCATAATAACTACAAGCTCTGGTACCCGTACACTCTGTTACAAAATCATCATTATAAATAGAGTTTTTAAAAGGTTCTTCAATAGATTTGCAACCTACTGGATACCATGTGCCATATATATTAGTATATATACATATTACATCTAAGTCTTGCTTGACTTTTAGAGAATAATTTATGGGAATGAAACCTAAAATTTTAGCTCCAGCTATATTAGGTAATTCGGCGTCTATAGATATATTATTATACTCAGTACACTCAGTTTCATTATTGCATATCAAAAAATTAATTTTAGCATCTTTGCATTTTCCCAGATGCCATTTATTGCAATGAGCTCTATTTATTCTCAAACATTCCGTTGTATTAGTTTGTGATTGGGGATTCTTTTTCATAAATATCTTATTCATCACATCATAATACATCCCAAAACTAATGAGATTAATACCAAATGGTACAAATGCATTATAATGAGTAGGAGTACATGTATTCATCTGATCAGCTGTTTTAGCGTATACCAAGTTCAAGTTTGAGTAGGATATTATAAAACTAAAACATATAATATAATATTTTACTTTAAATAAATTGATGATATCATAAGCCCTATAGTACATATTTATTTTTTTATAGATGCTAGTTTTTTATAGAATATCTTTAACCAGTTTTTAGGGGATTCTCCGTGTTTTTTCATAATTTTATATAGTAAAGCTATGGTATCTGCGCGGCTTGATAATATATTAATAATATTGTTTAATCCTTCTAGATTAATTTTTGCAATTACAGATTTTAATGATTGTTTTACTAAAAAATATCTCGATGCTGGATCTATAGTTTTTATCAAGTAAAATTCTCTATTTGATAACATAAAAGCTTCTTTATATACTTCTGTAGCTTTTAAATTAGGTAAAAATATTTGTGTAGCAGTTTGCTGAACTAAGGTATCACTAATTCGACTTTTAGTAGCATCTTCGACGCTTTGAGTTGCAAAAATCACTAAAGTATTAAGCTTTCTCAACACTTTCAACCAATCTTTTATTTTAGGAGCAAAAATTGGATTATCTATTAACGCCCAGGCTTCATCTAATACAATCATTGTTTTAGTACCATCGAGTGAAAGGTTGATTCTATGAAAAATATATAATAATACCGGTTCTAGACTGATTTTATCAGATAGCAAATTAGCCATTTCGAAACCAAATATTTTAGATTTATTAAAGTCAATTTGATCTATATCGTTATCAAAAATTTTTGCATGTGAACCCTGGCCATGCCACATAGCAATTCTACTATTAATAGTACCATCTCCACCCAATCCAAGAAATGGTACTATATTACTTAATTTTCTATCTGCTTTATCTAATCTATAATTTCCTTCTATTGCTTCATGTAATAGTGTGATTTCGTCAGATGTAATTTGTTGTCCATGTCTTGTAACTAGTGTAATTAGCCACTCTAATAAAAAAGATCTATTTTCTCCTGTATCTTCTAGTTGTAAGGGATTGAAGCCGCAATGATTCCCAGGATCAATTACTG
Source organism: Rickettsia endosymbiont of Cardiosporidium cionae (assembly GCF_015476335.1). GTDB lineage: Bacteria > Pseudomonadota > Alphaproteobacteria > Rickettsiales > Rickettsiaceae > JADHZC01. The sequence continues at coordinate 111,088 of NZ_JADAQY010000001.1, forward strand.
TATAAATTCCTTTAACAGATCTAATAAAGATTTCAGCACCTCTATCTTTATCAAAAAAAAACATTTTTGGTTGCAATGTACAAGCCTGAGCACATAAAAAATTCATTAATACTGTTTTTCCGGCACCTGTTGGCCCTATAATCAGAGTATGTCCTACATCATTGACATGAAAACTAAAATAAAATGGAGTATTAGAAGTTGTCTCTAATATTGTTATGTATCTACCCCAATGATTATCAAATTCCTTACCTATTGGGTAATTGTGAGTTGAAACGAAACTAGCAAGATTTAATGTATTTATTATAGAATTTCTTACTATATAATTTTTATTTCCTGGTAATTGTCCCCAATAAACGGGTTCCATATTGATTGTTTCTCGGACTGCCTGTATACCAGAATTTGAAAACTCTGTAATAGCTAGTGATAAAATATTTTCAATTGAGTTAACATCATATCCTATACATAACATTGACATGTGATGTTCGCCAAAAGCTATCGATCCACTAGTTGCCATATCTAGCGCTTCAGATATTTCTTCTATTTGTGAAACGGCATTATCTTTAGCTTGGATCATTCTATTTTGCTGCAATTGCAATTTGTGTATTGCTACTGTTTTATTAATAAATGAAAAACTTTGTGTAATAATAAATTCAAATGGTACTTGTAATAATTTATCAAAAATTCCTGCGAATGTAGTAGAAGAGTATTCACGAATGGATAACATCCCAGCATATTTAGTAGTTCTTTTATTAGTAGATTCAATTAATTTAGAACCAAAGAATAGCCTATTCATAGGCAAATATTTATCTATAGAAGACTTTGGTACCCTAATTTTTTGACAATCTCCACAATTAACAAGTTGAGATAAAAATTCTAATATTTGGCAATAGCTCCCATCCTGATTTTTAGATATCCTTAATACTGATGGTTCATAATTTCTAAAAGCATGTAAAATTCTAGAATTTACTTCGGATATATAATCATAAATTTCCTTTTTTTTATTTTCCCAACTTGCTTTATTTGACTTAATTTCAAACTGTTCTAATAGATATTTTATTATAGATACCCCAGATTTATCTGGTTTATATTCTATTGTAATATAAAAATCATTTATATATGCTTCTGTATCTATATATTTTTTTTCACATTCTGATTTTAGATATCTTAAAAAATCATTTTTATTATTTGTATTTGCCAGTGCCTCATTCCTCCTTAATACAGGAGTTTTTTTTCTAATAGTATGAAAATACAGTATGACTGTATCTAAAGACATATTTTTGAACAACATATTGCGCAGATTTTTATTAATATCTAACTCTATATCGTCTGTGGTTTCAAAAGGTAAGCCTTTTAATTTTATAACTTGTAGTAAATTATTATCTTTAGTGATTAACGTATTGCTATTCCAATACATTTTATAAGGAATAAAATTGCTTGCCAATTTTTCTTTTTTAGCTATTGATTCTCTAGACTGGCTATGAGGGAATAGAGTAAACATATCTAGTGTAGTATTACAATATTAATCTAAACTGCATAAGAATTAGCACCATAATATGACTTGTTAGGACATTGGTTACATTTATTGGCATAATTTATGTATAATTCTATGAATCTTGGTTCTGTAAAACATAGGATATACCCTACTAAATGGGCTATTGCAGCAATTATTAAAACATACAAACTAGGGCCTTGTATGTATATTGTAATAGAAAGCATTAAGTTAACCATTGCATACTGCATACTGACTCCAAATATCATTGTTGGCCTTGTGAGCCCTAAAAACACAAGATCAGATGACAACTTATTATCCATATTAACATACTTATTTTTATATACTTATTAAAAATATGTTAATGGATTTACTAAATTTTGTCAAGTAAGTAACTTATATAATATAATCTTATGTATTTATTTATAGTAAAAATACATACTATTTATTAATTCAATAATAAATTAATTTATGCATAGGCTTCAATATTCTCAATCAATGTTTATATTACAACTTCAATCAATACTGAACCTACTACTGCTGCTTGAGAATTTTCTATACTATCTGTTATATCAGAAGTGTTAGAATCTATACAACTAACAAAACTGCTACTAGAAATGGATTTAGGCAATGAATCTTTTGTATCTGTTGTTTCTGTCAAATCACTATTAGATACAACCTTGCTAGCAATCTCGGTTATTTCATCCTTGGGTAAGTTGTGACTTGCTGCGTATGATATTAAAAAATTTATACAAGAATCTGTAATATTGGATTCAAATTCTAAATTGGATGTATTATTATGACAATTTTGTTCTAAACTACTGAGTAGTAATATATTTGAATTCTCGGTATTCTTAATTATAATATCTCCACATGAAATTTCTAAACTTTTATCAAGTAAATTAAGAAATGATGTTATACCATGCTCAGTTATAGTACTCCAAAAGAAATTTATATACGATATTATATTATTATTAATAAATTTCATTAGCACATTATTAGAACTAATATTCATAATCAGTTCTTGAGGATTTTGTATGTGAAGCGCTGGCATTACTGATTCATGCAAGCAATTTATGAAATTTTTATTCTGTTGCTGTATTGCATGATATTTTATAGATTGAATAATATCATTGTATTCTTCAGTATTATGACATAACTTCTGTAATATTTTTTTACTACCAGGATTTTCGAATGTAATACTATAAATAGATAGATTATTAATTTTTCTATTTATATCTGCTGCTTGTAAATCTGATATTACTGCTCCTAGAGAGTGTCCAGTAAAAATAAAATTATAGTCTGGATATTTTTCTACTATAGGCATTAATATTTCTCGATTTAATTTTTGTGCTAAATAAAATTTTATTGGTATAAAGTTGAAAAAAAGTTGTATGTCATTGAATAAATCATTTATTATGTGCTTAATTGAGAAGCTTCCATTTTTATCATATATTACACTACCAGGATTAGCGATAATTGCATTTTTCTTTTCATGATTAATAAATATATCTGCTTGATATCCCTGGTACTCAGATGATGTATCATCAAAAAATTCTGTAGAAAATACGTGTTTATACCCAAGTTTTTTCATCCACTGCTCAGATAACATTTGTTTAGATTCTCTATTAGCGATGTAACTAATGAAGTTTGCTACTATTGTATCAATGAATAATTGTAAAAATATCATAGATATACTGTATAATTATATTGTATTAAGAACTTACTAAGATACTAGATAAAATTAATTCTTTTTCAATATTTATACATATTAGATAATATATATTACTGCGATTATGTATTATAAAAGTCAGATAATTTAACTAAAGATTTTTAGATTCTTTAAAATCAACTCTATAAGTATAAAATTATCCTTTTATTATTTTTTATTAAGATAATTTTCTAAAAGTGAATAATTAATTTGTCCTATATGATTTACCTCTAATTCATTTAATTTAAGTATTATAATCCGTTTTAATAAAGATTCATCGTATATTTTAAATTGATGCAATATATCAAGTAGTTTTGTATTAGAAATAGTATCATTAGTGAATATAAAAAAAACAGATTTTATACATAAAATGATATGTGTACCTAAAAATTTATTACGAAATATATGTTCTAACAATTCTCCTATATACAGATTTTCTGTATTTTGTGTAATATATGATGTTTCTGAAGTAATAAAATCATTGCCTATGAATATTAATTCTTCAGTATCCTGATAATCCAGAGTGGTTTCAATTAAAATTTCATTTTTTATATTCTGTATATAGTGTTCAGTATTATGAATAAATTCAATATAACTACTACTATTACTGGGAGATTTAATTTGCAAATAGCCTAATTTTAAATTGGTTTTACATGGTTTTAGATAATACTGAATTTTAGGCAATATTTTACCCATGGAATCTCCTTTATATTGTGTCAATGTATTTAGCGATATCATTAAAGATGATTCATGAAAATAACATTCATAGATATTAGTTTTGCATTTTTCTATTAATATTTTTTTACTAGATAAATGTAGATGGTCTAATGATAAAATCATAGATTTAATTGATCGCAAATCATAGCTATCAGCATATATAGCATAATAATGGCTTAAAATTGGTGTAGAAAATACTATAGTAATATTTCTTGAGTAAATAATTTCAGGTATCGACGAATAATTTGATAAATACGGGTATAAAAAATTTTTTGCACCAGTCAGCAATGATAAATATGATGTAATCAAACTATATCCATGATATAAATTTATTGAACTAAAGACTATATCCTGAGGAGATATTTCCATATTAGAAGTGATTTGTAAAATATTTGATCTAATATTTAAATCTGAAAACATTAATAATTTAATGTTATTTTTTTTACTGCTGCTTTGTAATATTAATGAAGCAGAATTTAATTTTTTCTGATTATTAGAAATTTTCTTATAGTAAAATTCAGGAACAAAACTACTCAAGTAGCACATAGTTCTATCTATAATACTAGTGTTTATTAATATATCTTCTATATATAAAGTAGCTATCTTAATTTTTTCTATTGAGATAATTAAGCCTTCTAGTGCTAAATCTTTAATAATTTTTTTTGATGTAATCAACAATTGAGCATTTGAAGCTTGCAGTACATTAAAAATTAATGATTGAGATTGATTATAATTTACTACAAATGCTATTTTTTGTAAACTATGGATAGCAAACAAGCTTACAATATACTCAATACTATTTGGTAACACTATTGCTACTGAGTTTGAATATTTAGATTGATAGTGCATACCATCTTGGTTAGAGTCAATTTTTGTATTATTTACTATATATTTTCTGTATAAAAACGCTCTAGATATTATTTTTCTATATGTTATTACATTAGATATATCTTCTAGAATTTTCTTATTCATGCCATAAATATATCCCGCATCGATTAAGGATTTAAATAATCCTGTATTCATATCATATCTAGAAGCTCTAGCATCGCTCATTATGCCATATAACTGTTCTGTTAGTATTTTTTTTATATTAATTTTTGAATCAGAATTATTATTAATATCTAAAACTACAGCTGGCAATATTTTTACTGTAAGTTTTTTACGAAACTTTATTTTAGTACAAAATAATTTTTTAATTTTAGAAAACGCAGTAAATTCTGTACCATTAATCATTATGGGTAAAATTTTAGCATTTGTTTTATATGCTATCAATGCAGGTCCTGCATATATTTTCATCATAGATCCTGTAGTACTAGTACGACCTTCAGGAAAAATAGCAATTTTTTCCCCTAATTTCACTTTTTTTATTAGAGTTTTTATAGCCATAGCATTAGTTGTATCTAAAGAATATGTTTCTACTATTTTTAGAAATGGCTTGATCCACCATATTTTGGCTATTTTGCTATTAATAGCAAAAACTATTTTATATGGTAAAAATAATGATATTAATGCTGGATCTATATATGAAACATGATTAGCAATGATAACTGTTTTTTCATTTTTTACTGCATACAGATTATCTATTCCTTTTATTTCTATTTTATATATTATTGATAGTAATATTTTTAGAAATTTTCTATAGAAATTGTACATGACTCCATTCCGTAGTAACATATAATTTATAATTATTTAGATAATACAGCAAATGTTATTGACAGAGATTAGTTTTTTTTGACATCATTAATATGAATGGAATTAATGTTAGAAATATAGTAAAAAATATTAAATTAATTTTTGCAATATATAAAAAACCTTGTTGATATACCATAATAGAATCCAAAGGCATTAGTGAATCTATACTATTGGTTTGGATTGAAAATGTCTTAGCGAATATAAAACCAGAGAAATTTGCTATTCCTATTGCTAACATGCTCATTCCCATAAATATACCCTTAAATTTTATAGGAGCAATCAAGCTAGATTGAGCTTGCACAAATGGTGTAACTATCACTTCTCCTATCGCTATGAAAAACAAAGCTAATAGAACATACATAGGATTCACATACCCGTTATTTGAAACAAGACATCCATAATATAGTGTTGCAAAGCATATACTAACAGATAATATACCAAAAGAAAATTTAAATAACTTGGTTCTAAAGCCTGTTTTACTTTCTCTACTTAATAAAAATGCAAATACTACCATTACAAAAGAATTAAATCCAGTAGCTATTACAGGGCTTGGTATGCTGAATCCAAATAGCTTTGTATTTACATTTCTTTCAATAAACAAACAAATTAATGATCCTAATTGCATCTCAAACGCAAAAAATATCATCATAAATATAAAAAATATAAATAATGTTAATGCATTTTTTTTATCTTGTATGTCCTTTATTAAATATAGCAAATAACTAATTGCTATTAATATGAGAATAGGTATAACAATAGCAAAATTGGTATAATTAACGAGTTTATAGCTATTTTTGAGTAAGATTGTAAGTAGAAATATTAGTATTATTGTACTAATAAAAAAAATGTTATTTACATTTTTTTTCTTCAAGATTGTTGCTTGATTTTTAAAAATATTACTGTGCTTATACAAGGTATACAATCCTATTAGCATACCTACTCCTGCGATAGAAAGCCCATAGTGTAATCCAAATATTTTACCTATATAACTGCAAGCAAAAGTAGATAACACAGCTCCTATATTAATTCCAGCATAAAATAGATTGAATCCATTAAAACGATCTTGATCACTATACTGATCGTTACTATAACATATACCTAATAAGTTGTTAATATTACCTTTAAAAAAACCACACCCAATAGCCACTGTAGCTAATCCTAGATATAAAAACTGCGCATGTAATTTTGTACAAAATATCAGCATATGCCCTAAACTTAGAACAATACCTCCTACAGTTACCATTTTGAGATATCCAAAATAATTGTCAGCGATCCATCCCCCTAGCACAGGCCCTATGAAAGAAATTGCTGAAAATAATGAATAGGTAGAAATTGCTTCTTTGTCTGATAGATTTAATTCAGAGATTAAAAATAATACCAAAATTGATCTAATACCATAATAGCTAAACCTTTCCCACACCTCTACACTAAATAATACTAACAAAAAATTAGGATAGCTTTTTTTCATATTAATGTAGTTATTGAAATTCTCTGTATCCTAATTTAGTTAGTCTGATTATTTTTTAATAAATACTTTAATACAGGTATTAGTAATAGGAATAATATAAAAATCACTGTATTAAACTGAAACATCTGTAAAAATCCCTGTTTATATACTTCTAAAGATTCTACAGGATTAAATATATTATCAGAAGAAGTTACCTTTGCAATATCAAAAATAGGAGTCCATGTTAAACCCAGCAAATTTGCAAATGACAATGATAACATGATCATACCCATGATCAGCCCTTTAAACCCTTGAGGAGACAATAAAGTAGCTTGTCCTTGTAAAAAAGGAGATATAAACACTTCCCCTATACTCATGATCAACAATCCTAATAATACCGGAATATAATTTACATAACCTTCATCATTAGCATAAACACACCCATAATATAATATTATAAATAATATGCTTACAGATAATATACCAAAAGCAAATCTTAACATATTGGATTTAGAATTTCGTTTTGCTATCAAAGTAAGCAATGTACCAAATATTACTATAGACAATGGATTAATAGCAGATGATGCAGCATTTGCTGATAAAAAATATTTTCCAAATATAAATTTATCTACATTTCTATGGATAAAAGTACAAAATATACTACCTAATTGCATTTCAAACATAAAAAATATCATAAAGAAAAATGTAAATATTATCAACGCTATTAAGTTTTTCCTTTCTTGAGCATTTTTTATTTTATATAACATCCATGTTATAATTGCGATAACCAGTACAAGTGACAAAATTTTAATAATATTTGATAAATACTGTATTTGTTGTATTACAGCGTAATACTTTAATAAATAAACAGAAAAGATAGTAAAAACTACAGCCAGGACATAAACTAAGTTATTTACTGAAGCTTTAGATATTGTTTGATATTTAACATCTTTAGTTATTGGAAGCACGTGGTGGTATTTTATAAATGTTATTAAACCTAATACCATTCCTAATCCTGCTAATCCGAAAGCATAATGATTGCCGAATTGATTGCCTATATAACTACAGATTATACCGGAAGTAACCCCTCCTAAATTTACCCCAACATAAAACAAAGTAAATCCATTGCTTCTATTTAAAGAATGTTCTTTATCATAACATGATCCAAGTAGATTGGTGATATTACCTTTAAAAAAGCCTGCACCTACGGCTATTAGTGCTAACCCTAGATATAAAAAATTATCATATATAGGGATTAGTGTCATAAACAAATGTCCTATACTAATTATGATTCCTCCAACTAAAACCATACGGGAGAACCCAAGCCATTTATCAGCAATCCATCCTCCAACAATAGGCCCTGCATAACTAAGTGCTGCATATATTGAATATATAGCATAGGAAGATTTATCTGATAATTGAAAATGTGATATTAAAAATAGTGTTAGAATTGCTCTCATACCATAATAAGCAAATCTTTCCCAAAATTCTACTAAAAATAGAATTATTAAAAATTTAGGAAATAACCGAGTATTTTCTTTAATTTGCATAATTTATATACCTTTTAATTTGAATGTTTAGTGATATTTGGTATAGTTTTACATTTAGTACTGGCAACATACTTAATTAAATAGGTTAATGCTGCAAATGTTATCCAACTTATTATAATTTTACCAGCCAATGTTAACACTCTGTTGCTATCAATAATTTGTTTATATAGTAAATATACTGAAATCAACATAGCTATTGGAGATAGTAAGAATAACATAGGAGATTTAAATATTCTGTGTTGATTAGGGTACTTAAAACGAAGGAACATTACAGATAATGTAATGACAATATTATTAGTTAATGTTCCCATACTTGATAAGCTGCTTAATAATTTATAAGAAGAGAATCCTGCAACAAGTGCTATCAACAAAGTAAATATTAGTATTATTTTATAAGGACTGTTATGTTTTGGGTGTAACTTAGACATAGTGGTTGGTAATAAATTATCTCGTGATACTACAAAAAAAATTCTAGTTATAGCATACATATTCAGCAGTATTGTTGATATCATGCCTAAGATTGCTCCTAAAGTCACAATTTTGCATCCAATACTGCTGTTGCACTCCTGCAGAGCCAGTATTAATGCACTACTGGTATTCAATTTTTTATAATATATCACACCAGTTAACACTGCTCCTACCAACATATATATTATGGTTGCTATTACAATAGAAACTATAATACCAATACCTAAATTATATTTAGGATTTTTACATTCTTCTGCTGTAGTTGCCAGCACCCCATACCCATTAAATGCAAAAAATAATATTGATGAACCTACTAATATTCCATTTTTACCAAAAGGCATAAAATCATTCCAATTATTTGGATTAACATTTTTATAAGATAAAATAATAAACACAGATATCGAACTCAGTTTTACTAATACTAGTATACGATTTACCATTTTACTTTCTTTAGTACCCAAATATAACAATATGCCCAGCAAAACCACTATAAAAACTGCCAATATATCAACATAGCCATTTTCTATTGATCCAGAGGCAATATATTTTGGTAACTCAATTCCTAAAGAATTGATAATGTTATTTAAGTAAGCTGACCAAGCTATTGCTACTGTTGCTGCTGCTCCCCCTAATTCTAATATTAAAATGGAAGCAGTTACCCAAGCAAATATCTCCCCAAAAGATAAATAACAATAACTATATACACCTCCTGATGTAGGTTGCATAGTTATAAGTTCTGTGTAATTTAGTGCCATAAGTATACACACTGTACCAGATATTAAATATGAAATTATAATTGCAGGACCTGTATAAATAGATGCGACGACCCCAGTCAAAATAAACACTCCAGAGCCTACTATAGAACCTATACCAAAAAATATTATATCCCAAGTGCCAAAAGATTTTATTAGTTTTTTAGTTTTGGTACTATCAATTGATAATATAGTCATGATAGACTTTTTATAAAAAATACTCATAATAGATCATACATCTTGATATAATTTAGTTAGAGATTTTTCCTTTACACACGGATCCAGAACAGATTCAGAATATTTTCGAATTCCTGAGAATCAGCACTAAAACCTCCATGTTAAAAAGTAAATATCCCTGATGGATATAAATTAAGAAGTCATTTTATGTTGTGTATATACACAACATAAACCAGCCTGAACAAGCAACAAATTTGGTCGTAACATTCGGCAACATTGATAAATGTTACAAAAAAAACCCATGGTAGTTCCTATAAAAAATACTTCTAACAAAATACTCAAATAACTCAAAGAACAGATTCTATTGAATAACTCCTCAGATAGGAGTCTTAATCTTAATCTTAACATTATATACCATAACAAGTATTCAACAACAAGAACCGAACCCAGGATACAATAACTTTGTTTTTATTGCAATAATTTAATTACTAATTACCCAATTTTCTTTGTGATCCACCCTCCACCAAGGATCTCTGTACCTTGGTATATAACACATGCCTGCCCTGGAGTAATGGCTTTAGCCTTATTGTACAATGTCACCTTAATTTCATCATCAGACTCTACAGATATTAATGCTGGCATCTCCTCTGTATTATGTCTAATTTTAACAGAAACTTTTATTTCTGTTTTACTAGGTAATTTTTTTATTAAATTTATTTTATTTATCAAAAAACTATTTTTTAATAGTGCTGACTCTGGCCCTACATAAATTCTATTTAATTTAGAATCTATTTTTATAACATATAGTGGATAAGGGAAAGCAATAGATATACCTCTTCTTTGACCTATTGTATAATTTGCTATACCATTATGTTGGCCTAATTCATATCCATCAATATGTAGAATCTTACCCTTATTTACAGTGTTTTTTTGTACTTTATATAACAATTCACGATAATTGCCTCCAGGGATAAAGCATATATCCTGGCTTTCAGCCTTATCGGCTACTGATAAACCGTATTTCAGTGCTAAATTTCTAGTTTGTTCTTTTGTAATATTACCAAGTGGAAACTCTAAATATTCCAATTGTTTTTGTGTGATATTAAATAAGAAATAACTTTGATCTTTTTTATTATCAACAGCTTTATGTAGTTCTAAAAGATTATTATTCTTAATTTTTCGTACATAATGCCCTGTAGCTAATGCGGTAGCTCCTAACTTTTGTGCAAATGTTAATAAATCTTTAAATTTAATATTTTGATTACACTGAATACAAGGTATAGGAGTCATACCATTATTATAAGTATCTATAAAATCATCTATTACAGTTTTTTTAAAATTATTTTCATAATTTAATACATAATGCGCTATTCCTATCTTTGATGCTACAGATTTTGCATCATATACATCTTGCCCTGCACAGCAACCAGATTTTCTATTAGATGAAGAAGTAGAGTGATCATATAATTGTAGTGTAATACCAACTACATGATGCCCTAATTCATGTAACATAGCTGCAACTGTAGAACTATCCACGCCTCCTGACATTGCTACTACTATCATAGTTTTTGTTATTTACTATTTGAGTTAAAAATTATTAGATATCTAGTGAATCTCATTACAGAATATTTGATTATAAAATATAAGTATAAATTCACACAACAACCTGCGCGGTACATCATAATATCAATTATAACTCTTGTCAAATATACTGTTCTATATTTACTTTAGAGCTAGATCTCTATCTTTGCAGTGAAGGTGTTTTCCAATTTTAAAAAAATATTTATTTTACTATCTTTAGAAATCAAAGATTTTTGGTATTTTAATTTATTGATTGATTCAAGTAATTCAGATTCATTATTAAAATAATATTTTATATTAAAATCAAAATTTGCTATGTAATCATCTAATAAAATAAATTTTTTTGCAATAACTCTAGTTTGGTTACTGCTATTCATCATATTACAATATATAACAACGGGGGATTTAACTTTAATTAGGTGAGCGTTTTCTTTCATGATATTTTCATTAAATATTGTAATTTCTAGTATTGAACTCAAATTAGATACTAATATTGTAATGAACCTACCATTTTTAGACATACGTGAATTTTTTTTTATTATAATTCCCACTATATTTATATGCTCTTGTTGTTTATTCAGAAGTTGATTTTCTGATAGATATGGGTCTAGATCTGAGTGAATAAGTATATCTTTTACAGTATTGAGAGGGTGATATTGTATAAACAGACCTACGATATCAAACTCGTTATATGCTAATTTATCTTCGGTAAACTCCTCTTGTTTTGATTTTTCTATTTTAGTTAATATATCTCTATTACTTGATGCTAATGTTAATAACTGCATTTGATTAGATAGAAGCTGCCTGTGATAAGTAATAGAATAGTTTATTAATTGTTCAACAAATTCTAGCAATATTCTTTGATTTTGATGTAATTCATAAAATACTCCTGCTTTTATAAGATTCTCTAATATACGTTTATTTATCAATTTTGGATTAATTTGTTCAATGAATTCTACTATATTTTTAAAATCTCCAATTTTTGATCTAATATCAACTATATGATTGCCTAGTGATAATGGAATATTTTTAAGAGCGGCAAAAGCAAATATTATAACTCTTTCTTCAATATCATTGTTATCTTTTACCTTTTGTGAAGTTGTTATAATATCAAACAAGTTGTTAGATTTGTTAATATTAGGAGGTAAAAATTTAATGCCAAATTTACTAGCTTCATATAGTAATGCATTTATTCTTTCACTATTATGTATTTCTAAATTTAATGCATTAACAAAAAATTCTATTGGGAAATTTGCTTTTAAATATGCCGTTTGATAAGAAATTATTCCATATGCAGAAGCATGAGACTTATTAAAACCATAACTTGCAAATTTTACTACTTGATCAAAAACATGTTGAGCAATATCAGTGGATATATTATTTTTTGCCACCCCTTGTAAAAATTTTTCCTTTTGAGATTCCATTTCTTTTTTAATTTTTTTACCCATTGCTCTTCTTAGTAAATCTGCTTCACCTAAGGTGTATCCTGCAAATTGTTGAGCAATTTCCATCACTTGTTCTTGATATACTATTACTCCATAAGTAGGTTCTAGTATATTCTTCAAGCTATCATGCATATAGTTGATATTTTGTTTACCATGTTTACAGTCAATGAATGTTTTGATATTATCCATAGGGCCTGGTCTATAAAGTGCCCCTAGTGCTATTATATCATCTATAGTATCTGGTTTTAGTAATTTTAGAATATTTTTAATCCCTGTGCTTTCAAATTGAAATACTCCAGTACTTAAACCAGATGATAGCATCTTATAAGTTTTATTATCATCATACGGTATTGTATCTATATCAATAGATATTCCTTGTTCAACGAGTCTATTAATAATTTTTGTTATTAAAGTTAATGTTTGTAATCCTAAAAAATCGAATTTTATTAGACCAGATAATTCACAGTATTTCATAGAATACTGAACTACCAAAATTGATGAATTAATGTCTTTATATATAGGTACAGTATCTATTAATTTTTCATTTGAAATAACTATACCAGCAGCATGTGTTGAAATATTTCTATTAAGCCCTTCCAGAGTTAACCCAATATCTAACACTTGTTTCATTACTGATATTTCTTCTTGAAAATTAGAAATAGCCTTACCTTTGTGTACATCTTGGAGTTCTGCAACTGTATTAATAGCTTGCTTTAATGTAACAGGTGATACAGCGTTAAAAGGAATAAGTTCACTTAGATAATCAGCAATTTCATACCTTACTCCTAATACCCTTGATACATCCTTTATCACAGATTTTGCTTGCATTTTACCGAATGTAATAATTTGAGCTACTTTATCATAACCATATTTTCTAGATACATACGTTACAACTTCTTCTCTTTTTTCCTGACAAAAATCTATATCAAAGTCTGGCATAGATATACGCTCGGGATTTAAAAATCTTTCAAAAAGTAACCTAAATTTTATTGGATCCAAATTTGTAATATCCAAGCTCCAAGCGGTTACAGACCCAGCTCCAGAACCTCTACCTGGCCCTACTGTAATGTTATTCTGTTTACTCCATTTTACAAAATCTGATACTATTAAAAAATATCCAGCAAAATTCATATTACAGATAATCTCCAACTCATAATTTAATCTTTGAAAATATTTATCTTTGATATCTTGTTGTTTAGCTACATCATGAATATTTTCATGTTGGATTTTTGTTTTCAGTTTTTTTTCTAATCCAGCTTTTGCTTCTTGTTTTATTAAATTATCTTGTGAAGATTCCTCCATAAAAATCGGAGGAATTACTTTTTTAGGTTCTGGTACAAAATAACATCTTTTTACTAGATGCGCTGTATTAGTAATTGCCTCTGGTAAATCTACAAATAATTCTTTCATTTCTTTAGAGGTTTTTAGATAACACTGATTACTTACCTTAGTTCTTTCTTGATCTTCCATCACAGTAGATTCAGATATACATAAAAGTACATCATGTTCTTTATGTTGATTAGGGTATAAAAATAATACTTTATTAGTAGCAATTAGAGCTATTTGAAGTTCAGAAGCAATATTTAGATATTCTCGCTCTATCTTTTTTTCATTTTCTAGATTGTGACGCATAATTTCAAAATAAAATCTATTACCAAAAACTGATTTTATTTCCTTACTAAACTTTATTGCCTCTAGATAATTCGATTTTATAAGTAATTGACCGATTATACCATCAGTATACCCTGATAATAATATTAAACCTTGATTATGTTTATATAAATCTTCACAAGTAATATGATTACAGACTTTTCTATCATTTTTTGTAAATGTTATAGCAATTAAATTTAATAGATTTTTATACCCTTCAGAATCTTTAACTAATAAAAGTAATTCTGCATAATATGGAATATCCTGACTATAATATAGTATATTAAGTATACACCCTTGTATTGGGTATATATTATGTACTTTTGCTGCTATAGTAAATTCTAATGCTGCAAATAAATTACCTTGATCTGCAATACATACAGAATTCATATTGCAATCTTTGACCAATTTACATAAATCTTCTATCAATATTGTACTTTTTAGTATTGAATAAGAAGTCTGCACCCGAAAATGTACAAAATGTTCTTCCTTGTGTTTCACTTTATCACCTAAAAATAGCAAAATTTAAAATCAGTTTATAAGTCTTAGCTGTAAATTATTAGCCGTATAAATTTCATATTAATATATTTAAAAAATACATCAATATCAATATCGATATCAGAATGCTATTGACTGAAATAAATATTCATTTTTCGAGAATTTTATTTCAATTAATATATGTTCGTATAGCTATATTACTATATATGGCATTTAGAATAATTCTATTATTATTTTATTAACTGTGATATGGTATTGGCAGCGGCAATCTAGGATTGTTAATGAGTTTAATTTTATTATAAAAACTGGGTATAAGTTATGTATGGAGACATTACTATAGCATATGGGGACGGGATAGGCCCTGAAATTATGAAGTCTGTTGTTAAAATTTTAAAAAAAGTTGATAAAAAGCTAGAGTTTAAAGAAATTAAAATAGGGGAGCATATGTATAATAGGTCATATTCTTCAGGAATTTCTGAACATGATCTAGATGCAATTAAAAGCTCAGAAGCCTTCTTAAAGGCACCTATCACAACGCCTCAGGGAGGAGGCTATAAAAGCTTAAATGTTACAATAAGAAAATTGTTTGGGCTTTATGCTAATATCAGGCCAGCAATATCCTATCATCCTTTTATTAAGACATTATATCCAAATCTGGATGTAATAGTAATAAGAGAAAATGAAGAGGATCTATATTCCGGGATAGAATATAGAAGCAGCCATGACCTAAGAGAAGCAATAAAAATTACCACAATAACAGGATGTAAAAAAATTATACGTTATGCTTTTGAATATGCAGTTAAGAATAAACGTAAAAAAGTTACATGCTTAACAAAAGATAATATTATGAAATTTTCAGAGGGAATATTTCATAAAATATTTGATGAAATCGCTCAAAATTATCCAGACATTATCGCTGAACACTATATAGTGGATATAGGAACAGCAAAGATAGTAAGTGATCCTGCTAGATTCGATGTTATTGTTACTTCAAACTTATTTGGGGATATAATATCTGATGTCACAGCTGAAATGTCTGGTTCAGTAGGGTTATCCGGCTCAGCTAATATAGGAGATGATTTTGCTATGTTTGAAGCAATACACGGTTCTGCCCCTAGGCTCGCAGGACAAAATATTGCAAATCCTTCAGGGCTACTTAATGCCGCAATTATGATGCTAAGACACATAGGAAAAATAAAATCAGCCGCTCTGATAGCAAATGCTTGGAGAAAAACTATAGAAGATGGAATACATACAGCAGACATATATAATGAAGCTTATTCTACAAAAAAAGTAACCACAACAGATTTTACTCAGGCTATTATCGATAGGTTAGGGCAGAATCCCGACAAATTAGCTACGGTAAAATTTAGTGACGGTAACAAGTCCCAACAATTGCTAGAACCCATAAAATATGTAATTGACACTCAAGAGACAAAAGTTTTAGTTGGATTTGATTTATATATGAATATTCAAATAGATTCTATTAGTAGATTAGTAGATAAAATAAACTCTTTGCTAGGTAAAAATTCTGATATTTTTATCAATAATATTTCTACTAAAGGATTAAAAATATGGCCAAATTCTTCAGTAAAAAAGATTGTATCTGACCATTATTGTTTTAGATTTTTATCTAAAACACCAAAACAAGTTGAGCGTTCTAATATCACATCGCTCCTGAGTAAATTAGATGAATCAGAAATGGATTATACGAAAGTTATATGTTTATACAGATTCGGCAATGAAATCGGATATTCTTTATTGCAAGCTGAATAATACGAGTAACTATAATTTAGTTACTCCTATATATTAGCAACATTTGGCACGTATTATACTAAACGTTAATAAAGAATGATTTACTGTCTATAGTGCTTTTTTGTTTAGATAATTCATTTAAGTATTCAGTATTTTGTCTTATATATATATCCTGTGCTTGGATTTCGTCAGATTCTGATAATAAAACGCTTCTATGTATTATATTTTCTAATTCTCTGACATTTCCTGGCCAAGAATAGTTATTTATTTTTTCTATTGCTCCTTTAGAAAGTATTTTTTTATTTAAATTGTTATAACTAGTATATTTATTAATAAAATACTTAGCGAGAGGTATTATATCATCTTTTCTGTGTTGTAATACAGGAATTGGAATATTAATTATGTTGAGTCTAAAATAAAGATCTGCTCTAAAGTTATTATTTAAAATTTCTTGCTCTAAATTTTTATTTGAAGTAGCAATAATTCTTAAATCAATTTTTGTAGGAATATTAGAACCTATTCTGTTTATTTCTTTTTCTTGTATTGCCCTCAGTAGCTTGGATTGTAATCTAACATCCATTTCACTAATTTCATCTAGCAATAACGTTCCACCAGAAGATTTTTCAAATTTACCTATTCTTTTTATCAATGCTCCAGTGAATGATCCTTTTTCGTAACCAAATAGTTCAGATTCAATTAAATTTTCAGGAATTGCCGCACAATTAACTGCAACAAACGGCATATTTTTTCTATTACTATTTTCATGAATATATTGTGCTATGACTTCCTTTCCTGTACCAGATTCTCCTGTGATTAAAACATTTGCATTGGATTTAGATATTTTATTAGCAATTTTCAATATTTCTTGCATTACAAGGGATTCTACAATTAATCTCGAAGTTTTATGGATAGTATTTTTGTCTACAGATTTTATTAATGTATCTATTAAGGATTTTGTATCAGAAGGTAGTAGGAAAAATTTTTCAGCTCCTTTATTGATGCTATCTACTGATTTCTGTATAGAGCAACCTATACCATAGGACATTATACAAGATATCAACTTTCTAGCATTGATCATTTTGATGAATGAAGTGATATCAATTTCTACATCTATTAGTAGCCATTTTGTTAATTTATCTAAATAGATTGATGAATCTTCAATAGTATTAACAAATATTACCTCTATATCATGAGCCTTTAAAACTTTTATTACCTCAAAGATTTCATCATGAATTTTGCCTATAATTAGTAATTTATTCACAATAATCGCTTACTTCCAAAATTTCTTTAAGATACCTAAGAAACTATTCTAGACTAAAATTATAATTTTCATTACAGATAAAGTTGTACCAGTATTCATTTATTATACCAGTGTGGTATAATTATGTTGAACTCATTATTTTCTATGGTAAGTTTTTTAGATGGTATTTGTGAATAATCTTCGTTATTTAATAGTACCAATGCTTGATTTTGATAAATAGAACAGAAAATACCTATTTTTTTATTATTAAACCAAATGCGTGTTTTCTCTTTTTCGTGGTCTATATTATGTTCGGATATTAGTTGATATACGTTTTTTCTTACGACTCCTTGATATTTAGTTCTAGAAATTAATTCTTGTCCGATGTAACAACCTTTGCTGTAACTGATCCCTGATAACTCATCTGCCCCGTATTCTATAGGAATAGATTTTTTAGCTATTAAATCTATGTATCCATCAATAATACCGTATTTATACTTATCTATTATATACAGATCATTTATCTTATTTAATTTGCTAGTTTGATATACAATATCTTTTCTATAAAATATTGATCGGTAACCAAGATTTTCATATCTAGGATCTCTAAAAGACATAATAGCAATATTTGATAAATCATTATTTGAATATGTTATATAATATTCATCTGATACATCAGTTATTTCAATATTTTCATTGAGTTTATATATAACAAGATAATCAATTAATGATTGTTTTTGATTGATATTAATTTCAATAAGGAGTTCCGTATCTGAATTTTGATATACAAAACAATCAAATAAGTATCTAGCCTGATTATTTAATATATAATTGTATGAATATTTTTTATTTAATACGTCATTTGTAGTGATTTTTTGTAAAAAATTCCTGGAATTATTTCCAACTACAGATACTACAGAGTAATTAGATAATATTTCATACATAACTTAAAACTGTATTTTTTTATTAATATAACTAACATTATTTGATAATGAATATTATTTGATAATTTTAAAAAATATATCATCCAGGTTAGGATTAATCACTTGTATATCTTTGATTTTAATATTTAAAGACAATATTATATTTAATATATCGTTTATATCATCTTCTGTTGATATATTAAATCGAATTTTATTATCCTCTACCAAGCTGTATTTGGCATTATTATGTTGACCTTGTATATTATGTGATATTTTTTGTGTAAACTCTACATCTATATATTTCGAACCAAATTTTTTGAGTAATTTTTCTTTTGTATCTCGATATAAAATTTGACCATGATTTATAAATGCAATTTCGTCACATAATTCTTCTGCTTCTGCTAGATAATGAGTAGTAATTATTATTGTATGTCCTTTTTGATTGAGTGTTTTGATATATTTCCACAGATTTGAACGTAATTCTACATCTACTCCTGCGGTGGGTTCATCTAATATTAAAATTTTAGGAGAATGTACAATAGCTTTTGCTACTAAAAACCTACGTTTCATCCCTCCAGATAATTCTTTAGGTAATTTATCTTTTTTTTCATATAGATCTAGTATTTTCAATATTTTATCTGATTGCCTATCTTTAGGTTTTATCCCGTAGTAACCAGCTGCAAACTCCAATGATTCTCTTATAGTAAAAAAACTATCTACTACTATCTCTTGAGGCACTATACCTATCAATGAACGTGCTAACTTAGGTTGTTTATCTATATCTACTGAATCTATTTTAACTACACCAGAAGTTTTATTTGTAGTACCAGCTAATATATTTATAATACTAGATTTACCTGCACCATTTGGCCCTAATAATCCAAAAATTTTACCTTTCTGTATAGTTAAACTTATTTCATCTAATGCAGTTTTTTGTTTTTCTAGATCTGTACTTGGATAAAATTTTGTTAATTTTTCTATAATAATTGCTTGCTTACACATAAAAATTTCTTCTATTTTCCTATTGTATTATAATAAATATGAATTATTTGATTTAATAATTTATCGATTTTTTTTGTTATCTTCACTAACAATAGTTTTAAAATTTCTTATCTGTATTGAACATGTATATGCTACTGCTAGTGCGTCTGTTTCATCTATTGAGATATCTTTAGGTGTATTATTTATTATTAAAGGTATCATATATTGCATTTGTTTTTTATTAGCATGGCCCGTACCGGATGTTGTTTTTTTTATGTGGTTAGGCTTATATTCATAAAATTCTATATTATATTGCCCTATTAATGACATCAAAGCCCCCCTTACATAACCTAACTTTAAAGACGACAATGCATTAGAACTTATAAATGTTTCTTCCATTGCTATTATTTGCGGATTATATAACAAAATAACATTTTGCATCATTTCATTGATATAAAATAGCTTTTTATGAATCTTATCTACTTTGCTGCCTTTTACTGTACCACTATCAATGAAGCTGATTTTATTCTCTATTACTTGAATTACAGCCCAGCCGAGCTGAGATATAGCAGGGTCTATACCTAATAAATACATTTATCAATTTTTATTTGTATTAAATCACAGTATCGATATTAGAATTAATACCATTACTTCAAATCATTATTTATTTTTCAGGCTATAGTATAACATGGGGATAATAATTAAACTACATATAGTTCCTATACTCATCCCTCCTGTAATAACCAATCCTATAGAATTTCTAGCAGCAGCACCTGAACCAGAAGACATAGCCAATGGAATTGCTCCTAATATTGTAGCTATAGTAGTCATTAATATTGGTCTTAGCCTCAATTTTGCTGACTCTATTATAGATTCTAATATAGGTTTTCCTAGATCATTCAATTGATTAGCAAATTCTACTATCATTACTGAGTTTTTAGCTATCAACCCTATCAATGTAATTAAACCAATATTACTATACATATTTAAACTATTATTAAAAATATATAGTGATACTACACCTCCGGCCATAGAGAATGGTACTGCAAATAACACAATTAATGGATCTAGAAAATTATTGAACTGAATTGAAAGTATCAGATATATAAAAACTATTGCTAATGGAAATAGGAATAAAAAATCTGAGCCTGAATCATTCAACTGTTTTATTTCTCCTCCATACTCAATAGTGATATTGTTAGTTTCTATAATTGGAGTCAAAATTTTATTTAAAGCATTAATAGCTATTCCTATATTAAAATTCTTATTTATATTTGCTGTAACTTTAATAGATCTTAAGTTATTATAATGCGAATATTGATTTTGTATTCCATGTTCTCTTTTTTTGATTAACGATCCTACAGGAATTAATTGATTTTGATTATTCTTCACCAATATTGAATCTAGGATATTAATAGTATTTTTATTCTTTTTATTATAATGCAAAACTACATCATAAATATTATTACCCATTATAAAGTCACTAATATTGTTATCAGATATAGTATATCTCAGTTCATTTGCTATATCTAATACTGAAATTCCATATTGGTGCGCTTTATTCTTTTCTATTACTACATCTATTCCTGGAGTGGATGTATCAAAATCTGATGAGATATTAGTAAAAATTTTACTATCATGCATTTCATTCATGATTTGTTCAGATATTTTTTCTATTTTAGAATATTCTCCGCTAGATTGTACATAAAATGCTATTACATCAGCTCCGCTGTTACCAAGAGATCTAGGATTTTTAGCAAAGATAGACATATATGAGCTAATAGAACTAAAAGATAAGTTTAATTCATTCACTATTTGTTGCTGAGATTTTTTTCTTTTATTCCAATCTTTTAAAATAATGAAAGCCAATGCAGTATTTTCTCCTTGATATCCTGAAACTTGCAAATATGATTCAATATCAGGGTGATTATTCAAAATTTGTTGTGATTCAAGAACTACTGAATCAGTTTTATTTAAAGTAGAACCTTCAGGGCCTTCGTAAGACAAGATAATAAAACCTTGATCTTCTTCAGGTACAAAAACCGTATTTATAACTTTTAAAGTGAATATAATCACTATAATGGATAAAGCAATACTGACAAAAGCTATTTTTTTATTATTTAATGATTTTTTTAATAAAATAATATATTGATTCTGTAGTTTTAATAGATATTTATCAAAAATTTTTAATAATGTTATTTTTGTTTGTGTTGTAGTATTTACAAGTCTACTTGACATCAATGGTGTAAGTGTAAGAGCTACCATCCCAGAGAATAATATACAAAATGCTAATGTCCAAGCGAACTCAATAAATAATTTACCTATCATTCCTTCAAGAAATCCTATGGGTAAAAATACGGCGGCTAAGGTTATTGTCATAGCAATCACTGCAAATCCTACTTCTTGGGAACCTTCTAATGCAGCTTTTATAGGAGATTTTTTAAGTTCTACAAAATGTCTTGTAATATTTTCTAACACTACAACAGCATCATCTATAACCAGACCTATTGCAAGCATCATAGCAAGCAAAGTAAAAATATTTAGTGTAAATCCTAGTAATTGAATTATGATACATGTAGCAATTAAAGATATAGGAATAGTCATAAGAGGTATTAATGTAGTAACTACTGAACCTAAAAATAGATATATGACTAGTGTAACTAATATAATTGCTTCAAATATAGTATATAGTAACCCGTCAATAGATTCCTTGACTGGGATTGATTGATCATATGCAATATTAATTTTTACAGAATCAGGTAATATCTTATTCAATTCGGATATTGCTTTGTTTGTTTGATCAGCTAAATCAATAACATTGGCTCCTGATTTCAATACCAACCCTAACCCTAACGAATTTATACCATTATATTTCAGTAAAACTTTTACATCTAACGCATCAAGTTTTATATCAGCAACATCTTTAAGCTTTATAATTGCACCATTTTTATAAGTTTTTACTATAATTTTTTCAAAATCTTCTACCTGATTCATTTCAGAATTTAGTTTTACAATAAAATTTTTATTTCTGGTTTCAATAGTACCGATAGGGAAATTTTGGTTCTGTGATTTTATAGAATTTACAATTTCTTGATTTGATAATGTATGGCTATACATATCTACTATTCTTGGTTCTATGATCATTGCATATTTTTGTCTTCCAAATGTCTGAATTTCTCCTACAGTAGGTAACCTTTCTAAAACTGTTTCTACTTGATTTTCTACTATTCTAGTTAGTTCCAATAAATTATGTTTATTGCTATTAATACTTATCCAAATACTTGGGAAATTGCCTTGCTCTACTTTGGATATGATAGGAGAATCCATATTTTTTGGCAAATCAGATAATATTTTTGATACCTTATCTCTTACATCATTTAATGCTATTTCTATATCAGTATCCAATTTAAATATGATATTTACTATACTTGAAGAGTAACCACTACTAGATGATACGAAATCTACATTTTTTAGTGTTTTTATGGATTCTTCTATTCTATTGGTGACTTGACTTTCCATATATGCAGAATCTGCTCCTTGATATATAGAATTGATACTGACTACAGGCTGATCTATGTTGGGTGTGCTTCTTATTTGTAATTTAGCATAAGAAATAATACCTAAAATTACTAATATCAGATTTATGACTATACCAAATACAGGTTTTTTTATAGAGATGTCTGAAATTAACATTATTTACAATTAAAATTTAATTCATTAATATAATATTATGACTCTGATCTAATTCAAACAATATTTGGTATATCTGTAAATAACTTCAAATTAGTTGTACATTACTTTTGTTCCTGCAGAGATTTGTTGTAACCCCTCTACTACGACCTGAGTGCCAACTGATAATTTCTCATTCGCTGCAAATTCTACCATATTATCTGTACGGGTAAGTACTATGATAGGTACTAACTCCACTATATTATCTTCAGAAACTTTATATACGAATTGCCCTGCTGTATTTTCTAATACAGCATCTTCAGGAATTGCTAATCCTTCATGCCTATTATATATTAAGGTACTAGATACGAAGCTATTATGAGCTATCATCACTTCTTCTGGAATGGTAGCTTTAATAGATATTGTTGATTGATTAGAGAGATAATTAGAAACAGCCTCTATTGGCAATTGTATCTTTTGGTGATTATAATCATTTATTTCTATAAATGATTGATTATTAATTTTTCTATAAAGGTTACTTGATACTTCTGCGAATAATATTTTTTTACTATCTTTTATGATAGTAAATAGATAGTCTCCTACATTCACTTTATCTCCTACAGCATGTCTTATTGCTCCTATTTCTCCATCGAACTTTGCTGTTATAATCATTTCTCTATATTTTTTTAACTCACGATGCAGATTAAGTTTTGCTTTTTGCATTTTATCTCTTGATCCATCTAAAACTTCTTGACTGATAATTGACTTTTGAAACAGATTTAAATCTCTTGCATAATTTTTTGCTTGGCTATCAAATTCAGATTCAGCGTAAGCTTTAATTGATTCCGCTATGTCTTTATCAATGATAAACAATAGATCTTGATATTTTACTCTTGTATTAAAATCGCCAGCTGTGACGAAATCTACACTTCCACCGACTGTAGAGTAATAATCTTTGCTATCTTTATACTGACACTTACCTATAAAACTATAACTTTTGTAGAAATTATATTGAGTAATTTTGAATGTTTTAACTGGAATATTAGCTAGTACAATATTATTCATTAACAAAAAGAATATATACAATAAAGAATATTGCAACCTACACTTACATAGACGCACGATATACCAACAAAAACTTATGTAATTTTCACTTTAAATTAAATATGAATGGCAGGTAGCCACACGACTACAGTATGACATGTTTTAAAATCTAGAGCAATATAACAAATTTATTTAATACCATTATTCAATTGCAATAGTGGTATATATGTATTATTAGCAATGAATATAAACTTAATTTTTAAATAATTAAATCTACTAATTAAATTAACACTTGATTTACTAATCAACTTAAATCATCAATTTTATCTTAGTTGATTTGCTATGTATCTGAATATATATTTATTCAAAAAATGAACATATCAACATTAAATGTTATTGTACTTAAACAATTTTCGTTACCTATAGAAGCTTTTCTTTACTTTCATTGTACCATTCTTCAAATCTTTCTTTACTCACTACATAAAGCTGTATAGGCATAAATCCATGATTTATACCACATAATTCCGAACATTGCCCATAATATACTCCTTCTTTTTCTACTTTAGTCCATGTTTGATTGATTCTACCAGGCACTGCATCTGTTTTTAATCCTAGTGCAGGTATAGCGAAACTATGTATAACATCATTTGAAGTAATAATAAATTTTACAACAGTATCCCTTGGTATAACTATAGGATTATCCACTTCTAAGAGCCTTTTTTGACCATACTTTAAATCACTATCTTGAATCATATAACTATCGAAGGTGAAATCCCCATGATCTGGATAGTTATATGTCCAAAACCATTGAGATGCCGCTACTTTTATTGTCATTTCTGCATGTGGGATAGTCTCAGATATTTTTAATACTCTAAAAGATGGGATGGCAATTATTATTAATATAATTACTGGTATCACTGTCCATGTAATTTCAAGAGCTATATTATCTGAAAATACGCTTGGTACAGGATTACTTTTTTTATTAAATTTGTATACGACATATAAAAGCAAAAAAAATATGAATAATACTATAGATGTTATGATAATAAGCAAAATATTATAAAAAGAATATAATTCAACCATAATAGGGCTAGATGGTTCTTGTAGCCCCATTTGCCAAGGTATAGGCTCCCCAGAAGCATAACACATACAAGGCTTTAATAGAGTAATCATTAATAATATTAAATAATTCATATTAACTAGATACATTGAATGAATTAAAAAATTAGACTTATTGTACTACTTGAATCACTGCAGAAAACACACAGCGCTGTTACTACAAATCACCTCCAATAATTTTATCATAAATATTCAATTTATTAGTAAATTTTTATAATAACAACCCATATTGGCACAAAAATTGCTTTGTTTATGTATAATTACATAAAAATTGATAATAAATCAATATATTAACTATGAAATTTGATTATCTTATTTTAAATTATTAAGTTATTAGCTCATTTATGACTATTCCACATTCTATAGCATATAGTAATCAACATTATCCAGCACGCAATCAAACTAATTTTAATATTCCTTCCAACACGAATCAATTTAATTCTTTTCTATCGAATGTTAGTACACCAAATGGTGAATCAAAAGATTTAACAACAAATGCTGATTCTAAAAATATCGAATCAATAGTTTCAGGACAAATTGATAAACAAACAAATGATAACAATTTTAGATATAATGCTAAGATTACTGCATTATCAAACGATAATTATAATTATAACCAGTTTGAGAATAATATTAATGCATTAAACAATAATATAAATGAATTAAAATCATTATTAGATTTTTTTGCAAATAGTAAAAATTTCAACTCATATATTCCTGAAATTGCTACTAAAGATCAAGGCAATGCTCAGGATTATGCCACCTTATTTACAAATAATAATCAAATCATTGATAATGATGTAAAGGTTAATTTTTGTATATTATCATTATCAAGTAAGGCTACTCTAACTATAGGATCAGCTGCAGGAAGTACTATACCTAAATCTCCGAACTTATTAGGTAATATTGACTTAACTTTGAATAATCAAAATATATCTATTACTGTAACTAAATTCGATGATATTGTTAAGATTAAAAAAAAAATTGATAATTATATAAAGAGTAATAATTTTGCAAATGATTTTTCTGTAAAATTGGTAGCATTTGGACAAAATTTTTCCTTGCAGATCTCTGAAAATACTCCAAGTAATTTTGAGAATCCAATAAAATTTAATTTTACACCCAGAGCAGGTTCACTCAATGCTATTAAAGTCATAGACGATATCAAGCAAAGTAAGGCAACAATTGTTGTTGATAACAAATTTTTATTCACATCCAATAACAATACATTCAGCAATATAAATGGTATAGATATTGAAGTTAAAAAAATCAATTCCGATAAAACATCTCAAACTCAATCCTCTGTCAATAATTTTAAAAGGCTAGTATTACAATTAGGAATTAACAATAATCCACTTGAAACATTGTACCGCAGTTCTCTAAGAGGTGTTACATCAGATATTCACCAAAATTTTGTAGATGTAATAGATAGCTTTTCTGCTTCTTTTAATATTCTAAAGGGCGCCTTTTCAAATCCTACAGTGAGTTTAAATGACATACAAGATAAACTACAAGATAACAGCTTTAGTGGTATTTCTGACTTAATGAAAACCACACTAAGTATATTGATTAAATATTACTCAGATAATCTAGACAATAATATTTATACAACCAAATATAGCAAAAATGATATAATCGATTGTATAAGAGATACTACAAATAATTGGTGGAATGATTTAAAGCAAAAAAATATTTCTGATTTAATTTCTGCTATTGGCACGCATCAAACTGATGCTAATCAATTAATATTACCAATTTTTTTTGAAATACAAGGTTTAGCAGATAATGCTGGATTAAACATGCAAAACTATATCAACCGAATTGATTTATTTAGTACAAGTTATAATTTATCAAAACCCAGCTATAATTTTTCTAGCTTTATTTCAGAGTTAACTAATTTGTACACACATACTACTCCTGGCACAGGAACGATATCACTAGGTAATGATAATTCATGGCAAAAATTTAATTATCTTAGGGGCAATCGTGAATTTTCTGTAGATGATCTGAAACAATTTGTAAGCGACATACTTAATAATATATCAAAGTATTTTTTTACAGACTTCACAGCTCCTACACTAACCCCTATTTCTGGTACAGCTCCTACACTAACCCCTATTTCTGGTACAGCTTCTACATCAAGTACTACTTTTACTCCTACATCAATCTCTACTTCCGCTAGAGCTCGTATACCAAGCACTATATTAAACCAGGAATTAAGTACACTAAAATATATATTATTTATCACTAAGAATCCTATATTATCAAATAGGAATTATTACGATCCTGACGGAACATTGAATTCAAATATTTTAGATGAATTTAAACAAATCTATGATCGGATAGAAGAATTAGAGATTTTTTTAACTGGAGTAAACTCTACTCGATATAGTTTTGATGATGTTTTATCTATCTTTAATTCTCATTCAAGATCTATTACTTCAAACAATTTATTACAGGATTCTACCTTAGCTCCTAAAATAAAAGAAACTTTTGATTCAATGAGTTCTATATTAACGTATTACCATTTGAATGCTATTGAATATAAAGCATTAGAATATACTGAAGCTATAATTTCTACTATAAAATATTCGATAAGATCTGCTAGAACTACTGTTGATCTAAAACTAGATTTTAACATAGCGCATGACAAAGCATCAACAACTCTTCCAGAAAATTTTCTATCAAGTATTACTAATGACTTACATTACCAAACTATTGAAATTAAGTATGATATTAATAAAATTAAAGGTGAGATATCCAAATTAGTAGATTCTTATAATGCTTTACAACAAATGATTAATCAAATTGAAATAAATCTAAATAAGATCAAAATTAATACTAATAATAGTATAAAAAGTGAAATGCAGGCAATTATAAACAAAATCAATGCATGGTATTGTCTGATTGTGGAAGAAGTTTTGAAAACACAATCACAAGGTATTTCAAGTCTTTTCCCTATTGATGTTTACCAGAGAGGTGAGATAGATCAGATAGATCAGATTCCATTTAATTCAGACGATAACATAATTAGGAATATTCTGTTAAATAATCATACAACAATACTTAAATACCTAATGCACAATATAGAAATAATATCTCCTCAAACCCAGAGCAGTATTTTAGACTATAATGATGAAATTTATAAACATGATTTGATTCAGAATATGATTTCTGATCAAAATAAAGATTATATAGAAATTCGAGTGAGTATAGATTTTGGTAACAACTCTGTAACAGCAGAAGACGTTGATGGAAGCTACATTGGTAATGGTACATATATCCCTAATTCTGGCAGAATATTATTCCCTAATAATGGGTCATTTAGCATTAGTATGATAAATATTCTTGGGTTGTGTATTGTGAATTATCCTGTAACTACAACAAATACTGAAACTTTTCAAATTAAAATCACCAAAGGTTTAACAGCAAGAGCAACAAATACTATGAAAGCAATTTTAGAATCATTGAATATGGTATCAGACAATATATCATCCAGTATTTTGGAAAATGAGAAAAAAATAAATCAAAATAACGCTGAAATCAAAAAAAATCTCGATAAAGCAGAAGAATCTCAATCAAAAATTACTATCGGGAATATTCAACAGCAAGCTGTGAGTGATTATACCAAAAATTTATTCACAAACAATTAATTTTTATAAATTTAAAATTCAAACAAAATATGAAACTAAATAAAAAAACTACAACTGAAGAATTAAATAAAAATGATAATGAAGTACTAATATTTATCTTAGGAGATATCATAAATATGATGTATGTATTGTATAATTCTAAAAAACCTGAAGAATTCTATAAAAGAATACAGATTATTAAAAAAATTCTTTGTATGTTTAATATATTAGAATATAGCCTGGATAAGTGTATAGAAAAAGATATGATACTGATCACTGATAATTTTTATCAAAACACTCTATATGCTATAAATAATATTTATTATACATCTGAACAATATCAAAAAATAATTGAAATTATTAAATCTTTAACCGATATAAAGGAAGTTCTTAAAAAAAAAGAAATTAAACAAAAATTGAATATTAATTCAAGATCATAATGGATATATTATAAAAATTTTCTTCTAATTATATTGAAATGAAAAAAATTTCTATATTATTTGTCGTTGCATTTATTATATACGTTTTATTTAAGCAATATTTTACTGAAAATAAAACAACCACGGATCTTAATATAGCAAAAGAACAACTCAAAAACATCAATGATTTATTTAAAGAAGAATATTCTTATAAAAAATTTTTAGGTAGTTTTATTGAAAAAAAAATTTCTGTTATAGCAAGTAATGTATTAAAAACAGAGCAGGGACAAAAATATTTAGATAAAATATTTTCTAATATAACACTTAACGATTCTGAAAATCTTTTACGCTATCATAATAAAGTAAATAAATTAAATATTGCTCAATCTTTATTCAACATTCAAACATATGGTAAAGGGAGCATTGGTCCTGTGATTTGCGGACAAAAAGTAACATTTAATTATAAAATTTCAAAATTAGATGAGAAAATTATATTTAGTGGTAAAAAAACTATAAATCTCGGCAATAGGGAGTTTTTTCCTGAATTAGATGTTATATTAGTAGGTATGAATGTAGGAGAAACTAGAGAATCCATCATAGAAAATGATACTAATATTTATTCAACACTAGGCACATCAAATGAAAAATACCATTTTGTTCAATCTAATAATCCTACACAGGGTAGCGAAGTCAATTTACAAAATTTAAAAAATATTAAAATTTCAGTGACTTTAGAAGATATTAGCCCAATAATATCAATCGATGACAAGAAAATAAAAATTTTTAATGATAAAACATCTTATGGAATTCCGGTATTATGTGGAGAGAAGATTAATTTTAATATGAATATTACAGAACTTGAATCTAGCAAAATCTTTGACGAGTTTAATACACATAAAAAAATTCATATGCGCATCGGAGATACAGAATTACCAATGATTTTTTCTTATGTAATCAATGAAAAACTGACAAATAATAATTTAATGTTCATTTGTAAAGGAGATCTATTACAAAATATTGAGCAAAGCAACATAAATTTCCTAGAAAAATATAAGATCATAGATGATAAGCATTACATGATAGAAATTTCATCTTTATCTATTGATTAAATTCTCTTTCATAGAATATTTTTTTTAATTCTGTAAGATTTGTCAAACTAATTATATCTTTCTTATTTGTTAAATCACTATCTTTAACCTGGCAGTATATCTGCTTGAACCCGAGTTTTTTACATTCTTTTATTCTTGCATCAGATTGAGATACCTTTTTAATTATACCTGATAAACCTATTTCTCCAAAAAAAACTACTTTCTGAGGAATGGCTACATCTTTATACGCAGATATTAAAGCAGCAGCTACAGCTAAATCAGCCGCAGGCTCAGTAATTTTGATACCTCCTGCTACATTAAGATATATTTCATAAAATGATAAATTAATCTTCAGTCTAATATTTAATACAGCAATAATCATTGCTAAACGGTTGTAATCCCATCCTACAACTGATCTACGTGGAGTCGCCATATTAGTAGAAGAAATTAATGCTTGTATTTCTATTAATAACGGTCTAGAACCTTCTACAGCAGCAAAAATAGCGTTACCACTAATATTATGATTTTGCTCAGTTAAAAATAATTCGGAAGGGTTAGGTACCTCTATAAGCCCTTGGGATGTCATTTCGAATACTCCAATTTCACTTATATTACCAAATCTATTTTTTATAGAACGCAAGATCCTATAATGATTATGATGATCTCCTTCAAAATAAAGCACAGTATCTACCATATGCTCCAGTATTTTAGGTCCAGCGAATTGCCCCTCTTTATTTATATGACAAGAAATAATTAACGCAATATTATTTAATTTAATATAATTAATTAATATATTCGTGATAAATTTAATTTGTGATATTGTTCCTGCTGCTGCAGGGATTTTATTACTTACAATTGTTTGTATAGAATCTATAATAAATAGTTTAAAATGACTTTTATGATACTCTATGGTTGATACTATATTTTCAAGATTAGTTTCATTAATAATTGCTGTTTGATCATTAGAAATTTTTAATCTTTGTGATCTGGATACGACCTGTTCTAACGATTCTTCTCCTGTAATATATAAAGATTTTACTCCTAATGTAGAAAGATTAGTTGCCACCTGGAGCAATAATGTAGATTTGCCTATCCCAGGGTCACCCCCTATTAAAATCACAGAACTATTAACTATACCCCCACCTATGACTCTATTGAATTCTGTAATAGAAGTTTGTATTTTTATATCAGATTTTATATCACATTTGTTGAGATAAGATATATCTTTAACATCACCTAGTTTTTTAAATTCATTTTTATTATTAAGTATTTCTTCTGCAATACTTCCCCATACTCCACATTCAATACATTGTCCGGACCATTTTAATACTACGTTACCACAATTAGAGCAAATATATTGTTTTTTCATTAAAATAATTATGTTTTATTTCTAATAGAATTGAAGATTTTGGATTTAATAATAAATATTATAGTTGCAATTACTGCAAATATATACCACATAATAGCGTATAGCATATGATCGTTTTTTTTATTAATGATATTATCTATATTTAATTTTTTTATATAACTTGGTAGCATTTTGCTATCTACGGCTACAAACAGATATTTATTTATATCTAAGTTAAACACGCTAGATATTTGCTCTAGATCTAATGCAAACCATATATTATTCTTTAAGTCATTTTTCGGTAAAAATACAGAAGATTTTTCTCCATCAAAAGCAAAGACAACAATCTCATCATTATAGGATAAAGCATTTAAATCAATTGATTTTTTTATATTGTATGGGATCCAACCTCGTAACACAGCAAATGTCTTATTAATATCAGTTTTAAACTCAGATAATAAATAATAACCATGCTTTTCTCTATAAATTGACCTTTGTCCATAAACGAATATATTGTTATTTGTAAAAAATCCTTTTAACTTGATTTTGCTATATTTTTCAATTTTATTGAAGTTCTCAATAGAATTGACATCTATAGGATATAGCCCAACTTTATTTTGCAGTGCATTGATGTAAGATGTTTTACGATAAAATTTATCTTGTTGTATAAAACCAATCAATATCATCAGTGTAATAGACAACATATAAGATAGGTATAAAAAGATATTCTTTATATGTTTCATTATTATTTAATAATTTTATTTGTATTAAATTCCATAGTCATGGATATCTGATATAATGCAAAGAAACAAAATATATAAAGCAATATAGATTAATTAAACAATGAGTGCAATTTATTATATTAACAATGGATATCTAAACTTTGGTAATAAATCAGTATTTGAGGATATATCATTTTATATATATCCCAATGATAAAATATGTCTAGTAGGCAGAAATGGATCTGGTAAATCTAGTATACTTAAAACTATCGCTGGAATATACGAAATTGATGAGGGTAGGGTATTTAAAAATTCTCAAGTTAAAGTAGAATATTTAAGGCAAGATATAATGATAGATTATAATATCATTGCTATAGACTATATTTTAAATCAGCTGGATAACCCTGATGAATATCTATATGAAATAAATATGATTTTTGATAAACTAAAGATACCTAAAGAATTAGATCTTTCTAAAAGTTCTGGTGGACAAGTAAAAAAACTTCTTTTAGCATCATGCCTCATAAAAAAACCTGATTTATTACTGTTAGATGAACCCACCAATCATCTTGATATTGATGCAATAGAGTGGCTAGAAAATTATATTAATAATTACTCTGGAGCAGTAATATGTATAAGTCATGATAAAAAATTTCAAGAAAATATCAGTAATATAACGTGGTGGATTGACCGTGGTATCTTAAGAAAATCTGATTTAGGTTTTAAACATTACGAACAATGGCAACATAAAATTATATTAGAAGAAGAAAAAACTATAAAAAAAATACATCAGAAATTACTTACAGAAAAACATTGGCTAAATGGTGGTATAAGTGCAAGACGTAAACGTAATCAAAAGAGATTAAGGGATCTACAAAAACTTCGTACTTCTCTTATATCTAAACAAAATATGTTAAAGAACGCAAAATTGAAATTAAATCTATCTATTAAAGATCACGAGTTTAAATCAAAACTTTTAATAGAGATGTTAAATGCCTCATATTCATATGGCAATAAAGAAATTATAAAAAATTTCTCATTAAATATTATTAAGGGGGATAAAATCGGAATTATAGGGCCTAACGGTTCAGGAAAATCAAGCTTATTAAAATTGTTGATTCAAGAAATTCCTCCATTTTCCGGATCAATAAATTGCTATACTAATTTAGTGATAAGCTATTGTGATCAGTATAGATCTAATATAAATATGAATAAAACTGTATCAGAAAATTTATGCTCTACAGGCAATAATTATTTATTAATTAACGGAAAAGAAATACATGTTATATCTTATATTAAAAAATTTATGTTTAGCCCAAGCATATTGCATAGTAAAGCTTCAATTTTATCAGGAGGAGAATTAAATAGATTAGCATTAGCAAAAACATTAATTAATCCTGGTAATTTATTAATTCTTGATGAACCTACAAATGATCTGGATATAGACACTCTAGAAATATTGCTAGAAATTTTATCAGATTATAAAGGTAGTTTAATTATAGTAACACATGATAGAGACTTTCTTGATAGGTTAGTAACTAAAACTTTAGTGTTCCAACAAGATCATATAGTAGAAGTAATAGGAGGATACCAAGAATATATTAAATACTATACACAAAACTTTGGTAATATCTTAACTACAAAACAACAATCTAAAAACAACACCCAGAATATTAAAAATGTTAATAATCAAAAAAAATCTAACTTTAAACTTAGTTATAAATATCAAAGATTAATTAAAATTTTACCTGAAGAAATCAATAAATTAGAGATTTTTATTAGTGAATTAGAAAATCAGTTAGATGATCAAAATTTATACCTAGATAATGGTGCAAAATTCTATGATATTGTCAATAAACTTGAAAATAGTAAACAAGAATTAGAAGAGAAATTATCTGAATTGATCAAAATAGAATCATTAATTACATAAATAATACAAATAGGTATTTTTATAAAACTACAGTTCTTTGACATCTTGACATTTTTGTGAATTAAATTAAAATCAATCTGTGTGTATGTTAAAGTAATGGTTGTGTTATATTATTTATATTAGTTCTCAAGGCTCTGGTGTTGTTCTTTGCTCTCAATCCTTTGTATTGCTGTAATGAGTTTACAGTTTTATAATATAGAGATATCTGTTGAAGAAAAAAGATGGCGTGATTATTCTTCTCAAGTTAACAAAAAAACCTTTAGGTCTGTGTTATCTAGCGTTGCTTCTAGGTTAGAGCCTCTTGGCCTTATTAAAGAACTAGAGTTATCAGTGTTACTGAGCCATGATAAAAGATTATTAAAATTAAATAGTGAGTTTCGTAATAAGAATTCTATTACTAATGTCCTATCATTTCCAGATTCAGATATCAATTATAAAGGATTATCCAACTCGCTGTTAAATCAAAATTATTTATATCTTGGTGATATTGCTTTTAGTTATGAGTGCATAATGAAAGAATCACAAGATTATAATTTAAAATTTATTGAACATTTTTTACACTTATTGGTTCATGGTATTTTGCATTTAATAGGATATGACCATAATTCTATATCTGATGCAAAAGCTATGCAATCTTTAGAAACAAGTATACTTAAGGACTTCTCTATTATTTCGCCATATTGTTAAAATTATATAAGTAAATAATAATGGATCTAAATAAAAATAAAACTGCTATCTATAAGTATTGTTCTTTAACAATTACAAAAATGATAAGCTTTTTCTATAATTTTATATGGTTAAAGATATTTCGTTTATTTAACCGTAAATCTCTTCAAAATTTGTCGCACTATAATCATAAAATATTATCTACAGAGAGCAGCATTACATTGAAGGATTTTTATACTAAACAAGTGAAGGATGTAATGCTACCCAGAGCTGATATAATCGCTGTAAAACACGATGTAGATATAAATGAATTGGCTAACGTAATAGTACAAACTCACCATAGTAGAATACTAGTATACAGAGATAATTTGGATAATATTATAGGTTTTGTACATATTAAAGATATCTTTAAGCTATTAGCTTGTAATAACAAAAAATATGATATTAATAATCTAATAAGAGAGTATATAGTTTCAACTCACCTAGTATATTTAAATGAATTGTTAGCAGAAATGCAATTAAAACATATATATATTGCAGTTGTAGTAGATGAGTACGGGGGCATAGATGGTATTATCACCGTAGGTGACATACTAAAAACTATTTTAGGAAGGGTAAATGATGAATTCACTCCAAATGATATGGAATGTCAAATATTAAGAAAGGGCATAGCAATAGTGAGTGGTAGAGCACAAATAAAAGACTTAGAAAAATCTCTTGGAATTACCTTAGATAAAAAAACTGGGGTTGATACTATAGGAGGTCTAATAATATCTCATGCAGGTATTGTACCTACTAATAGATCTATAATTAAGCTCACTCCTAATATAAATGTAGAAATTTTAGAATCTAACCCTAGAAGTTTAAAAAAACTCAAA
This sequence comes from Rickettsia endosymbiont of Cardiosporidium cionae, assembly GCF_015476335.1. Taxonomy (GTDB): domain Bacteria; phylum Pseudomonadota; class Alphaproteobacteria; order Rickettsiales; family Rickettsiaceae; genus JADHZC01. The sequence continues at coordinate 147,679 of NZ_JADAQY010000001.1, forward strand.
ATTATGTATAAATAGATTTTTTGTACTATTTTTAATATAGATATCTTCTTGCTACATGCGAATAATTATCATATTTTAGTATATTTGGTGTTATAGGATAACGTTTTTCTGTATAATAATAAGTTATCAAATTTCTTAACCCTTCTTTATGTAATAATAATTTTTGATATGAAATTGGTATATTGATTTCAGTCAAATAAGGTTTTGAACTATTAATCTTAATATACACCAAAGATTTAACAGAATTAATATTAAACTGGAACCCTTTTTCTAGCATAATTAGAGCCTCAATGATTAATTGATTAGAAAGACCTGAGTTTATATCTTTTTTTGTTGGTATACTACCTGTTTTATAATCTATGATGGTTGCATTATTATCTCCATCTATTTCTATTCTGTCTGCTATGGATTTTATATTTATTAAAACATCCATAATCTTCAACTGCATAACACCTGGTAGCTCTGTTAAAATAACTTTATTATTCTTCCTTCTATTATAATCAAATATTACTATTTCTTCAGATATGGCATTAATTTTTAACTTAAATATTTCTGTTTGAGTTTGTGATAAATTCATAGAATGAATTACTTTATAACTAATAAATTTAAAATTCTCTATTTGTTTATTTAAATCAGCATTGATATAGGATCTATTATATTTATCTAATATTTTATGGAATATATTACCAAATATATTAAATTTATTTTTGTTAGTAAAATTTTCTTGGGGTTGAATTCTCAATATTTTTTTCATATAAAAATTATATGGAGATCTCATTAACATCTCTATATCAGTTGCAGATATAGTATGAGGAAAATCAATTTGAGATATTACATATGAGTCATTATAAAAATTGCAAAGCTGATATTTATCTTTAATAAAAACGGCAGGCTGACTGATGGCATTGATTTTTATCAAAGAATCTTGAAATTCTTTTTGAAGCATCAGCAATAAAGGAGAAGGATTGACTATTGTACCTTTAATATATTTTTTAGATCTAGTTAATATAACCTCTTTATTATATAAATTTAAATAAAAATTATTGAGACTATTGCCTATTTTTGCTTCCCAATTATAAATAGATAGTTTTTCTTGTATTTTACTATTGAGCCAACAATTACTATCTGAGGTCAACGGATAACTAATATCATGTAAATCTGGTATTATCATTAAATCAAAATTTATCAATGATACATCCTCTAACTTACATAATATGATGTTGCAGTGTTTTGTATCACTATTGAATACACGATATTCTTCTAATATATTCTTAAATATTTGTATAAAAAAGTGTAGATCATCTATATATAATATTTCTTTTGAGTATAAAATTTCTGAAATTACCTCTGACAAATTACAATTATGATGATATTCCCAAAAATCATTATAGAGTGTCTCAGCAATATGCATAACATACTTAAGTATGGATTTAAATTCCTTAGAATGAACCTTATTTTTAAATAAATTAAATATTTTATTGAGCCATGAGATTAAAAATTCTTTTTCTACATCTGAATATTGAAATATACTAAAGTCGCTTTTTTGTAATTCATCTAACAATAGCTCTTCTAATTTTTGTAAATTGTCTACAAATTGATAGTGATTTTTATTTAAAATATTAAAAATCACTTTTGTATAGTCTGATACTATAAATGGGTGTGTTAATAAATTTAAAAATTTTCTTAAATCAAAATCTGTAAATAACAATTCTGAGATAATAATAAATAAAGATCCTGCTTGTGACTTTAATAGTGCGGTACCTATTAAGTCATGATATTGTAGAAAATATTTTGTTAAAAACATTGTATAAAAATCTTTAGTATCACTATTATGAATGATAATAGCAATTTTCATTTGAGGATTTTGTTTTAATCTAGAGAAACAACTATTGGCTATATATTCTGATTCTATAAATAAGTCACTAAATTCTATATAATTAATACTATTAGGTAACATATTCGATGAATTTTTTCTAATATCACTTATTTGTAAATTATCGACTATAGGGATAGATTTAAATGTTATATTCAGATATGTTAATAAATTACCTAAACTAAAAACAGCTTCTTTAGGTGATAAATTAAGGCTATAGTTATCTAATTTTTCTTGGTTATATGTAGGAGATAAAATTATGAGAGCATTCTTAAGTGGTAATAAATTTCTAATAAATTCATATAATAGTTGATTATTATTATTTGATACAATAATAATCAATTGATATTCAGAATTGTTTTTTAAATTATTAATTTCTGATTGAAAAACACTTGTTTGATACTCAGCTTTACTGAATTTATTATCAAATTCTAGATAATTTTTCCACTTAAGGTACGCAAAAGATAAAAAGTCACATATTGATTTCCAATGCGTAGATTGCTCAAGATTTTGTGCATACTTTATTTCTTGAATATTGATATTATTTGATTCTAATATGTAAAATAAATTATATAAATCTTTACTACAACTTGTAGCTTGCACTGCATTATAATCAAATTTTTTATAAGATTTAATTATTTTTGCTAATAATAGTTTTTCATCAAATATGTTCATCATACTAGATTTTTTTTCATATACCTGCTTATCATAGATTTGCATTTCATTTATTGAGATGATCTCTGGTAATAGTGCTTTGCCTAATTTAGTGATTAATGATTCTTGTAAAACTCTACATAATGTTCCATTAGGTACTAATAATTTACATCTTTGTATGCTTCGACGATTATATATCTCAATAATATACTGTACGATATGTTCTAGAAATAAATATTTGTTACTGATTCGAAATATTGGCATATCATTTTATATATTAAATTATGCCAATACTAAATATTGGCATTAGCGAAAATAATGGAAGCATATATGTATATATTAAACAATAAATTAAGGGATATTAGTAATATAATTTGGTTATTTTTATATAAAAATTTTGAAAAGAAAATGACGAATTTTCCAATATTTCCAATATTACTCAATACAATCATTATTATCAGCCCTATCCAACTCCTAAAACAATCTGTTTTACTATGATCCATATTTTTTTTATATAGCAATAATATATAATATAAGAACCAACCTATTGCAAAGTTAATAACAGATATTAAACAATATGAAATTGATGCAATAAAAAGCACTAGAAATGGATTTTTTATTCCAAAACTTTGCATAGTGCACAATATAGTTTCTTCATTAAAAGAAAAGATAAAATTACTAAAAACTATATCCTGAAAAAGCAAATAATATGTATTGAATTGGTTCATGTAATGAATAACATTAATTTGAGTAATTTTCAGATGTAAATTTACATCCATTTATGTAATGAATCTTAGTGAAATAACAGAATCAAGATTTCTGGTATTTAATTAATTTGACATAACATAAAATACTACGTATTATATCAGCTGAACCCGGGTAATGGTAAAGTTATTTTCGGTAGTTAACTATCTAGAAATAAATAGAAGTACTTTTGGTGTCTTTTTCAGACATTTTTATCTAGGATGTAATCATTTTATACTGGTAATAGTTTCTAAAAGGCTAGAGTTACCTGTTATTTTGTTATTGTAAAAATTGACTCATGCTAGCGGGTTGCTGTGAAATTCTTGCTGTTGCTGTGACTATAAATTAGAAATTTATAAAAAATATTCTACGATATATTGCTTATCATATTTTATGATCAATTTTTTATTTTAGTAGGGTTTATTACAAAAAAAAAGAGGTTTATAATGTTAAATATTTCTTTTCAATCAATAGAAGCTAAAGATTCTAAACATATAGTTTTGTTGGTTAATGAGCAACTAAAAATTGATAATGATGCAATTACTCTCGATAACGATTTCGGAGGAATAATTTCTAAAAAATTGCAAGATACAGAAAGTTTCAAAGGCAATTTTAAAGAATATTCAGTTTTAACAGCTACAAGCGATGAAAGCATTAAATATATCATCCTGTTGGGTATTGGTAATGAAAGTGATATTACATTAGCAAATATTGAAGAATTAGGAGCTAAAATAGGTGAAATAGCCAATAAAATTAAAGCTGAAACTATCTCTATTAAAATAAATAGTAAAATTGGACATTTCAGTGAAGAGCAAGTTTGCTCTAATTTGGGAGGTGGTGCATTATTATCTGCGTATAAGTTTAACAAATATATTACTAACAATAGTAAAGATGAGTCAGTTAATTCATCTACTTTCAAAAATATCGATATTATTACGGACAATGTAGAAAAAACTGTAGAATTACACCAAAATACAGAATCCGTTGTGCAAGGCATTTATCTTGCTAGAGATTGTATAAACGAGCCTCCTAACATATTAAACCCAGCTTATTACTCTACACTGATTGTCAATGAGTTGGAAATGCTCGGTGTGGATGTACAAATTATGGGAGAAATAGATATGAGAAGATTCGGTATGGGGGCAATGTTAGGTGTAGGTAATGGTTCCGCCAGCGAATCCAAAATAGTAATTATGCAATATAACGGTAGTGTTGTTAAAGAACAGAATCCATTATGTTTAGTAGGGAAGGGTGTTACCTTTGATACTGGTGGTATATCTTTAAAACCAGCTTTGAATATGGATAGTATGAAATCTGATATGGGGGGGGCTGCTGCTATTGTAGGTCTAATAAAAACATTGGCGTTAAGAAAGGCTAACGTTAATGTAGTAGGAGTAGTAGGGTTAGTTGAAAATATGCCAGGAGGTAATGCGCAAAGGCCAAGTGATATCGTTACCTCTATGTCTGGCCAAACTATAGAAGTTCTAAATACTGATGCAGAAGGAAGATTGGTACTTTGTGATTGTATTGCTTATGTACAAGAAATGTTTAAACCAGATTGTATAATAGATCTTGCTACTCTCACTGGAGCAATATTGATAGCTTTAGGGAATACCTATGCTGGGTGTTTTTCTAATGATGACACTTTAGCTGAACAACTAATTGAAGCCTCTAATAAAACAGGAGAAAAATTGTGGAGAATGCCATTACATAAGGATTTTGATAAAATGCTTAACTCCGATGTAGCAGATATTGCAAATATAAGCCGCGAAGGGGGAGGGTTAGCCGGTAGCTCTGTCGCAGCGCATTTTATACAAAGATTCATACAAAGTAATATAAAATGGTGTCACCTGGATATAGCTGGAGTAGCATGGAATAAAAAATCATCTAAATTATTGCATCCTAGAGGGGGTATCGGCTTTGGAGTGAAATTGCTTAATCAATTCATATATGATAATTATGAACTATAAAATTATTTTTTTATTTTGAATAAAACCTAAAAAAATAATAGCGTTGTCTGTACTATTGTTATAAAATTTCATTTGGTAGTATTTCTACTGTAGTTTAATTAATTATCTTATTATTAATTAATGAATCAAAGGCACAATATAGATAATAATCAAAACTGTAGTGTATTAGTTGTCGGTAATGAAAAAGGTGGAGTAGGCAAAACTACTTATGCGATGCATATACTACTCAGTCTGATGTATATGGGGTACAAAGTTATAAGTATTGATATCGATTCTAGGCAGTCTTCATTAACTAGATATATCAAGCATCGTGCTGACTCTTTAGCATTAGACAATGATTTATTAATGCCAAAACATTTCTTGATCAATGATCATAGCAGTGATTTAAATGAACGAGATATTAAAAATCAATCTAGTGTTGAAAAAATTTTAGATACAGCTAAAAATATGGTAGACTATGTTGTAATTGATACTCCTGGTTATTACAATAATTTATCTGCTCTAGTCCATTCATATGCAGATAAAATCATTACTCCAGTAAATGATAGCTTTGTAGATTTAGATGTTATAGCAACATTTAAAAATAATAATATACAAAATTATACGCCTTCTATATATAGCCAAATGATTTGGGAGCAAAAAATCCAAAAATTGGAAAGAGAAAAAAAGTCTATTCAATGGATTGTAACTCGTAATAGGCTAACTAACCTTGATGCAAAAAATAAAAGAAATATACACGAAGCTCTGCTTAAGTTATCTAGTAAATTAGCATTTAAATTATCTCCTGGTTTTACAGAAAGAGTGATATTTAAAGAACTATTCTTACAAGGGCTTACGTTATTAGATTTGGATAAAAATAATACTAAAACTAAATTAAGCTTCTCACAACTTGCTGCAAAACAAGAGCTTCGTAATTTTATGGATTATATACTATAAATTGGATTATATAATTATTCACACAGATAATCCAATTTATAGTAATCTTTTATTTTCGTTTACATAATTTATCAATATATTTTGATACTTTTTGCTCAAACTTTTTAGGAGTTTGATATCTAGAGTAATTTGCATTTATATTAATTAATTTTTTAGTAAGCTTTCTTATATAACAATGTTGCATATTAGATAAGTTACAAATTTTTATAAAATCATTATTATCTTTAAATATCCAATTTTTTGCTGCAATTTCTAATTTTTTAAGACATTTATTATTAGATACATTAGTAGAATCGATTATTGCTTGCAGCAAGATTGCTTTATATAGCCTAACATCTGGAGAAATAACATATTGCTTCAATCTTTCAAACGGAGCTTGAAATTTGATCACATGATATTTATTATTCATTCTTACTTCATTGATTAATATTAATATTAAATTAATTAATATAATATGATAAACATATTAATATAATATATTCATAGCATTATTTATAGCCCCACTAAGCAAAATATTGAAGAAATAGTAAATTTATTAATAAATTTACATATCACTTTTTCATTTACTTACTAGCTTATATTAATGATACATTTTTATTAGGCTATTGATTCTTGAGAAAACTCAGTAACATTCGAAGAATCACCTCCTGTCAATTCTGTACTTAATTCAGTATTTTCAGGTAGAATTGCTACGCTCTTCAACTCTTTAGCATTATCCATATTATTACTAATATTGTTATCTTGTGTAGTATTAATCGGATCATTATTAAGTTCGATATTGAAAGATACTTTATTACTATTATTTACCACTACTGATGGTTGATTAAGTGTATCTATTATTTCATTCACACCACTAAAACAGATTGGAATAATTTTAGCAATAATTTTCAGTGAAAATTGCTTTATTATTTTCCATATACTTCTATGATGAGTAACAGTAGTATTATTTGTGATATTTTCTTCATAGTTCATGTTGACCTCTAGTATTAGTTAAACGTTAATAGAGTAATTATTAATAAATTAACTCTATTTTTATTATTAATTATTTTCTCATTAAAGTAAAGAAATATTTAATAAATTTTTAAGTAGCAAAATTACATTTTTACTCTAAACCAGCTTAGAAGCAGAATATTCAAACAATAAAAAGATAATAAAATAGACTAATAGAGTTACTAATATAAAAACTTTAAAATTTAAGTTGAATGTAATTATTTAAAATAACAAAATACACTTATATAATGCTATAATGACCAAAATATATTGAATTAAATACGGGATAAATCATGAATAAAAAGGAGTCTATTAATTGGTATGGTACCTATACATTATCATTGAGAGAAATTAAAAGATTTCTTAAAGTATACCACCAAACTGTTATCGGCCCTGTAATTTCAGCTTTAATTTTTTTAATAATATTCAGATCTATTATTAGTTCAAAGGCATCCAAGATTAATGGAATAGATATTAACGATTTTATAGGATATGGAATCATCATGATGAGCATAATACAAAATGCTTTTTCTAATAGTTCATCATCTTTTACTATGAGCAAGGTACTTGGTTATATTTATGATATACTAACTCCTCCAATTTCAGGCACAGAAATAGTAATAGCACTGCTTATAGGGGCTATTACTAGAGGAATATTTGTAGGGATAGCAGTATCTTTAGCAGTATTTTATTTTATAAATTTTCAGCTATTACACCCATTATTACTAATAATAAATATATTACTATCTTGTTCACTTTTAGGTCAATTAGGTATTATGTCTGGATTATTTGCTAAAAGTTTTGATCAAAATTTTGCTGTCACAAGCTATATTGTCAACCCGCTATCATTTTTATCAGGAACATTTTACTCTGTACAGAATCTACCATATTTATTAAAAAAAATCAGTTATATTAATCCATTTTTCTACATGATAGATTCATTCAGATATTCATTAACAGGCCAAAAAGAAAGTAATATATTAATAGGTGTTTTATACCTATTAATACTAAACATACTCATGTTTTATTTATTAACTGCACTGATAAATAAAGGCTGGAATGTCAAATCATAAAATTATTCAGATGGTTTAGTCTCTCTAGATAATTCTATTATTTCACGCTCTAAATCTTTATACTGAAAAATACTATGCTTATTACGTACCCCAATTACATTAGAATAGTTCATTTCAGCACGTTTATAGCAAATCAAAGCTCTTCCTATATCTCCCTGAGATTTCAATATATCTCCCTTTACTACCAATGCCTCTGCTAAGAATCTATCTGAGGCCTTTTTCCACCAAGAATCCTTATCCCTATAATTAGGATGCCTAATCTTATCTGTAAGTAATATATGAATTGCTTTATTTATGTTCTGAAGCGCTTCATTTGGTTTAGACATATTCAACTCAGATCTAGCAAGGGATGTATGAATCCAACCAAAAGTCACATTATTTTTGGCAGTTTTCACATGCATTTCTTCCTGTACAAATTTAGTTATATCATAAGCCTCTTTTGCTCTATTAAGCTTATTTAATAAAAACGCTTTGAGAAGATAAGGATTAGTATTGAGTAGATCATTCTTAGTGATTTTGATTAGATTAGTTCTAATATCCAGGCTCTGTTCTAAATATTGCAATGCCCCTTCATAATTACCTATTATAAATTCTTTTATAGCCTTGGTATAAAGCAATTTTGAAAATACAGCTTTGTTTTTATCGTGATATCTTGTGCCTATTGCTTTTTCCACCAATCCTATGTAGTAATCGCCTCCATAAACACGCACCTTACCAGAATTTGTCATATACGAGTCAAAAATCCCTTTATAAAACTTCAATTCTGCTTGATGCAAGGTATCTACAAGCTTAACATTATTATACCCAGATAATTTTTCTAAAATTTTCTGAGCTTTATCATAGTAAACTATTCCCAAATCAAGATCACCTATTAACCTCTGATAATGCCTACCTATAGTATCTAGATATCTCGCGTGATGATATTTATCCTTATCGGTAATAAATAGCCCTCTAAAGTTTCCAGCTTTTTCGTGACGCATAAACCAGTTAACCATTTCTGTAGACTTCACAATATCTTGGGAAGTAATGATACTACCAAATAATACTCTTCTTAACGCTAAAACTTTGTATAAATTTGCCCCGTGTACTGATGCATTTAATAAAACTATTTTAATATTTTCTTGCATAGTAGGAGCATTTCTAAACTTATGCGATAAATAATCATCATTAGATCTTAATGCCAAATAGTAATTCGTGATTGCTTCTGCAATATCTCCTACCTTATGTCTTGCATCAAGCTTAGTAGATTTAATATCTTCTGTTATCACGTCATGCATATCGTATATTGGATTATCTGGATTAGACTTATCCTTACATGATATGACATCAAAATTTAATAATTCTTTTATAGCTTTATCAAGATCCTTTGCAAAAATAACTTTTAGAAAATCTAAAGAAAACCCTTGATTATCAATAAATGCAATTTTGCTCATTAATTCACTTGCTTCATCTGATAAATGCTTTCTTAGCATCACCATAGCAAGTTTTATTGCACTAGAACCATTTTCTATAATTGACTTATACTTTACTATACCTACACCATGCTTTTGGTTAATAGCTTGAGATAACAATACTATTGATATCGGGTGAGCAGAATATTTAGTTGCAATTAATTCAGCAAACATCTGCTTATCCTGATTCAAAGTAATTTTTGCCAAGGCCAGAGATTGATCAAAATCAAGCATAATTGAGGATACAATATTAGGTAGTGATTCATGATCCTGAGATGCAAAAATTATATTGCCTTTATTATTCCAATTTACAAATTCTAACACTTTTGAATTAGTACCTATCTTCAAGTTATCAAAAACAAGAAGCCAATTTTTCTTATCAGTAAGATATGCAATAATCTCTTGCTTAGAACCTAATGAATCTTCTACAAACACTACCTTTTTTTCTACTCCATTAATATATTTAGCAAGTTTTACAAATTCTTCATCTATATCTAAGTTACAATCAATAAACCAAACTAAATCATACTTATCTTGATTTTGATAACTGTACATTTTTGCTATCTGAGTTTTGCCAGTTCCACTAAATCCAACAAGACTAGCCTTGCCATATTCACTTAACAAAAAGCTTAATGAATTTATAGGGTTATTATGTTCAATAAAATACTCCACAGGCTTTGTATTATTCAAAATTTTTTCACTGAACAATAGTTTATCAACAGAAGCCTCTGATAAACTAATCATTAGTAAAAAATTAACCAACACACTACATACGATACTAAAGCGGAATGTTTTCATTTTATAATTCATACTCACCTTTACTAGATAAATTATTAAACAAACATAAACAGTATTTATTCTAGCAAGAAATATTTACAATAACAATATCTTAAATATGTATTTATTATATAACTATACCTTATAGTTGTATATATTGAGTAGTTTTAACAATTTCAAGGATATTAAATTACTACTTAGTTGAATAATTTTAATTAATCATTAACTATTTACAGCTTTCACTGATTTAATTTCAGGGATAAAATGCTTTAACATGGACTCTATACCATTTTTTAAAGTAATCTCAGAACTAGGACATCCAGAGCAAGCACCATGTAGTTCTAAATAGACTACACCTTCTACAAAGTTATGGTATATTATATCTCCCCCATCCATTGCTACTGCAGGTCTAATTCTATTATTAATTATTTCGACTATTTTTTTTTCTATATCAGACAAATCTAATTCAGAATAATTCACTAATTGAGCCTCTGATACTTGCTCTATTATAGGTAATTCTGCTAATATATGATCCATAATGACCATCAATATTTCTGGCTTTAAAATATCCCATAGTATTTTTTCAGACTTAGTAACAGTAATAAAATCATATCCAAAAAATACTGATACGACGTATTCAATTTTAAATAACTTAAATGCTAATAAACTTCTATTTTGTGTTTCCTCAATATTACGAAAAAATACTGTTTCATCCTGACTAACAATAATACCAGGTATAAATTTCATTGCATTTAAATTTGGAGTGTCTTCTGTTTGGATAAACATATGTAGAATTAAATATTATTTGAATTAACTAAATATAACCAGGTACATAAACTATATATAAGGCATATTAAAAGTAATGCTATAACAATGAATAATTTTTTACAATCTAAAAATATCTAATCAAATTATATAGCTATAAATGGCTTAGTGCAAAAATATCACATGTAATTTTTTTTTAAACCAGAGATTCATCGAGCGCAATAATTTTAAATATTTTCTTTTATCCAGCAATATACAGACTTGAACATGTTATCACTATTGTTAGTATAATCAATATAGTTTTTATTATATTGATTACGATAATATTTTAACATTCCCATTATACAAGAATATACTTGTGGATTAAAATTTAATTCTTGATTATCTATATCAGCCAAATTAGGAGAAGCGATTCTTACTTGTTTATTAAATACATCTGCGACAAGATTTTTTACTTTTTGTAAACATGCTCCTCCACCAGTCAATACTATTTTACGGGCAATCAAATTATCAATATCAATTTGGTTGTATTGTGTTTGTATTTTCTGTAGAATGCTGTGCATTTTATTATGTATAACTTTTGCCAAATCAGTTGAAGTAATTGATATGTTACTGGTATATGCATTATTATTATCAAAATCATCAAGCCTAATTACGTGGTCTTTATACAAGTTATTGACTATGGATTGCCCATATAATATTTTAATTTTTTCTGCTGCATTAATATTAATTGCAAATTGTCTAGCTATATCTTCAGTAATGTGCCAACCTCCTATAGGTACGTGATTAAAATATACAGCATTATTATTGAAAAATACTGATAAGCAAGTAACATGACTCCCTATATCTATCAGAATTGCTCCCAATTTTTTTTCCTCATCATCAAGGCAAGAAAGGGCAGACGCATAGCTAGAAACAATAAATTTGTTTATTTCAATATGACATTTAGCAAAACACTGGATAAAATTCATTAATATTGTCGAGTCAGCAACTACTAAATGTAATTTACAAGATATTTCTTTTCCATACATACCTATGGGTGATTCAATTAAATTATTATCTAATATAAATTCTAATGGAAAATAATGTATTATTTCCTTTCCTTGAAGTTGAAATTTATTTAATGCCTTATTAATAAGTTTTTTTATATCTTGTTTTGTCATTGCTGAGCTACCTAATTTCATATTATGCGATACATAATATGACTTAGTTAATGCAGATGATAATGAGATGGTTACTTCTTTAATATTTCTATTAGATTCCTTTTCTAAAGAATATATTATTTTTATAATACTGGATTCTGCAAATTCCATATTAATAATCCTACCCAACCTGAACCCCTTAGATGCATGCAGTATATTGCTAGTCACTTTATAAGTATCATTTTTATTTATATACGCAGAAATAGCAGCAATTTTGCTGCTACCTATATCTAGCATAACTAAATGTTTTGCTTTTAATTTCATATCTTCTTAATTTAATAAAAAATTTAAAATATTTTTATTTAAATTGATAAAACAAATACAATAATTTTGTTTACAATCTTTTTCTTATATTTTTATTATAATCATTAGTAATATCAATATCTTTAACCAAACATAACAGAATATTATAAAATATTAACATTTTTTTAAATAATTACAAAAATCAATGTTATAATTGATTAACAGTGAAATGCTTTTAGTGCTATTTTACTAATATTCATTAAAGTAATTGAATCAACTAATAATTATGCATTTGGATGTATTATTGAGCAATTGGTCAAAATATTTAAAATTGAATAAAAACTTCTCTTACAATACAATTGTATCTTATCAAAATGATCTAAATCAATATATAAATTTTTTAAATCGATATACAAATACTGCAATTAATGATGTATCAATATCTGATGTAGATATTAGATTACTGAGAAGTTGGCTATCTGATAGAATAAGATCAGACTATAGCCATAATTCAAATGCTAGAGCAGTTTCAGCTTTAAAAAATTTTTATAAATATTTAAATAAAAACACTGATATCAATTGTGAGTCAATTTTTATACTAAAAAATCCTAAAGTAAAAAAGTCTATTCCAAGAGCTTTAGATGTTAATGAAATATACAAAACTATCAACAGTATTGAAAGCATCCACAAAGATACTAAATGGATAAATCTTAGAAATAAGTCAATTTTATTATTACTTTATTCATCAGGCCTCAGAATATCTGAAGCATTATCATTAACAGCCAACCATTTATGTAATGGTGAATTTATTAAAATAATTGGTAAGGGGAATAAAGAAAGAATCGTACCATTGATACAATCAGTCAAAGATTGTATCTTTCAATATCTTGAGCATTTACCTTACAAGATCAGTAATGATGAACCATTATTCAGAGGTAAAAAGGGGAGGGTAGTACAAGCATCAGTAATAAACTTGATACTAATCAAACTAAGAAGGAGTTTAGCTCTACCAGAACATCTTACAGCTCACAGTTTCAGACATAGCTTTGCAACACATTTACTTGAAAACGGAGCAGATCTGCGATCAATTCAAGAATTATTAGGTCATAAAACACTATCCAGCACTCAGCGCTACACAAAGATAAATACTCACCATCTGAAATCCACGTATAAATCTGCGCATCCTATGGAAAAAAAACAATAACTAAACTCTAGCAATATAACGCTATACTGCTTAAATAAGCTAACTTAACAAATAATAAAAAGAAAAAAAATGCAGCTGCTCGCACAATAACAAAAAAATACTAAACTAAGGTAACGAAAAAGGTCTAATCATAAAAAAAAATCTTCCAGCAGCATTTCGTATTCATAATCCCAGTAAAAAGGGGAGAGAGAAGAGATAAATCATACAAACCACGTAGAAAAGAAGATATGCAAGTAATCCATTACAACCAATATAATAATAATATTCTACCCTATATTTGGTTGCTACTAATACATACCTAGCTTTTCCTTACTTTACCTTCTGTTACCAATAAAACGTAACAAATGTAGAAAAAGATTAATAAAATCTAAATACAAAGTCAATGCTCCAAGTATATGCAAATTACCGGATAACACGCCAGAAGAATTACTAGAGTAATGACTATAATACATAGACTTTAACTTTTGTGTATCCCATGCTGTAAGCCCTATAAAAACAGCAACTCCAATAAGAGAAACTGCAAAATCTAGCGCGCTGCTTTTCGCGAAAAAATTTATAATAGAAACTACTATAATTCCTATTAAACCCATAATAAAAAATGATCCAACATTTGTCAAATCTCTATTTGTAGAGTAACCATATATACTTGTAGCCCCAAACACTGAAGCAGCGATGAAAAAAGTTTTCACAATAGAATAACTATCATAAATCAATATCAGATTGGAACAAAAGATACCAATAGAACCTGCATATACCAAAAATAAAATATAGGCAGCTCTTGAAGACATAGAGCTAATACTGCTACCGAAAAAGATAGCTATTATTAGTGGTACTATAAAAAACATACTACCAAATACAGTTCTACCTACTATATCACCGCTAGAGCTAACAACATACAACATTGATCTCAAGGGTTCAACATTAACTGACAAAAAGGCCACTACAGCTGTTAGAACTAACGCCCCAGCCATATAGTTATATATCTTCAGCATATAATGCCTCAAGCCTAAATCATAGGCCTTTTTATCCTGAGTAAGTGTTTTTGTGTAATCTATCATATAATAACAAAATAAAATTAATTTTTACAAACTTAACAACCGAACTATATACGAGATCATACCAAAATGCAAAACACTTTAGCTGCTCTACGTATTACTATGTCTTTACGACAAATTGTCTCTGAATTATAACCTTAACTATTAGTAAATTCAAGATCAATTTAATAAATATTGTATTATTTATTAACTATAGAGGTAAATTTATATTATTTAAATATTATACTTACTATAAATGTCACACTTATTAATAATCTGTACAGACTGAATAAACTAATAGATGATCTATTAGTCTCAAAGCTATTAAATTTTAATTAGGATATTTTATATCTATAACTTTCACCAGTTTTTAAAATATTAAAGGCATTATTTTTGATATTATATTTAATTAGAGCTTTTGCCAAGTCTATTTCTGGTTCGAGATAATTTACAGAACTTAAAGGAAATGTATCATGATGCATTGCAAAAGATTGCTTAGATTTTAGATCTAAATGCGCTCTAACAGCATCATAGGGGTTCATATGCATATATTCGAACCAAAATGGTTTATAATCTCCTATTGGTAACAATGCTAGATCTATATCAAATATTTTACCTATGGATTTAAAATGCTCTGCATATCCTGTATCTCCTGCGTGAAACAGATTAATAGTTTTATGACATATCATGAAACTTCCCCAAAGAGTTTTGTTATGATCTAAAACACCTCTGCCTGAATGGTGCTGAGCTGGTAAGAAATATATCTTCAGACCATAAATTTTTATACATTGCCCCCAATCCATTTCTATAATATCATTAAAATTCAACTTATTCAGCCAATTTTTATTACCGAGTGGTACTATAATTTTTGGTGCAAATTTTCTAGTTATTATCCGCAGTGATTTAATATCAAGATGGTCATAATGATTATGAGTAATTAATATTAAATCTATTTTTGGCAATTCGTATATTGATAACCCAGGAGGCCTTTTGCGCTTAACACCTAATAAATTTTTTGGTCCTACAATGTTTGAAAATACAGGATCAATTAAAATTTTTTCATTATCTATTTCTATTAGAAAAGTCGAATGATTTATAAAAGTAATAACTGGAGTCAACTCATCAAGTTTCTTTAAAATTGGTGTTTTTGTATTAATAATATTCGGCCATTTAGGTTTTTTTTCCTTTAATAGAAATTTAATAATTTTAGAAAAATTAGATTTATTGCTCGAATCATTCTTTTCTATTGCAGAAATATTATAAAATCTTCTGTTAATATATCGACTAGCAAATTCTTGTTTGTTCATGATGAAGTGAAATCAAATATTAATTTTGATCTATTTTTATACAAATTACATATAATATATTAAGCATACTCACAAAGTATGATTAATTTTGCATTAAATATTTATCTGATTCATTAAAAATACAAAGTATTTTATCTCCAGATCTCAGACTAATTTTTTTATATATTTGTTCTATGATAATAAGACAATCATTTTCTGGATCTGTTTTAAAATTCACCATAGATTCTCTCAAATTTTCATCTACAGAAAAAATAGCAGGAATATTATTATTTAATTTACGAAATTGTAAATAAGTAAACTCTCCATCATCAAATATTTTTATAGGAGCTATTTCTCTATCGCCACTAATAAAATAAAGAAAATTTAAATTTTCAGGATTATCAGATTTTTTGATTATATTTTCGTGATGATGAAAATTCTGAATATTGTCATTCTCGGTACCTGGATATAGAAATTTTACACTAAATACCATATTAGGATCCCTAATCCCTATTGCATCTTCAGCATATAACTCAAAATAATATGTACGTTTATTGGTAATCAGAGTCATATTGGTAGTGGCATCTCTTTCTATAGGCTTAATAAATATCAAATTACCACTTGGTACAATTTGCCAAGCTGTAGTATCCCCCATAGATATATTAACTATAGATTCCTCTTTAGATAATTCTATATTTGCTTGATAATTGTAATATCCAACAAATTTAAATACATCATTAGGGTGATATACCAGTACCCTAATTCTATTATCATTAGTGGTAGGTCTAGATTCTTGTACAGCAGCTGTATTAACTACAGAAAAACAAAATATTAAAAATAATATAATATTGTAAATATTACTCATTATTATTAACTTTTATTAATTTTACTAAATATTTATTTACTACAAAACTGATATTATTTTTTATATCCTTAACCGCAGGATACTGATTTAATGTTATTTTATCGATGCTATAGTTTATTACAGCTTGCCAAGTGAAATATTCAATCATTTGGTTAGAATCATCTATTACCTTGGAATTAAAAATAACTACAGCATTATGTTCATCTTGATGAGATATAGATAAGACTTCAATTTTTTTATTCAGTGATTTATATCTTATACGAGGAGAAGAATTAGGATTAGAACTGCTAATATAGTTATAAAAATCTTCAAATACTTTTTTTGAAGAGCTGTTTTTGATTAATAACAACTGTTGATTTAACTGTGTATAATCGTAACTTTCTCTAGTGATTACATAATTTTTTATTATAAATTCTGTAATTTTAGTTATAATATCCTGACTACTAGCATTAATCTTATGAATTGTAGCGTTTTTCGCATTATAATGACTATCTATATTTACTGCGTATCTTTTTTGCGTTGTTAACTTAGGCATCATACCAATACTAATCACAATAGATAAATTGAAGATAAACAATATCAAAGCAACCACTACTAAAAACGCTTTGTGTTGTTTAATCACAAGATATCGGTTGATATAATATTTGTATATGTTACTAAAATACTCCCCAGATTCTATATTCTTTAAACTAATTTTCGACATCAAACAAGTGAGTTTTTACTTTACTATAAGTAAAATTATATCCTTGATTAGAATTATTTATAATTAATTTTTAAATATTTAGAATAAAAAATTTACTAAAATGATATATAAACAAGATCTTGTATAAATAAGCCAATTTAGCATGTATTAGAAATTAATAGAGAGTAATTCCTAATACACATGTTTCATGATCTAAGATAAAAAAACAAACTCTGTATAACAGAAAAGATGAAGAAAATAGAAAAAATCAATTAGAGCTAAACTACACAGAACGTAACACAGGCCAAGGCCACGTATAATCCATCAGCTGCCTGTATCAGGCTATACCAGCTAATTCTCTAAGTAAATAATCAAAAATCTTAATTACAATCTCTTACTATACTAGTTACAGCTCTACGATTATACATCCATGATGCTTCATCATTCCCTATAACTGCAGGTCTTTCTTTTCCATAAGAAACAGTATTAATTGTTATATTACTTAATCCATTATTAATTAAAAATACTTTAACAGCTTCTGCTCTTTTTTCACCTAACGCTATATTATATTCTCTAGTTCCTCTTTCATCGCAGTGCCCAGCTATAGAGATATTGTTAACGTTATTTTCTAATATCCACTTTATCTGTGATAATAATATCTTTTGCGCATCTTGACTTATATCAGAACTGTCAAAAGTAAAAAACACCCTATCTTCTACTTCCAGTGCAAAATCACCAAGACGAGATTTCTCTTCAACATATTCTTTATTACTATCTGAATTAATATCATAAGAATAACTTTCTAAACCAGTATTATTTTTATCTTCAATATTACCATTTTTGCAAGAAGCTAAAACAATAAACACGATAAATAAAAGAAATTTTTGAAACATAACACCCCACAAATAATTTAGTTATAAAATAATCAAAATCCATAATAACATCAGAAGCACCATAATACAAAGCAGAAGAAAGATATAAATTACCAATCAACAAGAAGCTGGCGCCAAATTTAGTTACTATTAATCACACCCCCACAAGTTTAACATAATAAGCTAAGTATAGTAAACATAATGTTCTACAAAATACTTTATAAAATTTAATAATTGTTATTCACAAACTTTATTACTACTGAAATAACAAATCCTGGTCTGTAAACAGATAAAATTCTGAACTACAACAAGACTTAATATACCTATTGATCTTTTTAGGAATGATACTCACGTGTGGAACAGTTTTTAATCCATGATTTTTATCATAGAAAAATTTATACAACTTTCCTGATGAAGATAAAATATTTACTGAAATATCACCATTAACATCTTTCCCAATAAAAGGCTTCAATAATTGAGCATCATCATTTTTTGTAGTTAATTTACCTATCCAAGTAATTTTACCAGTATCAGAATTCAAGGCTAGCAGTTTTTTCTCATTATCTAACAATAAAAATATAGTATTTTCACATAAACACATTGCACTGATTGCAGATATTTTTTTTTCCCATATAGCTTTACCAGTAATCAAATCAATCTTTAATACATGATGAGTACTAGTGGCTAAATAAGCATAACCCCCGTATAAAATAGGCTCAACCACTAATACTTTAGGTATATAATCAAATATTGCATTATCATCAAGTAATTTATTTATATGATAAATCCATTTTACTTCGCCATTATTCTGATCTAAATATAATATTTTACCAGAAGTTGTACTAGCCATGATATATCCATTTTTCACGACTGGTGCTACTATATTTTTGGTAAATAAATTTGTAATATAAGAATCTCTGTACGACCATTTTTCTTTCATATTCAACAAATCATATACTAAAATTTGATTATTTACCGTCTGTACTAACACTGAGTCTTTATCTAAAACAATAATTTTATGAAAAATAATATCCGGAAATTCAATTCTAATTATTTCATCACCAGTTTTTGCGTCAATGATTATCATATATCTTGATCCATTATTAACATATAATTTTCCATTATTATAAGTTAACTCACCTCTAATACAGAAGGGATCTATATAATTACCTGAAATTTTATATTGCCATATTTTATGCTTATCCTTTGCAGAATAAGCCATAATATAATTTTTATTATCCAACACGTAGATAACAGACTTTGCAATTATAGGGGTGGATACAATTTTATTACTTGATAATTTAATTTTATTAGATGTTTTAAAAATTGGTAGATCGGACTGGATATCACTAATTTTTAAGATAGCATCATCTTCGATATAAAATTGGTCCATAACAGTCAATTTATCTTTCACATTACTTTTACAAGATATAACGAAAAATAAACCAATACACCAAAGTAAAAAATTTCTCATCAACATAATAGACTAATTTAATTTATTTCTAAGTAATAAACTGATATTCAAGTTGGTAGTGATATAAATCTCTTACCATACAAAATTTGCAACTAAAGCATTGTATAATCAACATACAAAAGCTGCAAGATATTTAATATCTAACTTTCATTTTAATTTATTTAATTAAGAATTATGTAATTTAATTTACATTAGCTGTGCATATTAGTACAATTAAATAATTTGATCAATGTAGAAAATGCAGAGACTGTGATATAAATTGCTATTTATTTGATTAGCTATAATAATATTGGTTATCTAATATTTTCTTTATTTTGTTTGTAGCTAATTTTTGCCTATTAAACATAGAACAATTTTTGACTAAATATGTAATCAAAATATATAGTGAAATAATATTCATTTAAAATACATTATATAAAAATTTAATTTCAAGACAATCAATGATTAAACTAAAAATTGATTCTAAAGAATTATCTGTAGATGAAAATCTTACTATTATGCAGTTATGTATTAAACTAGGGATAGAAATACCACATTTTTGTTTTTATCCTAAACTTAACATAGCAGGCAATTGCAGAATGTGTTTAGTAGAGGTGAGTAATTCTCCTAAATTACTTCCTTCTTGTGCCACTCGAGTGATGCCAGGTACAGAAATATATACTAACACTGCAAGAGTACAAAAGGCACGCGAATCTATAATGGAATTTTTATTAATTAATCATCCTCTAGATTGCCCAATATGTGATCAAGGTGGCGAATGTGATTTACAAGATCAAGCATTTAAATATGGAAAAAGAGTTAGTCAATTCTACGAAAATAAAAGATCCGTTCAAGAAAAAGATCTTGGCCCACTAATCAGTACAAATATGACTAGATGTATACATTGTACAAGGTGTGTAAGATTTTTCAGAGAAATAGCTGGTATAGATGAAATAGGTATGATAAATCGTGGGGAACATGCTGAAATAGTTAATTATTTAGAAAAATCTTTGACATCAGAATTATCTGGCAATGTAATAGATCTTTGTCCGGTAGGTGCTTTAACATCAAAACCTTATGCTTATAAAGCAAGAAGTTGGGAATTAAAAAAAACTGAATCAATTGATGTTATGGATGCCTTAGGTTCAAATATCAGAATTGATTCAATAGGTAATGAAGTAATGCGTATTTTACCTAAAAAAAATGATGATATAAATGAAGATTGGATATCAGATAAAGCAAGATTTTCTTACGATGGATTAAAAATTCAAAGATTAGATACTCCATATATAAAACAACAAGGTAAATTATCTGCAGTGAGCTGGCCAGAGCTCTATAAATTTCTTACAAATAAGATGCTCAATCTAAAAACTAACGAAATTGCAGCAATAGCTGGTACTACAGTTTCTGTAGAAGCAATGTATCTACTTAAAAAATTGCTCAAATTACTCAATAGCTCTATGTATGATGCTAACCAATTTGGGTATAAATTAGACTCTACTAATAGAACAAATTATCTATTCAATACAAAAATTGTTAATATCGAAAAGGCTGATTTATGCATATTAATAGGCGCAAATCCAAGACATATCGCTCCTGTATTGAACGCACGTATAGGTAAAATGGTAAGAAATAATAAATTAAAGGTTGCTAGGATTGGTGAAAAAGATAATCAAACATACCCTATAATAGAATTAGGAAATAAAGTTACTATTTTGCATGAAATTTTATTGAAGAAACATAATTTTACTAAACAGATAGAAAGCGCGAAAAATGTCATGATTATTGTTGGTGATGCAGTATTAGTAAGAGATGATGGATTTGCTATCTTATCCATTATCCATGAAATAATTGAATCATTTAATATTGTATGTGATAATTGGAACGGGTTCAATATATTAAACAATCACGCATCTACAGTCGGAGCTCTAGATATAGGATTTCACTATGGTGATTTAGGTAATGGTAGTAAAAAAATAATAGAAAAAGCTAACAATGGAGAAATAAAAATATTATATTTATTAGCAGCAGATGAAATAGATTTAAGTAAACTATCTGATAGTACGCTAGTTGTTTATCAAGGACATCATGGAGATAAAGGGGCCTCTCATGCTGATGTAATATTACCATCTGCAGCTTATACAGAAGAAGATGGAATATTTGTCAATATAGAGGGAAGAGCACAATTTAGCTATACCGCTGTATTGCCTCCTAGAAATGCATTGCCAAACTGGTATATTCTAAATTCTCTAATAACAAAAATAAATCCAAATTTTCATATGGATAATAATTTACAAAAAATAAGAGAAGAGATAAAAAAAGATAATATGTTATTTGATCGCATGGATGAAGTTATTGATTCAAAATTTCAATTATTTAAATCTGAAGATATTTTAATAAATGAGGATATCAAAAAAATTGATTTGAATTATTATATGACTAACGTTATTAGCAAATTGTCTATGACGATGTCTAAATCTTCAAGAGCTGTAAATTCGAATTAGCAAATTAAAATATCTAAAAATATGTTGAAATTGATAGTACAAGATTATGCAGTTCCATTAATTTTAATATTGGGTAAGATTTTTTTAATAATCATACCTCTTTTATTAGTAGTAGCCTACCTTACATATGCAGAACGTAGAATTATAGGTCTGATGCAATTAAGAAAAGGACCAAATGTAGTTGGGCCTTTTGGATTATTACAACCTATAGCTGACGCTATAAAATTATTTACTAAAGAAACTATAATACCTAATAAATCTGATAAAATATTATTTATATTAGCTCCTATCATTACATTTGTTCTAAGTATTATAGGTTGGGCTGTTATACCATTTAGTGACAACTTTGTACTATCAAATATTAATGTAGGTATATTATATATATTTGCAGTATCCTCACTGGGAGTGTATGGTATAATTATTGCTGGATGGGCTAGTAATTCTAAATATGCATTTTTGGGTGCTATTAGATCTTCCGCTCAAATGATATCTTATGAGCTATCAATAGGTCTGATACTGGTTTCAGTTTTACTCACAGCTGGCACGTTGAATATTTCAGAAATTGTAGAGGTACAAAAGAATAGACCCATGTGGATAGACTTATTAATGATGCCGTTGGGTGTAGTGTTTTATATATCTATGTTAGCTGAGACTAATAGATTACCTTTTGATCTACCAGAAGCTGAAGCTGAATTAGTAGCTGGCTATAATGTAGAATATTCTTCAATGACATTTGCTTTATTCTTTTTAGGAGAATATGCTAATATGCTATTGGCTAGTGCTATAACATCTATATTATTTATGGGGGGCTACTTGCCGCCATTCGGGATAGAGTGTTTATATTTTATTCCTGGACCATTTTGGCTAATATTAAAAATTTCATTTCTATTGTTTATATTTTTATGGATTAGGGCATCGCTACCTAGATATAGATATGATCAGCTAATGAGAATAGGGTGGAAGAGCTTTTTACCATTCTCATTATTTTGGATGATATTAATAGCATCTTTGTTATTTTTTACTGATAATTTACCAAATTGATTAGTCATCACTGTTGGTGTATAAAATAAATACAGGGTTATTATGCAAAATAATCCTATAAATTAAATATGTAGGTGTATTTTGATAAAATATTTAAAATCTTTTTTTCTTATAGATATATTGACTGGGCTATGGCTGACTTTAAGATATTTATTTAAAAAGAAAGTTACGATTGATTATCCGCGTGAAAAAACTAAGGTTAGCCATAGATTTAAAGGAGAACACGCACTTAGGCGCTACCCTAATGGAGAAGAAAGATGTATAGCATGTAAATTATGTGAAGCAATTTGCCCGGCTCAAGCAATTATAATTGAGTCTGGCACATCCCCAGATGGGATTCGTCGTACCACTAGATATGATATAGATATGACTAAATGCATATACTGTGGTTTATGTCAGGAAGCCTGCCCTGTTGATGCAATAGTTGAAGGTCCTAATTTTGAATTTACAAAGGAAACTCATAAAGAGCTAATTTATGATAAAGAAAAACTCCTAAAAAATGGGGATATATGGGAAAAAGATATAGAACAAAGAATAAAATTTAACTATTAATAATAACTCTATGGACTATTCAATTTTACCTATAATATTTTTTTATATTTTTGCATTTTTAGTTATAAGTAGCAGTATTATGGTAGTAATAAGCGATAATTCTGTATATTCTATATTTTGGCTAATATTTACTTTCTGTAATGCTGCGGTATTACTAATATTAATAGGGGCTGAGTTTATAGCATTGATATTAATAATTGTTTATGTTGGAGCTATAGCTATATTGTTTTTATTTGTTGTAATGATGATGGATATAAAATTCACTAAAATTAAAAACAATGTTTTTGATAGTGATTATATGATATCCCTAGTTGTTTTGCTGTTTTTATTTATAGATTTACTGCTAATACTCAAACTAGGCTACCAATCAATTACTATTAAACAAGATTCAATATTCAGTATTGATACAAATCATAGCAATATATTCAATATCGCTAAATTTTTATACACAAATTTTCTTTTAGAATTTCAAACTATTGGTATAATACTTTTAGTTGCAATGATTTCTGTTATATATTTAACATATATCTCTAAATCATCCAGAGTACAAAATGTAAAGAATCAATTGTCAAGGACAAAAGAAAGTTCTATACAATATATTAACCCTAAACAATCTAGAGGAATCGATGATATTAAATATGATTAAACAAGAAATTACTCTTTATCATTATTTAATAATTGCAGCTATCATATTTGTAATAGGCATATCAGGATTGTTCTTTAACAGAAAAAATTTAATATCTGTTTTAGTATCGATAGAATTAATGTTGTTAGCTATAAATATAAATTTTGTTTCCTTTTCCATATATTTAGGCAATATTGTTGGGCAAATAGTTGCAATGGCGGTATTGGCTTTGGCTGCTGCAGAAATATCAGTTGGTCTTGCTATTATTGTAGTATATTTCCGTAATCGTCATTCTATAGATTTGAGAGATATTGATGAACTTCATGGATAATGTTAATTAAATATAGTATAAATAATTCTCTATGACTTTACCGTTGTTTATATTGTTTTCACCATTGCTATCAGCGATTATAAACGGATTCTTATATAGAAAATTACAAAGAGCTT
Organism: Rickettsia endosymbiont of Cardiosporidium cionae; assembly: GCF_015476335.1. GTDB lineage: Bacteria > Pseudomonadota > Alphaproteobacteria > Rickettsiales > Rickettsiaceae > JADHZC01. The sequence continues at coordinate 172,922 of NZ_JADAQY010000001.1, forward strand.
ATATATACACGATATCAGCTTTAGGAGTTGCTATCCCTGCCTTAGGGAGTATTATATTATTTATTGAGAATGGGATATACAAAAAAATCACCCATTTGGTAATTGCTAAATGGTTTTTCGTAGGGGAGTTATCAATAAATTGGGCTATATATATAGATGAGTTAACTGCAATTATGTTTTTACTAATCAATTCTGTATCATTTGTTGTACATATATATTCAATCGGGTATATGAAAAATGATAAATATTTAGGCAAATTCTTGTCTTTTTTATCACTTTTTACATTTTTTATGTTATTTTTGGTATGCGCTGATAATTTTTTACAATTATTTTTAGGTTGGGAGTCAGTAGGTTTATGCTCTTATCTATTGATAGGATATGATTTTTATAAAAAATCTTCTAATAAAGCATCTATTAAAGCATTTATAGTCAATAGAATTGCTGATTTTGCTTTTATAATAGCATTAATAATAATTTACATTTATTTTAGATCATTAGACTTTCAGTATATATTTAATAATGTAACTGAAATGCAAGGATCTTATATATATTTTTTATCCTATAAATTTTACCTATTAGATGTAATATGTTTATTACTCCTAATTGCATGTATGGGAAAATCTGCACAAATATTTATGCATGTGTGGCTACCTGATGCTATGGCAGGCCCAACACCTGTATCTGCCTTAATCCATGCTGCTACCATGGTAACTGCCGGAGTGTTTTTAATTGTTAAATCCTCTTACTTATTTGAATATTCAGAATTTGTACTATACATTACTAGTATAGTCGGTTCTATTACGTGTATATTTGGCGCTTTAGTTGCGATATTTCAAAATGATATTAAAAAAATAATAGCATATTCCACATGTAGTCAACTAGGATATATGTTTCTTGCTTGTGGAGCATCTGCATATCGTGCTGCAATTTTTCATCTAGTTTCACATGGTTTTTTTAAAGCATTACTATTTTTATCTGCTGGCAATGTTATACATGCCTGTCATGAACAAGATGTTCTTAAAATGGGGGGGCTAAGATCTAGTATGAATATTACTTATACAAATTTTGTCATTGCTTCATTATCCATTATGGGTATATTCCCCATGTCTGGTTTTTATTCAAAAGATATGATTTTAGAACATAGTTTTGTAGCAAATAATAATTTTGCAAAAATATCATTTATTATAGGTATCATTGCAGCAATATTTACTGCCATTTATTCTATGAAGATTATAATTTTAGTATTCCACGGTAAAACTAAAATGGATCCACAAAAATTCAATGATATATCAGAAGTACCAAAAATTATGAATTTACCATTGATTATGTTATTACTGGGATCATCATTATTTGGTATGATGTCATTTTACTTTTTAGGGATAGATAAACAATCAGGATATTTTTTAAACTCTATCTTTATTAAAAATGATCATCATCTTAAATTTGATGAAATAGATATTATAATCAAATCACTACCTTTAATTTCTGGTATAGTAGGCATGATTATAGGAATTTTATTATATAAGAACAATCTCAACATTACCCTAGCTAAAAGATTTCGCGTTTTATCATATATAATAGAAAATAAAATGTTCTTTGATGAATTATATCAGATATTGATTATTAAAACTGTTTACATTGTGAGTAAATTAATGCATAAAATTGATAAAGAATTAATAGATAGATTTGGACCAGGAGGCATACAATGCTTGACTTGTTACTTTAGTAAACTGGTTTCAAGAATTCAAACAGGTTATATATTTCATTATGTTTTTTATATTGTGTTTTCAATTTTGCTATTTATATCTTTATTAATATTAAAATATTTAGCAATAATCGATTTTTAGCTATTGGTTACAACATGACAGATTTACCAATTCTATCTATAACAATTCTAATACCTATTGTTAGTGCTGCTTATATTGGGGTATTCATATCACAGAGTAAATCTCGCAATAGAGAAACATACGCTATTTACGTAACGATACTTAGTAATATCCTTACATTAATAACCACCATATATTTATTGATTAAATTTGACTTTAAAGAAACCACTTATCAATTTGTTGAGAAATATACATGGATTAACTCTATAGGACTAGATTTTTATATAGGGATAGATGGGCTATCAATATTTTTTGTTTTTTTAACAGCTTTATTAACTTTAATATCAGTAGTATTCAGCTTATTTGTTTCCAGGCAGTATATAAAAGAATTTCTTTTATGCTTTTTAGTTTTAGAATCCTTTTGTATAGGAACTTTTGTATCTTTAAATTTATTATTATTTTATATTTTCTTTGAAATTCTCCTTATTCCTATGTATCTTATTATAGGAATCTGGGGAGGAGAAAACCGAGTATATGCTGCAAAAAAATTTTTTATATATAGCTTTTTTGGATCTATATTTTTACTATTCAGTATAATATGCCTCTACATTAAAACTAACAGCCTGAATATTCCTGAATTATACATTCTAGCACCTAATCTTTCAATACATCTACAAAGTGTTTTATGGTCTGCGATGTTTTTATCTTTTGCTATAAAGATCCCTATTTTTCCATTACACACATGGCTATCAGATGCTCATGTAGAGGCTCCAACAGAAGGCTCCATAATGTTGGCAGGTATCTTATTGAAAATAGGGGGCTATGCAATGATAAGAATATTATTACCCATATTTTTTAAGGTATCACTAGGTTTAGGCAATGTTTTATTATGGATTAGTGCCTTTACTATTGTATATGCTGCACTAATTGCTATTCATCAGAGTGATATGAAAAAGATGATTGCTTATTCTTCAATAGTACATATGGGATATGTAACAGGAGGTATATTTAGTTTTAATGAAAGAGCCATTACAGGGGCAATATTTCAAATGATTAGTCATACTATAATATCTGCATCATTATTTCTAATAATAGGTATTTTATATGTAAGGGGTGGCAGCAAGAAAATCACTGCATATGGAGGAGTAGCTAATAGCATGCCTGTATTGGCCACTTTATTTATGGTTGTAACACTAGCATCTATAGGGTTACCTGGTTTAAGCGGTTTTATAGGAGAATTTTTAATTATTTTAGGAATGTATGAAGAAAACAACATAGCAGCTATAGTATCCGCTATAGGTATAATACTAACTGCTATATATATGTTAAACTTATATAGAAAATTAATGCTGGCTACTGATAATCAACATCAATTTCCTGATTTATATCGGAATGAACAGTTTGCACTTATATCCTTAACTATACTAATTTTGTTAATTGGTATTTGTCCTAATATAATTTTAAAATTTATCAAAAATTCAGTGATAATATTATTAAACATGAATGAAATACTTTAATTAATGTTGATCACTTTAATTTTAAATTGTGTAATTTCATGATATATGAACAATTTTTGTGTATATTACCGGAAATATTGTTATTAATATTTGCGCTATCTGTACAAATCACTTCACTATTTTATCCAAAATATTCTAGAGCTATATTAAGCATTAGTATTCAACTACTAGCACTGATAGTAGTTTATATATGTTTTTTTTATAAATGCAGTTATGGAGTAATTTTTGAAGGCTCATTTTTAGTTACTTCTAATATTTTAACAATAAAATCTATAATATTATTTCTGCTTTTAATTACGATAATTTCATATTCAGAATTCACGAAAATTTCTGGAGATAACATAAAAATAGAGTATGTTACGTTATTGCTGCTTTCAAGCTTAGGAGTGATTATTAGTATTTCTGCCTATAACCTATTGCTATTATTTTGTGGTATTGAATTACAGGCCTTATCTGGATATGTATTAGCTTCTTCTAACATTAAAAAATTAAAATCCGTTGAGGCTGGCTTGAAATATTTTGTATTAGGGTCTTTTATGAGCTGTATAATGCTATTTGGTATATCATTTATATTTGGGTTCAGTAGTAGTATAAAATATGACGAGATATATCTTTGCTTAAATAGTAGTAAATCTATCAATATAGGGCTAGTTTTTGGTATAACATTGGTTTTAATATCAATTTTATTTAAGTTTTCTGCGGCTCCTTTTCATTTTTGGACACCAGATGTATATGAAGCATCACCAATAATTTCTGTAATATATTTTTCATCTATTACCAAACTTGGGTTACTGATTGTATTAATTAATTTTATAAATTTGCTAATAACTTCTCACATTGCAGACATAGTTATGGGATTTATTAAATTATCATCTATTTTTTCTATGCTGATAGGTTCATTAGGCGCAATACAACAAAGATCTATAAAAAGGGTAATAGCCTATAGTACAATCCTAAATATAGGATATATATTAATGGCTATCTCTTTAAATTCTGCTATAGCTCAAAAATTTGCATTAAATTATATAATAATATATATAATCAGTACTACTGCTTTATTCATTTGCTTAATCTCGGTACTAGGTAAAAATATTGAGGAAGCAACTTTTGATGATTTAAACAATATCTTTAAACAAAAAAAAGTTATATCATTATCTATACTAATAATAATATTTTCAATAGTAGGTATCCCGCCATTATCCGGTTTTTTTGTAAAATATTACATATTTTATAGTGCGCTTGCAGAAGGAGAAATTACCATTATAATTTTTGCTATTATTGCTAATATAATTTCTGTATATTTTTATCTAAAACTATTGTCAAACGTTTATTTTTTAAATACAGATAAAGAATTGCCATCCATGTCTCAAAGCAAAATATTTAATATCTTTATATTATGTTCCGTATTAATATTGTTATTTGCAGGATTTTGGGTTTCATTCAATATACATTGATTAATAGCTTCAATAATATTAACAACTTAAGATTAAATAGATTTTTATCAATACTGAATATTGTTGTTTTATTTAATATTTGTGTTATATATTAATTGGTATATGTATGAACATATCGCTCTTTGGTTATTGGCTGAATTGGTCTTAGCCTTAGTATTTCTATTTCTATAGAAATACTATACTATCTTCTGCATTTGCAAGGTTAGGGGTTTATTTTGATAAGATGTTATGTTGTATTCCAGCGTTTGTGTTGAATTTAATATATTTTTAAATTATTCCACAATAAAAATACAGAATTAATATATTATCTAACTAAGGTACAAGAATCTTAAATTGCTATTTTGAATATCACTAATAGATTTAAATAATAAAATAAAAATGAGTAATATCGGAAATATAGAAATATTAAGTACAGTAGAGAGTGTATCAAGAGATAAGGGCATACCCAAGGTACAACTAATTGAATCTATAGCTCAGGCTATTGAGGCAGCAGCCTATAAAAAATATGGAAATGAATATAATCTTAAGGCTCATATCAACCATAATACAGGAGAGATTAAATTGGTACGTTTACTAGAGATAGTAGAAAATATTAATGATACATGCAAACAAATTTCTCTTCAAGAATCTTTAATGAAAAATCCTAATTCTAAATTGGGAGATATTCTTACTGAAGAAATACCATTTTTTGATTTTGGCAGAACAGCAGCACAAGCTGCAAAAAATGTAATAACAGATAAAATTAAAGAGATAGAACGTATACGTCAATATGAAGATTTCAAGCATAGAAAAGGAGATATAGTAAACGGTATTGTTAAAAGAGTAGAATTTGGAAACATAATCGTGGACTTAGGAAGAGCAGAAGCAATATTAAAAAAAGCTCAACAAATCCCTGGAGAAAAATACAAAATTAATGATAAAATAAAGGCATATTTATATGATGTTAGTCTTGAATCTAGTGGATTCCAAATATTCTTATCTAGGACAGATAATGAATTCTTAGCAAAATTGCTTAAAATGGAAGTTACAGAAATTTATGACGGCGTTGTTGAAATAAAAGCTATATCGCGAGATCCTGGCTCAAAGGCAAAAATATCTGTATTTTCTAGAGATACTCATATAGATCCATTATCCTCATGTATAGGCATTAAAGGGAAAAGAATCAAATCTGTTATTAACGAACTAAATGGTGAAAAAATCGATATAGTCACTTGGGATAACGATCTAGCTCGTTATATCATAAATTCAATGAAACCAGCTGTGGTAACAAAAATCATATTTCATGAAGACAAAAAATATGCTGAAACAGTAGTAGCAAGCGATCAATTAAGTATAGCAATAGGGCGCCAGGGACAAAATGTTAGGCTTGCTTCAAAATTAACCGGTTGTGATATAGATGTAATCACTGAAGAAGCAGAATCGAAAAAATCCACTGAGGAATTCAAGGCATTGACTGATCTATTTGTTAATGAACTTAAAATAGATTCTACTATAGCTCAGCTTTTAATCTCCCAAGGATACAATAAAATTGATTACATAGCATGGGCATCAGATGATGACTTCCTATCGATTTCTGAATTATTTGATAAAGAATTGATAAATAAAATTAGATCAAAAGCTACCAATTGCTTAGAAATAAAGCATAATCAGATACTTGATACATTAGAAAAATTAGGAGTAGAACAAGAATTAATAGATGCATTACATGATATTGATCCAGAATATATTTTGAAAATCGCAGAATACGGTATTAAGAATATAGAGGATATTAGTACTATGACTGTGAAAGCATTCAGAGATATTATACCAAAAAAAGTGATGCATTATAATGAAATAAAAGAGTTAATTAACCGTGCAAAACAGCAAGTTAATTAAAGTTAAACAAAGAGATACAATAGCTGTGCTGTGTATTTTTTATACTAATATAATATTTATAATTGTTTAGTTGTGTTAATGGATAAGGATAAAAATTCTACTGAAGACCGAAAGAAACTTACTTTGGGTAGCCATAAATTATCTTTAAATAAGAAGAATATGCTTAGTTCTAGGCTGATTTCTTCAGATTCTAAAGATAAAATGGTGATAAAGATTGCTAAAAAAGTTCAGGAATCAAAAGATATAGATTTTTATAATAAAAACAAAATAACTGATATAGAAGCAGAAAAAAATGATCTAGGGGTTTTAGCACTGCATAGAGCACAGCTAGCTAAAAAAAATATTACATCCAGCGATGAAACCTCCAATAAAGATAAAAATATATTAGAACTAGATTATTTAAATAAGCATGAATCCACAATTTTAGGAAAAAAATCTATATTAATTACAGAAGATAGTAATAGTATAACTAAAACTGATATTGATACCCCTAAGGAGATAGATAATCAAAACTTACCTTCAAATGACAAAATACAGCACAATAAAGATATATCAGAACCACCTATAGAAGCTAGTGGTAAAACAGCAAAATCTCAAAAATTATTGGATAGTAATTCTTTAGCAGATGAATTAATAGTTCAGGATAAAATTAAAACTAAAACTAAGAAATTAAAAAAGTCTCATATCATTAATATGATTGACGAAGAATCTGGAGATTTAGTAGAAAAACCCAAATCTATATCTAAATATATCAGAAGAAAAGCAAAACTTCGTAATAAAAATCAAGTAAATCCTAATTATAAACCATCTAAAATATATCGAGAAGTTATAATACCAGAACAAATAACTGTTAGTGATCTTGCTGACAGAATGTCAGAATTATCAGCAGATTTAATAAAAGAATTATTAAAACTTGGAATCACAGCAGACAATAATTACGTATTAAATGCAGAGACTGCAGAATTAATAGTATTAACATTTAAACATAAACCTAAAATAGTTTTATCATCCGATATAGAAAATATTCTGATAGAAGAAAAGGATAATGAAAACGATCTTATACCAAGAGCCCCCATTGTTACAGTCATGGGGCATGTTGATCACGGAAAAACTTCTTTGTTAGATGCACTAAAATCTACTAATGTTGCCTCAAGTGAATCCGGTGGCATAACTCAGCATATAGGGGCATACACTGTAGAATTGGCTGATAATAAAGTTATTACTTTCATTGATACTCCAGGCCATGAAGCATTTACAGATATGAGATTAAAAGGCTCATTAGCTACAGATATAGTTGTTTTAGTAATAGCATCTGATGATACAGTACGCCCTCAAACTATTGAAGCTATAAATCATGCAAAATCTGCAAATGTACCAATAATTGTAGCTATCAATAAAATTGATAAAGATAATGCCAATATTGAACATATTAAAACTGAATTATTGAATTATGAAGTGATATCAGAAGACTATGGTGGAGATATTTTAATGATCCCTGTTTCTGCAATAAAACGTATAAATCTAGATAAACTGGAAGAAGCTATTTTAATGTTAGCAGAAATACAGGAATTAAAAGCTAACCCAAGTACAATTGCTTCAGGTGTGGTTATAGAATCCAGGATGGATGAAAAAACTGGTATCTCTAGTACATTAGTAGTACAAAGAGGAACTTTAAAAAAAGGAGATATAGTATTAGCTGGCCAAAGCTATGGACGTATTAAGAATATAAAAAACGATAAAAATACTGTAATAAAATCAGTTACTCCTTCTTTAGTATGTGAAGTTTTTGGATTAAATACTTTACCAGATGCAGGAGATAAATTTAATGTAGTAAAAACTGAAAAACAAGCACGTGATATAATTGCATATAGATCAAAGCAAAAAAATATTACTACACCTCCTGTGCACAAAATCGATAACTCTTCTGATATAAATCAATTATTTATACAAACAGCATTTAACAAGAAAGTAAAAATATTACCTATAATTCTAAAAGTAGATGTTAATGGTTCATTAAATGCAATGAAATATTGCATTAACAATATTAACACACCAGGGATAGAAATAAAAATTCTATATGCAAACGTTGGCCCTATTAATTCATCAGACATAACTTTTGCATCTGTATCAAAAGCTATAATAATAGGATTTAACGTTAAAACTAATACTGAAGCTCTAATGAAAGCAACACAGTATAATATAAAAATTGTTGATTCTCCTATCATCTACAGGCTAATAGATGAGTTGAAATCTGTGATAAGCGAAATGCTAGATCCTATAAAAAGTGAAAAATACTTAGGTAGAGCAAAAATTATAGAGGTATTCACAATTTCTAAAATTGGTAAAATTGCAGGAAGTTATATTATAGACGGAGTTATAAAGCTAAATTCTAAAATAAAAATTTTACATAACAACACAGTACTACATGAAGATACAATAATAGGACTAAAACATTTTAAAGAAGATGTAAAAGAAGTAAAATCTGGCATGGAATGCGGTATATTTCTAAAAAATACTCATGATTTTACAATAGGTGATATCATTGAAGCAGTAGAAGTAATTGAAACACGTGCAGTTATAGAATGATCTTTATAATATTTTATTACTAATATACAATATTTGTTTAATACCAATGACTGATCTATATAAGCAAGATAACAAGATTGTGAATAATATCAAATTTGCTATAGTTTATTGTATACAAAAGGGAAAGAAAATCGATCCTAGATTATACAATATGCCTATCACTATTACAGATATCAGCTTTACTAAAAAATCTAATACTGTACGATGCTATTTTATGGGATTTAACACAAAATTTTCAGACGATGAACTGTTAGAAGCGTTAAATAATTCAAAAAACCAAATCAGATTCACCGTAAGTAAATTACTGAAAACTAAGACTTTTCCTAGCATAATTTTTATACATGATAATAGATTTCAGAATTTGTTTAAAATTTCCTCGGTATTATCTAAATTGGAAGCAAACTCTTAAATCTTTCAAAATTACTAAATATACTTAACATATGTTATATAATTTGAACTATAGATTATCTTTACCTACAAATATACACTTCATTGTAATAAAATTATAGACATATCTTATATATAGGTACATAATATACCGTATATGCAAAGGAATTTGTAGTTTGTTTAACTAAATTTCACAGTTTTTGATTTTGTTGTGTATTACTAATAAACCCATAACAGGGTAGGGTGTTGTGCATGAAATTTATAGAATATATTAGTTAGTAAAAAATCCATAGAATATTAATAAATTTTAAATTCTTGTAGATAAGCAAATTGATTACTCTTTTATCTTTTAATATTAAAGACAAGACTGCTTTTATTAGAAAGAACGACATGTTCAAGATGTTACACCTAAATGATGCAGAAGATTATTTATCTAGGTTAAATCAATGTTTAGTAATAAAAATTTTCTATCGGTATTATAATAATATGAGATTAATATTTATTTAATATATATGAGTCATACTCCAGTATTACTAAATGAAATACTAAAATTTATGAATCCGCAAGATAACAAAAAATATCTAGACTGTACTTTTGGATCTGGTAGCTGCACTAAAGCGATATTACATTCTGCTCAGTGTAAAGTAACAGCAATAGATAGAGACCCGTATATCAATAAATACGTACAAAATATCCAATCAGAATTTAAAGAAAGATTTCACTTCATAAATGGTAATTTTGCTCACATTAAAGACTTGGTAGCAAATAACAAATTTGATGGTGTAGTAATAGATTTAGGTATGTCATCTATGCAAATAGATTCAAATAATAGAGGATTTTCATTTTCTAAAGATAGTTTTTTAGATATGAGAATGAGCAATCAAGGTAAAACTGCATTCGAATTTGTTAATAATGCTAAAGAAGAAGAATTAGCTAATATTATCTATCAATACGGAGAAGAGGTACAATCCAAAGCGATAGCTAAAAATATTGTTACAATGAGAAAAACGACTCCTATCAGAACTACACTAGAACTTGCAAAGATCATTAGGGATTCTATGCATTATACTAAAACTAAAATAAATCCTGTAACTAAAACTTTTCAAGCAATTAGAATCCATATAAATGATGAATTACTAAATTTAAAATTATGTTTAAATAATCTTAGTGATGTTCTTAATAGTGATAGTAAAATATTAATAATTTCATTTCATTCTCTAGAAGATAAAATAGTAAAAGATTTTTTTAAAGCAAATGCTATCCGGAATATTAAAAAGTATAACATTGATAATCCATCAGAATATGATTCTGGTAAATGGCTACAAATATTAACTAAAAAACCTATTATTGCTACAAAAAGTGAAGTATCTGCAAATATTAGGTCTAGATCTGCAAAATTAAGAGTTGCACAAACATTAAGTTAAAAATAATATGCTTAGTAAAAAAATATTACTAATAATATCTATCACCACTTCAGTAATCATGTCATACATGATTTTTTTTATTAAGAGTGAAGTTATGACAATAAAGCAAGAGATTTCTATAATTAATCAGCAAATATTAAGTGAAAAAGATACAATCAATATCTTAAATGCTGAACTTTCCTACTTAATTACTCCAGAAAGATTAAGAAGATTATCAAACAAATATTTAGCATTATCTGCCCCTAATAATTTATCACAGATAATATCCGATCCTCTATCTAATAATCATATAGTAACCAAAAATTATAGGCATATTGCAAATAAGCAAAATAAAAAATGGAGATATAAATATCCTAAAGATACATCAAAATTATGTATATCAAATAAACAAAATACTAAGAAATGTATTCAATAAAAATTAGATTGATTGTGATAATTATTGTTTTTATTTTATGCTTCTTAACCATATCATTCAGATTAGTATGGCTAGTATTTTCGAACCCATTATTACAAACTTCTAATAATATTACAAAAAAATATGAAATTAATAACAGATTGAGTATAGTAGACAGAAATTCTGTACTACTCGCAACCAACATACCTGTATCTTCTGTATTTGCTAATCCTAAGAAAATAATTAATCATGAATTTACTGCAAATAAAATTGCTAATACACTATCAGATCCAGATAAAAATACAATTTTACATAATATTAGACAAAATAAAAAATTCACTTGGATTAAAAGAGATATAACCTTAAAAGAAAAAGAAATATTATCAAATCTTGCATTACCAGGTATTGAATTTGAAAATAGTAGAAAAAGAATTTATATCTATGGAAACATTATACCACATGTTATAGGATATTTAGGACGCGATCTCGATGCTTTAGCTGGAGTTGAAAAATATTTTAATAACTATCTTTCTAATAAAAAAAATATCGATACTAATAACCAAGATTCTCAATTACAATTATCTATTGATATAAGAATACAAAATATTTTAAATCAAGAACTTAATAATGTAATAAAAAAATTTGATGCAGCAGCAGCAGTCGGGATAATAGCCAACCCTAATAATGGAGAAATACTTGCTATGGTGAGTAAACCAGACTTTGATCCTAATAATTTTGTATATCATAAAAACTCTAACCAATTTTTTAATATTGCCACTCAAGGTGTATACGAAATTGGATCATGTATGAAAGCCATTACTCTATCTATAGCTATTGACACAGAAGCTGTAACTATTCACGACGTATATAACTTAGATAATATAGAAATAGATGGTTACATAATTAAGGATTATAGAGCATTTAAAGGGTGGAATACTATTCCAGAAATATTTGTAAAATCCAGTAATATTGGTATCAGCTATATTGCTTTAGATACTGGTAAAGATAATCTTTATCAATATCTTGAACAGCTTGGCTTGCTTTCTAAATTACAAATAGAATTACCAGAAATTAGTTCACCAATTTATATTAAATATAATAAATGTACTGCACTTAATCTTATCACTATGTCTTATGGTTACGGCATTGCTCAGAGTCCCTTACATTTTGTTAGATCTATGATTCCCGTAATAAATGGAGGGATACTATATCCTATGACAATTATTAAAAATGGTAATAATAATATTGCTGGAAAAAGGTTATTTAAGGAATCTACATCAAATGATATGCGCAAATTAATGAGATTAGTAGTATCACGTGGAACAGGGAAAAAAGCTGATATTAAAGGGTATTATGTAGGAGGTAAAACTGGTACTGCACACTGTGCTAATAATAAAAAATATGACAAAAATAGACTGATATCTTCATTTGTAGGAGCAATGCCCATGCATGATCCACAATATATAATATATATAGGAATATTTGAACCAAAAATCACTGAATTTTCTGGAAATTACCTAAGTGGAGGGTTTGTTGCAGCACCAGCAGCTAAAAATATTTTTGAACAAATTATCGCAATAAAAGGAATACAACCTTTAGATGATAATTATCCTACAATACAAAATTTATTAGATATCAATTATAGTACTAATAGTAATTAGTTAGTATACAATATTGAATAAGAAATTGAATAAATGCAATATTATGTGTAATATAAAGAACCAACTAAGAAAAATTTTTAGTAATTCTAAAATTAATTCTTTAGCAGAAAAAATTGAGCTGCTAAAAGCAGGAGATGTTTTTTTTGCAATCAATGGAGTTAATACTGACGGCAATAATTACATAGATAAAGCTTTACAACTTGGAGCTTCCATTATTTTTACAGATAATATTCATAATCAGGATATTAAAAAAAATATTCTTTATGTAGAAAATATAAGATTAGTATACGCCATTGCTGCAGGCATGTTTTATCCTGGATATCCAAAATATTTGGTAGCGGTCACTGGTACTGATGGTAAAACTTCTGTTACATCATATGTAAGACAAATTTTACAATTACTCAATGTAAATAGCTGTGCTATAAATACTTTAGGTGTTGAACATAACTTAAATATCCAAAATCTAAAATTTTCTAATTATCCACTTTTATCACCTGTAAAATTAAGACAGTCATTAAATATATTATATAAAAATAATATTAATTATCTATCTCTTGAAGCTAGTAGCCATGCGATCCACCAAAAAAGATTTGGAGAATTAAAGATGACTACAGCAGCATTTACTAGCTTTTCTCAAGATCATTTAGATTACCATAATAGTATGGAGGATTATTTAGCTACTAAACTTAATTTTCTTACAAATAATCTGATGGATGGTGGAAAACTAGTACTAAACTCTGATATATCACGTATAGAACAGATTAAATCTTTCTTGGACAATAAAAAAATTAGATACAATACCGTAGGTACAAAAGGAGATATCAGTATTACTAATATAGAATCTAATTTATCAGAGCAAAGTGTCACATTCACTTACAATGGCAGATCTTATAACACGAAAATTAATATCATAGGTAGATTTCAAGCTTACAATATATTGATAGCTGCAAAATTAGTTAATAATCTTGGATTTGATTTTCATAATATTTTATCTACTTTTAATATGTTATTACCAGTAACTGGCAGATTACAAAATATTACATCTAATATTAATAATAATAAAAAATTTAATATATTTGTAGATTATGCTCATACTCCAGCAGCACTACAAGCTGTACTATTAGATTTAAAAAAATATTTAGTTAATAAAGGAAAACTAAAAGTATTATTCGGCTGTGGAGGTGATAGAGATAAATCAAAGAGATGTGTTATGGGGAAAATAGCATCCCAGATAGCTGATTTAGTAATAGTAACTAATGATAATCCACGCTTTGAAGACTGTAAAACGATCAGGGAAGAAATTATTGATGGTATCAATAATAAATCTATTGTTAAAGAGTTTGATAATAGAAGAAATGCAATAATAGATACTGTAAAAAATCTCAATAATAACGATATCTTATTGATTGCAGGGAAAGGACATGAAAAATATCAAATCATTGGAAATAATAAAATTGACTTTGATGAAATATCAATAGTAAAAGAGGTGTTATCTAAATATTGTTTATAACAAAAATCATTAATAGCATCTATTTTATACACATGCAATTAATATACAATTAATATTGTATATCGCGATATACCAAAAATGCTGTAATAGCTTTTGCTTTAACTCATGAAATTATTAAGTTTGATCAACTTTTATACAATATATCTAGAATAAAAATCTACCAAAATATTTTTCACTTCATCTGGATTATTAACTTTATTAATAGTAGCTCTAAATATTGCAGAATCCTTTAATCCAGAGCTATACCAAGCCAGGTGTTTTCTAGCAATCTTAAGACCTACATCACTACCATGATATTCTATCATGGCATTATAATGATCTAAAACTATTCTAAATTGTTGATGTAATGTAGGATCTGGTTTAGAATGGCCTGTTTTAATAAAATGATCAATTTGCGATAATAGCCACGGCTTACCATAACATCCTCTACCTATCATAACACCAGCTGCCTTAGAAAGAGACAAAGCCCTTTTGGCAGTATCAAAGCACTTTATATCTCCATTGATAATTACAGGTATAGTTTTGACTTGTTCTACTACATTTTTAACAAAAGCCCAATCAGCAACACCAGAAAAAAATTGTGATCTAGTACGTGCATGAACAGTTATCATCTTAATACCAGAATTTTCAGCAATTTTTGACAATTTTACTACATTTTTATTATTCTCATCCCATCCCAATCTCATTTTTAATGTTACTGGTATATTTACTGCTTTTACAGTATTTTCAAATATCTCTGTAGCTAATTTTTCATCCTTCATTAGTGCTGAACCTGCATAACCATTGGTAATCTTTTTTGCAGGACACCCAAAATTTAAATCGATAATTTTTGCCCCTGCATCCTGATTAAGCTTTGCAGCTTCAGATATTATCTTTGCTTCACAACCAGCTAATTGTACACAGGCAGCTGAATCTTCTTCTTTTATTATAGCGGCCTTTTTTAAAGCTTTTGAAGCATTATTTATCATAGCTCTACTTGCAACCATTTCAGAAACTACTAAACCTGCCCCAATTTTTTTTACTAACATTCTGTAAGGTAAATCTGTTATGCCAGACATAGGAGCCAATATCACAGGGCTAGAAAGTACTAAATTTGCAATTCTAATCACATAATTCCCAATTTTCTTATATGCTCTATATTTTTTAATCTATACGCATATTATATTACAAAACCAAATATAGCTATTAATAAAATTTATATATCCGAATAATATTATATATGATAAACTGGTTTATTAGACTGGTTGTATCAAGATTTTTTATGAGTTTATGTCAGATAATTTTTTGAAGAATAATATTATAAAAATTAGTGTACTACATTATACGACTTTGGCTACCACCATATGTGTTTTCATATCTGTTTACTATATTGAATATATTAAACAGATTGCTTCATGCGTTTTATGTATCTACCAGAGAATACCGTATATAGCTTTACTAATATTTTCTATACAAATATTAGCAAAATATTATAATGGAAAGATCAGTGTTAGCAAAAAACAAACTATAGATAATGTGATACTACTACATATCTGTGTAATATTGGTACTAATATCCGCTATAATGCTTGCAGGATACCATTTAGCTGTAGAGCAGGGCATAATTAACCATTCTTGCGGATCTATGTTGATCAATCATAATTTATTCCAGACAAAAAATATATTAGAAAATATATTAGAAGAAAGACAGATTATTAGTTGTAATATACCCGGATTATTTATTTTTGGTTTATCTTTAACAGCTTGGAATTTTATTATAAATCTACTACTAGTTATACCATATATATATATTACTTATCACTTGTATAATAAAAAATATAAATAATAAATATTTGAGATGCCTAAGCCATTTTTTAATGTTCAAAATAAATTAGAAAAAATAATCCGAGTGAATCATGCAGGAGAATTTGGAGCTCAGAAAATTTATTTAGGACAACTACAAAATATTAAAGGAAAAGAAAATCAAGAAACCATTCAGCATATGTTAGAACAAGAAATACAGCATCTTGAGTATTTTAGATCACAAATAGAACTACAAAAAGTTAGACCAACTATTATGATAGGGATTTGGTCAAAAATAGGTTACTATGCAGGGATGATTACTGGAGCATTAGGTGTAAAATTATCAATGATTCTAACAGAATCGGTAGAGAGTGTTATTGAAAAACACTATAAATCACAATTAAATTCATTAAATACATTACATTTAAAAAATTCAGAACTCTATTCTAAAATAAAAATATTTAGAGAGGAAGAAATAGAACATAAAGATTTGTCACTAGAATTTAATACTGAAAAAAGTCTGATTTTTAGTATGTTAAGTAAATTTATAGAAAAATCTTGTAATGTAGCAATATTTATTAGTAAGAATTTTTAATATATTAAAATCAATAATTTTAGGATAAAACATATGAAATTATTTTTAATGAGACATGCAGATGCCAAATGTTTAGATAATAATAAAGCAGATTCTGAACGTATATTAACAAAAAATGGTGTATTAGAAGCTACTCAGGCTGGAAATTTTCTAAAAAATTATTCACTAGATAAAATACTGGTTTCTTATATAACAAGAGCATTACAAACATATTCTGTAATAACTTACGTAACAGGAGATATAAATACAGAAATAGTTAAAAGTTTATATAGCAATGATTTGAAAAATATAGTAGAGCTTATTAAAAAACAGAATGATAAAAATAAGCACATATTAATTATAGGGCATAACCCTAGTATACATTATTTTGTACAGATATTATCAGATAAGTATTCTAAATATTACAGCATTTTAAATACTATGATGCCAAATTCAAGGATTGTAGCAGTAAATTTGTTTATAGATAGTTGGGTTGATTTTTCTTTAGAAGTAAAAAGAGAAATAATAACAGTATTCACTCCTAAAGTTCAAAAATGTACATAGAATTTTCTAATATCTTACCTTCAAAAACTACATTTAGATAACTAATATAATTGAAATTAAATGGAAAAACAAATTGTAGATGTATTACAAAATCTTAAATCCTGGCCCTTTATCGAAGCAAAAAAAATATTACTGCGTATAAAAAATACTGTTCCAGATAAAGGTTATGTTTTGTTTGAGACAGGTTATGGACCTTCTGGATTGCCTCATATCGGGACATTCACTGAAGTACTCAGAACTACCATGGTAATGGAAGCATTTAAAAAAATTTCTGATATACCCACTAAACTAGTATGCTTTTCTGATGATTTAGATGCCTTAAGAAAGGTTCCTGATAATTTACCAAATCAGGATATGTTAACTAGCAAATTAGGGTTACCACTCACATCTATACCTGATCCCTTTGAAAAAAAGGGCAGCTACGGAGAATATATGAATGCTAAGCTTTGTAATTTTCTAGATCATTTTGGATTTGAATATGTATTTTACAGCGCTACAGAACTTTATAATTCTGGTGAATTTGATAAAATGATACTCGTAGTACTAGAAAAATATGAACAAATTATGAATATCATGTTACCTACACTAAGAGAAGAAAGGAGAAAAACATATTCACCGTTCATGCCTATATGCCCAAAAACCGGGTTGGTATTACAGGTTAAAACAGAACATATTGATTATAATAATAAAACTATATTATATAAAGATAATAATGGAGAATTAATAGAAACACAAGTAACTAAAGGAAAATGTAAATTACAATGGAAAGTAGATTTCGCAATGAGATGGGCTCATCTTGCGGTAGATTATGAAATCTATGGTAAAGAACATAGACCGAACACATTAATATATCAAAACTTATGCAAATTACTAGGAGGAGTTCCACCTATATTGCTATTTTACGAATTATTTCTAGATAGTAATGGAGAGAAAATTTCAAAATCTAAAGGTAACAGCATAGCTCTAGAACAACTAATAAAATACGCCCCAGTTGAAGCTATATCTTTATTCGTATACCATTCTCCTAATAGAGCAAAAAAAATAGACTGGAGTATAATACCAAAATCTATTGACGAATATTTATTACTAAATGAACAATTTCACGGTACAAATACTGATTTAGTACAAAAATTAGATAATCCAATATTTCATGTACACAAAAATAATATACCAAAAGTAAATTCTTTTGGTCTTAGTTTTAGCTTATTATTAAATTTAATTTCTGCCTGCAATATTTCTGATAAAAATATCCTATGGAATTATATTAGCAAATATAATAGTAAAGTAACAAAAAGCAATGGTGATTATATTAGTAAATTACTTGATGTAGCAATTAGTTTTTATTTTGATATTATTAAAGATCAAAATAAATCTTATATTGCAGATGATAAAACAAAAACTGTGTTATATAAAATTGCTAACAGCCTTGCTACTTTAGAAAACAAAACAGTCACTGCGGAGTATATCCAAAATATAATATATGATATAGGTATGAATAGCGATTACCCAAAACTTTCAGAATATTTCAAAGCATTATACAGAATTTTACTTGGGCAAGATATGGGCCCCAGATTCGGATCTCTTATCCTATTGTTAGGGATAAATAATACAATAGAATTAATAAATTCTAAGCTAAAAATCTAGGCTAAAAGATAGATAATTAATCATAAATTAAGTTATACAAAAATATTATAGAGTATGAATTATACGAAAGTCATTTCTGATGTTTTTGTATTTATATTTTCCATAATATACATTATATATTTATTATACTGATGTTAAATAACATCAAATAACCTTGGTATTAGCAAGATTTTAATATAAAACCAGATTACAAATTTTTTTAGGAACTATTATAATTTTTTTAATTTTCGGTCCATCAACAAGGTGTTTTTTAACTATATCAAGATTTAAAACAGTTTGCTTTATTACTTCCTCTGTAGAACTAATATCGAAATTACAAGTTGTTCTTAACTTTCCATTAATTTGTACTGCCAAAACATATAAATTAGATTTTATTTTAACTGGATCATATTTTGGCCATAATTGATCTGTAAGATAACTACTACTACCAGTCAATTGCCATAATTCTTCTGTGATATGTGGCACAAAGGGATTCAAAAGCTGTATCAAGATTTTAATAGACTGCTTTAATAGATCCCTACTGACATCAAGCTTTACCAATGATTCAGAAATAGAGTTAAATAATATACGAATTTGTGCCAAGGCTTTATTTAAATGTATATTTTCTATATATTCTGTAACATTCTTTATTGTTAAATTAACTATAGAATCTAATTGTTTATCACTAATATTTTGCGTTGATAAAGTTTTATCAAAAAAAATGATATTGGTAATATTAAATAATTTTTGTATAAATTTTTGTATTGCCACTACTGATTTTTGTGACCATAAGATATCGTTATTTATAGGAGTATCTGATAATAAAAACATTCTTACTACATCTGCTCCATATTGATTAATGGTGGAATCTAAATCTATAACATTAAGTTTGGATTTACTCATTTTTTCTATTTTGCCCTCTATAACTCTTAATCCTGACTTAATATGCACTAACTCTCCATTATGCTTTACTACATCTGAAGGATACACCCAATTATTATTAGAATCCTTATAAGTATTAGATAATACCATTCCTTGAGTAGTCAAAGATATAAAAGGTTCTCTTACCTTAATATACCCAATATCACACATTACCTTAGTAAAAAATCTCGAATATAAAAGATGTAACACTGCATGCTCTATACCGCCTATATATTTATCTACAGGGAACCAATAATCTACCTCTGATGTATCTAGCATAGAATTATGTTGAGGAGAACAAAACCTTAGAAAATACCATGAGGAATCAAAAAAAGTATCAAATGTATCAGTTTCACGTCTAGCATTTTTATCATAGCATTTAGGACAACTTACATATTTCCATGAAGGATGGTTATCAAGCGGATTACCATGACCATCCAACTTAATATCATAAGGGAGCTCAACTGGTAAATCCTTAATTGGTACTGGGACAATTCCACAAAAATCACAATATATAATAGGAATTGGTGTCCCCCAGTATCTCTGCCTTGAAACTAACCAATCACGCAGCTTATAATATGTAGCTTTTTTACCTATTCCTAATTCTTCTATTTTCTGTATTAATACGGATCTAGCTTCAATTAAAGATAATTTATTGATAAAACCAGAATTTATTAAATAAGAATTGTCATCATCATATTTAACAAAAGGCAATGTTAAAGGATCATTATCACTATCAATAGCAGAAATTACTTGTTTGATATCTATATTAAGATCACCCAATTTATTGATAATACATGCTAATTCATAATCCCTTGTATCATGTGCAGAGCAACCAAAAATAGCTCCAGTACCGTAATCCATCAACACATAATTTGCAATCATAATTGGTAGTTTTATACTATTATCAAAAGGATGTATAGCATATAGCCCAGTAAATACTGCATTTACTTGCTGTTTATTAGCATGGTTCATTTCCAACAATTCTTTCATGGTATCTTTTATAAATTGATCTATAATAGATTTGATGACACCGTCCGATTGTTCATAGACTTGTTGAATAAATGGGTGATTATAAGCTATAGCTACAAAGCTGGCTCCAAATATTGTTTCTGGCTTAGTAGAAAACACTTTAACTGTTTTTCCAGAAAATTTTTCTATATTAAATTCTAATTCAACCCCTTCTGACTTCCCTATCCAGTTTTTTTGCATATTTTTAACATTATCAGGCCATTGTGTTAACGTTTCAAGATCTACTAATAATTCTTCTGCATAATCAGTAATCTTAACTAACCACTGTTTTAAGTGTTTTTTTTCTACTCTAACTCCTGATCTCCACCCCATACCATCTACTACTTGCTCATTAGCAAGTACTGTATTATCTACAGGATCCCAATTCACTAAGACATATTTTTGATATGCCAAGCCTCTTTTGTATAATTCCAAGAAAAATTCCTGCTCGTATTGATAATAATCACTATCAGAGGTAGATAGCTCCCTACTCCAATCATATGAAAGCCCTATTTTTTTTAATTGTGACTTCATAGATTCAATATTACTATAGGTCCATCCTTTAGGGTGAGATTGATTCAAAATAGCAGCATTTTCTGCAGGTAATCCAAATGCATCCCAGCCCATAGGATATAATACGTTATACCCGCAAGATCTCATAAATCTTGCTATTACGTCACCGATTGCATAATTCCTCACATGTCCTACATGAATTTTCCCTGAAGGGTAAGGAAACATTTCTAAAATATAAGATTTTTTCTTACTAAAATCTCTACTAGCCTTAAAAGCATTATTGTATTGCCACAACTTCTGCCATTTTTCTTCAATAGACTTAATATCTAAACTCATACAACTAAATATTTAATAGATCTGAATTAAGCAATACAGCTTAAAAGAATTTATTTATAAAACAGTATAACCCACTGTTATAAAGTATAATTATAAGCAATAATACTGACTTAAAATCATAAAAAACAAATAGTAGAAATCACTATTTAGTTTGTTGATTTATCAGTGTCCTTATCTTTATCAGTGTCCTTATCTTTATCTTTAGCGACTTTACTGATTAGTTTATTTAAATCAATCAATGAACCGGTAGAATCAAAAAAACTCTCTATTGGGGATTTAGGATATTCACTGCCAAAGCTGGTAAAACTACCAAGAGCAAAACATCCTACAAAAAAAACGTAAAAGAAAAATTTATACATAACAATAAAGTAAAAAATTAAAATAAACAAAAATACACAGCAGATTGCTATCACCTATAAATGAAATTGCATTTCACTTAAATATTTATAACCAAAATTAAAAATTTGTTATTTATAAACAAATATTATATATTTATCTATCTAGAAATCTAGAAAAGAATGTATTTTTGTTGTATAAAAATCGATATTCAAGAATTTGTTACTACAACTACATAATGAGATATACTAATTAGCATTAATTTTTATTATTAAACAGTCTTAAAGATGCTCAAAAACTACTTTACAAAAAAATATAACTTTGATGAATATCAAAACGAAATCAAAGACTTTTGGCAACAAAATAAACTGTATGAATGGGATCCAAACAATACTGATAAAGATAAGACATATATAGTAGATACCCCACCCCCTAATGTATCAGGAAAGCTACATATAGGGCATGTTTATAGCTATTCACATAGTGATTTCATAGTAAGATATAAACGTATGCAGGGCATGAATGTGTTTTATCCTATGGGATATGACGATAACGGGTTACCAACAGAACGTTTAGTAGAAAAGGTAAAACAAATTAAGGCATCAAAAGTAGATACATCAGAATTTATTAAAAATTGTAAGGAAGTCATTATAGAAGAAGAAAAGAAATTTTATAATATTTTTAATAAAATTGGATTATCCCTTGATTGGCAAAATGAATATAAAACAATCAGTCCTTTGGCTAAAAAAATATCACAAATGTCCTTTCTAGACTTAGTGAAAAAACAGCAAGTCTATAGAGCAACTCAACCAATACTATGGGATACAATTGATCAAACAGCTTTATCTCAAGCAGAAATAGTAGAAAAAGAAGAATCTACATTGATGAATTATATAACATTCCAAACTACATATAATATAGATATAGTAATAGCAACTACCAGACCAGAGTTGCTACCTGCATGTGCTGCAATATTTATTCATCCAGATGATAATAGATTCAAACATTTAATTGGATATGAAGCTATTACTCCATTATTCAAAGTAAAAATACCTATCTTATCAGACGAGTTAGTGGAACAAAATAAAGGTACAGGAATTGTAATGTGCTGTAGCTTTGGAGATCAACTAGATCTAATTTGGTATAGGAAACATAATTTAATAAGTCAACAAATTATCAATAAATACGGTATAATAGAAGAATTACAGTTTAATTCTAATTCATTAGATCCAGCAATTGCCCAAAAATATATGAAACCACTTGCAGGACTTAAGGTATTGGAAGCAAGGGATCAGATTATTAAATTACTATACAACAGTAACTTAATAGTAAAACAAGAAAAAATAATTCATAAACTCAAAGTAGCAGAAAGATCAGGAGGAACCTTAGAATTTTTGAATACACCACAGTGGTTCCTAAAAACTATAGCTCATAAGGAGGCTATTTTAAAAAAAATTGATGAGATTAACTGGTATCCACAAGAAATGAAAGTTAAATTACAAACTTGGGTTAAATCTTTATCTTGGGATTGGTGCATTAGTAGACAAAGATATTTTGGAGTCAATTTTCCTGTGTGGTATTCAAAAAGAACAGGAGAAGCTAATAAAGTAATATTTGCGGAAATGAATCAGTTGCCGATAGACCCCAGCTATGATTTACCTTCAGGTTATACCAGAGAAGAAGTAATAGCAGATGTACACGTCATGGATACTTGGGCTACTAGCTCTTTATCTCCTCAAATAAATTCACATGGAGTTTCTAGCAATATCTTTATTGATAAAGAACGTCACCAAAAGATATTTCCAGCTGATTTAAGAGTACAGGCGCATGATATAATCAGAACATGGGCATTTTATACGATATTAAAATCCTACTTACATCAAGAATCCATTCCATGGAAAAATATCGTAATAAGCGGTTGGTGTTTAGCAGAGGATAAAAGTAAGATGTCAAAATCTAAGGGCAATATCATTACTCCTGATAAATTACTTGAGGATTTCGGAGCTGATCCAATAAGATATTGGGCAGCAAAACCAAAATTAGGTTCAGATGCAACTTACTCCCTAGATACAATAAAAATTGGTAAAAAACTAGTAAATAAATTATGGAATGCAGCATCTTTAATCAATAGCTATATTATTAATATAAATCAAGAATTTGATCTGACATTATTAATACAGAATATTTATTGTGAAATTGACAAATATTTAATATTTAAATTACAAAAATTAATACAAGATACCACTGAAGAATTTGAAAAATTTCAGTATTCATCAGCTCTAAATTTGGTAGAACATTTTTTTTGGCAAATATTTTGTGATCAATATTTAGAAATTACTAAAATAAGATCTTACAACCAAAATAACTCAAATATACTAGCAGCTAAAAGTGCTGTATGTACCCTCCTCTACTCTTTTGAAATATTACTTAAATTATTTGCACCATTTCTCCCTTATATTACTGAAATAATATACCAAAAATTATTTAGTAAAAATCTTGAATCAATACATGCTAAAAACACATGGCCTGAAAATGAAACAATTATAACTTTTAAAGAAATAAAATTAGTAGAATCTGAGTATTTAATCAAAATATTAGAATTAGTTCGTAAATTAAGATCAAAACTTAATTTATCTATGAATAGTCTGATAAAAAAAATTCAAATATTTGATAACAAAAATCATGATATCTCAATGACGGATGACTTACTATCAGATTTACAAAATGTTACTTCCAGCAGTAATATAGAATTTATACATGATACTCCAAATATAGAAATAAAAAACGAGAAAGCTTTTATTACAGAAGATAATATGCATATAAAATTCATTTTTTAGATATGACTAAAAATTACTTTCAGTTATTTGATTTAGAGAATTTGTTTGATATAGATAGAGAAAAACTAAACAAAAAATATAAAGAATTGCAGAAACAATATCACCCAGATCAAATACAAAAAAAACCTCAGCAAAAAATAGATACCACCATTACATCATCATACATTAACAATGCTTATAATATATTGAAGGATAACTACCTTAGAGCAAAATATTTACTCGAAATTAGTGGATACGCATTAGATGATTCATCTTTAAATAATAGATTGACTAATGATGAATTGGAGTCTATCTTGAATGAGTTTGAGTATATAGATACCAATGAAAATAAAATCCTACTACAATATAAATTAAATGAATATCTTAATAATAAAGAGTTATTATTGAATGAGCTTGCAAGATTATTTACTCTCACTAGAGATTTCAGTAAAGCACAATATCTTACAATAAGGCTTAATTTTATTAATAAAATGATTGCAAAAACTAAAGATAAAATCAATCAATGAGAATAAAAATAAAATAATATGCAAATACTAGATATTGAAGATAAAATTAATCAGGGGTTAGTAGATAAAAATATAGTAGCTATTGATTTTGGTACATCCAATTCTTTAGCAGCTATAGCTAAAAATGATAAAGTGATAATAATAAAAGACCATTTAGAAAGAGAAATTATTCCTTCTATTATCACACTAAATAACAGTAAAGTAATTATTGGAGATAGAGATCAAAAAAAATTTACTATAAGATCTATTAAAAGATTATTAGCAAAATCTTATGCAGAAATATTGGAAAATCCATTACTAAAAAATAATATTACTAATGATTTAACAATCAAGAATGAAAAACTTCCTAAAATTTGTTGGATAAATAATCAATATACTGATTTTACTACCATTGCTGCTAATATTTTTGCCTATTTAAAAGCATCTGCAGAACTACAGCTAAACTCTAAAATAATATATTCAGTAGTATCAGTACCAGCTTACTTCAACGATAATGCAAAAGGACAAATATTGTTAGCTGCAAAAATTGCTGGATTTGAAGTTATCAGATTAATAATGGAACCAACAGCTGCTGCATATGCATATAACTTCCATAAGCTAAAAAATGGACAATATTTAGTTTATGACCTAGGAGGAGGAACATTTGATATATCAATATTACAAATGGAAAATGATGTATTGCAAGTGCTAGCTGTAAAAGGAGATAACATGATTGGAGGAGATAATATTGATCAAATATTGCTTGAATATTTATTGCAAGAAAAAAAGATTTCTAAAAACACTAGTGGATTACTAAATATTATTAAAAATATTAAGGAATTACTTTCAAAGGATATTAAAGTAGATTTCATTATTGATAGTATAAATTATGTTATATCCAGAGAAGAATTTGAACAAATCATAATGAGTCTTATATTAAAGACTATTAAAATAGTTCAAGATTTAATAATAGAAACACAGATATCTAAATTTGATGGTATAATTTTAGTTGGAGGTTCAAGTAAAATTCCTTTAATATCTACAGAATTAAAAAAAATATTACAAGATACTACGATATATTCTTACATTGATCCAGATAAAGCGGTAGTAATTGGAGCTGCATTACAAGCGCAAAATTTATCTGAGCCCAATAAAGATTTTACAAACCGAGCTTTACTAATAGATGTAGTACCATTATCACTGGGTATAGAACTTTATGGAGGAATTACTGAAAAAATTATTCCGCGTAATTCCCCTATCCCATGTACAGTAATGAAAGAATTTACAACTTATGTTGACAATCAATCTGCAATAAAAATACATATACTACAAGGAGAAAGTGAAATGGTAGAAAATTGTAGATCATTAGCATTATTTGAGTTAAATAATCTTTCACAATCAAAAGCAGGAGAATTAAGATTAGAAGTGACTTTTACTATTGATGTAAATGGAATTTTGTCTGTTACAGCTAGAGAAAAACACTCATCTAAACTTCATAACATAGATATTAAACCCAGTTATGGCTTAAATCAATGTGATATCGAAACTGATATACAAAATGCCTATAAAAATTTGCATATAGATTTTAAATCCAAAATGCTTGTAGAAACCAAAATAAATGCAAGATATCTAATAAATGACATCCAAAGATTTTTACAAAAAAAATCTGATCCCTTAATAAATGATCAACAAAATGAAATTCTAAATGTTATAAAATTATTAGAACAACATATAGAACTCAACAAGTATAATGAGATAATTTTCTATACTCAAAAATTACGAGACTTAGTATCTCAGCTAATAAAAAATTAGCATTTATTTATAATAAAGTAAATATCATGTCAGAGGAAAAAATTAGAGTAACTTTTATTACAAAAAAAAATGAAGAAAAAACAGTAGATGCTATGGTAGGATTATCAATTTTAGAAGTAGCACATATGAATGATATAGATCTAGAAGGAGCATGTGAGGGATCATTAGCATGTGCTACATGCCATGTAATTCTAGAAGAAGAAACTTATAATAATCTAACACCGCCAGAAGAAGAAGAAGAAGATATGCTAGACTTAGCATTTGGGCTAACTCAGACCTCAAGATTAGGATGCCAAATTATTCTGACTAAAGAGCTTGATGGTATAAAAATTAGGTTGCCTGCTTTAACAAGGAATATTAATATATAGAATATTAATCACTGAATAATGAAATAAATGAATTGTTTACATATCTTTACCATTATAAGATTCATTTCACATGTTTGATAACTCATTTAGTGAAATACCTGAACTGATCTATAAAGGATTAAATCAAGCCCAAATTGATGCTATTTTTCATACTGAAGGGCCTTTACTGGTGCTAGCAGCTGCAGGAACAGGTAAGACTACTGTTCTTACCAATAGAATTGCATACATCATTTATAAAAAATTAGCATTTCCACAAAATATTTTAGCTGTAACCTTCACTAATAAAGCAAGTAAAGAAATGCAATATAGGTTATCAAAATTTGGTATCATTAAAGATTTTTGTTCATATACATTTCATTCAATAGCTAATAAGATTTTAAGATCTTATATCAATAACTTAGAACTAAAAATAGATAATAATTTTAGTATCATTGGCATATCGGAACAAATAAGCTGCATTAAAAAACTGATGATTGATAGCAATATCAATATACAACTCTACCATCCAAAAATCATTAATTCAATTATTGCAGGTTGGAAAGATAGAGATCTATCAGAAACAGATACAAAAAATCTAGACTCAACCGTATCGCAAATTGCACAAAATATTTATCCAAAATATCAAAATATATTAAAAAACTCCAATTTGCTAGATTTTGGTGACCTATTAATATATTGTTTGGAACTATTTAGAAATAAACCAAAAATATTATCTTATTTTCAACAAAAATTTCAGTATATTTTAATAGATGAGTACCAAGATACAAATATTGTACAGTATAATATAGCCAAAATGATAGGAACTAAAAATAGCAATATCTGTTGCGTTGGAGATGATGATCAATCCATTTATACTTGGAGAGGAGCAGAACCAAGTTATATATTAAAATTTGGGCAAGATTTTCCAGATGCTAGAATTATTAAATTGGAACAAAATTATAGGTCAACAAAATTTATTTTAAATGCTGCATCCAATATAATACAAAATAATAAATCCAGGCACGACAAAGCGTTATGGACAAAAAAACAATATGGAGAGAAAATTAAAATTATTGGATGTACAAATGAAGTCGATGAATCATTTTGTATAGCAAAGATTATATCAAAAACTATGGGAGATAAAAAATATAACGCATACCAAATTGCGGTATTGGTAAGGGCTAGCTTCCAAACCAGAGCACTAGAAGAAACATTTGTTGAATGTAAAATACCATACAAAATAGTAGGTGGAGTAAAATTTTATGAAAGAGCTGAAATTAAAGATATTATCTCTTATATACAACTTGCTATAAATTATAATAATGACATAGCATTCGAAAGGATTATCAACATTCCTAAGAGATCTATAGGAAATTCAACAATTAAAAAAATTAGAGATTTTTCTTCTATTAATAATCTTTCGATGTTTTGTTCTATAGAAGAAATGTTTAATAAGGGATATTTTAAAAGCAAACTCCAAAAATATATTTCAGAATTTATTCAACTAATACAAAAAATAAAAAATCAATATAATGATATTGAAATTAAACCTATTAAAGTCACTAATGATTTATTAATAGAATCCGGATATCTTGAATATATTAAGAAATCCGATGATATAAACTCAACATCAAAAATTGAAAATATCGAAGAAATGTTAAAAGTAATTGATGAATTTGATAATATTTATCAATTTATAGAACATATTTCTCTTTTCACAGATACAGATCTAACAACCGATATATTAGGTACTGTAACAGTGATGACAATGCACGCCGCTAAAGGGTTAGAATTTGATCTAGTATTTCTAGCAGGTTGGGAAGAATTGATTTTTCCACATAAAAAAGCTTTAAATACAAAATATAATCAAGAAAAAGCACTAGAAGAAGAACGAAGGCTAGCATATGTAGCAATTACTAGAGCTAAAAAAAATTTATATATTACATATACTCAAAATAGAAAAATATTTGGTGAAACAATACAACTACTACCTTCAAGATTTATACAGGAAATTTCTGACCAAGATGCAGATTTTCACTCTTCTGATGAATATCTATATGAAGTATTAAACTTCAAAAAGCCACAATATAGTGACTATTATAATGATTTAAGAAGTAGAAAAAAACATAAAAATCACTTGCAATACGGTTTGACTGAACCAACTCCAGCAATATTAGAAGAAAAAAATGCTGGAAAAAAAGTTAAACATCCTAAATTTGGCAACGGCATTATAGTAAAACGATCTGGACAAAATTTAGATATTGTATTCGAAAAGATTGGCTTTAAAACCATTAAAGAAAGTTTTGTAACACTAATATAAAATCTGATAGATCATCTGTGTTGGAAAGTTTAATAATAGAAATTACACAAACTAATTAGATCTGTAATGTATAACCAACTAAAAAATTTTATTATATTATGTGTTCATGGATGAAAATAAATTTTATTTAGTGAATAAATATTTACAATCCATACAATGAGTATTGTAACAAATGCTACTAATAAATAAGAAATCAAAGAATCAAATGTACTTGAAGGTATAAAAAAGAATATAGATGCTTGAATAAAAGCTCCCAAACCCTTCCCCAATTTTAATCCTATAATTTCTGCAGCAGCCTTACCTTTAGTTTTTAACTCCAATGATAATGGTATATAGAGCATTTCTTTAGTAGAATCAAATAATGAATATTTACTAGATTTACTTAATATATTTTGTATTGCACCTACTATTACAGCTAAATAAATCAATATCAATTTATTTTCGACTTCAGTAAAATACTGTTCAAAAATAATCAAAATAAAGAATAAAGAACCTGTAACTCCTATAACTATGGGAGTGATTAATGCTGAAGTTATCCACTTAAAATGTCTTAAAATATTACTACCTATTATCATAAAAAAAATAGAAGAAAACCCCATATATATATTAAAATTACCCATAAAATTTGTATAATCAATACCATTATTATAAATAATTTTAATTTTATTCTTCCAAGGCCCCTCCAGGATATTAATTATCAATCCATAACAAATAATGAGCAGTGAAATATTAAATAAATATTTGGTTTTTAATATTAAATATAAGCTATCCTTAAAAGATAATTTTGTCCTAGTTATCGCAATATCTTTTTTTATAGAGTAATTACTGCTCTTAGAAATAACATAACTATTAATATATTTATAAATAATCATAATTAATATATTGAGTATTATTACTGTATAAATAATAGGACGCAATACATTTTCGTAATAACAGATCCTATGTAATTTTAAATCAATTTTTCCTACTATAAGTTCATGATTAACATAATTATTGGAGAATAATACTAAACAATATCCTGATAAAATTAATCCTATACTACCAATTATATTTAAATGTGGATAAAATCTTTTTGATGTTTCTATATCAAAAATATGATTTGCATATTGCCAAAATAGTAAATTAATAATCACTGCATTCCATAGTTCTGCAAATACGTAAAAAACAGCATATGTCCATTTTTCAAGAATTAAGATGGTCCACCTAAAATTAGGATAGCAAGCTAATAGAGAACTTATTTTTTCTTGGCTTGGATGATAAATATCTTGATTAGGGTATAAAACATATATAAATATGAAAAATACCAATATAAAAAATGATATCATTATATAAAACATACTTGCATAACTAAAAATATTACTCATTCTAATGTAAAATAATGTAAAAATCACAGTAGTTGGCAATACCAAAAAAAGTTTTAAAAAGCTTATAGCTTCTGAGCCTATAGAAGTAACAATCAGACTATCTTTAATAGAACGCAATGAAGAAAAGCAGAAAAGCATGGATATCATCATCATTGCCATTGGCATAAATAATCTTAGTTCATGTTTATATATAGGCCACAGTAAATCTCTGATAGTAAGCATAAAATCAGACAAGGATTTTTTAGACATTAATTAATTATTAATTTTTATATTGATTGATAATTCTATATGAATATTAAACTCTATATTTTTTTTGAGTCTTTATAATTGTAGAATGTTGAAAATTCTGGTTGGTACAATAAATTAACACTACCAACGGCTCCGTTACGATGCTTAGCTATAATAATTTCAGCAGTATTGTGATATTTTTCCATTTTATCAAGCCATTTTTCATGATCTTCTGTACTACAATTTGGTTCAGAAATATTTTTATTATAATAGCACTCCCTATAGATAAACAATACTACAT
Organism: Rickettsia endosymbiont of Cardiosporidium cionae; assembly: GCF_015476335.1. Taxonomy (GTDB): domain Bacteria; phylum Pseudomonadota; class Alphaproteobacteria; order Rickettsiales; family Rickettsiaceae; genus JADHZC01. Next base: position 204,909 of record NZ_JADAQY010000001.1, read on the forward strand.
CGGCATCTTGTTCAATTGCTCCTGAATCCCTAAGATCAGAAAGCATGGGGCGTTTATCTTGCCTTTGCTCTACAGACCTTGAAAGTTGAGATAATACAATAATAGGGATAGAAAGATCTTTAGCTATAGCTTTTAATCCTTGAGTAATATCAGAAATTTCTAACACTCTGCTATTATAAGATGTGTTACTTTGCATTAATTGTAAGTAATCTATAACTAAAAATCTTAAATTATACTGACGTTTAAACTTTTTTACCTTAGCTCTTAAAGAATTAATTGATAATGATCCTGTATCATCTATAAAAAATGGTGTATCTCTAATTCCTACTGAAGATTTAGTTAAAATATTAAAATCTGATTCATTGATTTTACCATTACGTAAATTATCAGAATTAATTTGAGTAGATATCGATAAAATTTTAGTAGCAATTTGAATTAAGGACATTTCTAGTGAAAAAAAAACTACTGATGGCAATGCAGAATCTTGAGTATCTTGAGTATCTTGGACTAGCTCCTTACAGGCATTTAATGCTAAATTAAGAGCAAAAGAAGTTTTTCCCATACCTGGCCTACCGGCAAGTACTATAAGATCAGAATCATGAAATCCAGATAAAATAGCATCAAGCACTGCAAACCCTGTAGAAATACCAGAAATATGCTTAGAATCAGACATAGCCTTAGTAATATTATCCAGAGCTTTATTTACCGCTACATCTATAGATTGCAATTGCTTGAAATTTGTTCCTGTACTAGCTAAATTATATAGCACATTTTCGGCTTTAGCTAGTTGATCTAAAGCTGAATCCTCTAAAGTAGAATTATAAGCGTCATTCACTATTTCTTCCCCTACAGATATCAGACTCCTTTTAATTGCTAAATCATATATTATTTTAGCATAATCATAAGGATTAATTACTAACATAGCAGATGTAGTCAATTTTAATAGATATTCAGAACCATTCACTAACTGATATAGTGGATCCTTACTTAAAAAAGATTGAAGAGTAATATCTGTTACTAACAATTCTTGTTGAAGAATTTTTTGTATCGCTGTATAAATTTTTTGGTGTATTTTTTCAAAAAAATGTTCTGCAACTAAAAAGTGACTTACCTTATATAGCAAATCTGACCTTATAATAATAGCTCCGAGTAGCATCTGCTCTGCTTGTAAATTATAAGGTAGAACTCTTTGTAACTCATTAACTTTAAATTGTTCAGAACCCACTACAATAACCCAATAAATATTTACTTAACTCTACTCTACATTAAACAATATTTGTTATAAACAAATATATATTTATATAGTATAAATATATCTTGATTACTCACAAGAGCGAATCAATTTTTCTGCTTCTAATGCTGCCATACAACCTGTAGCTGCAGCAGTAACAGCTTGTCTATATATTTTATCCTGCACATCACCAGCTGCGAAAACATATTTCATACTAGTTTTTGTAGAGTCGGGTTCAGTTACAATATATCCCTCCTTGTCTAAAAGCAACTGATCACTGAATAAAGATGTATTAGGGGAATGCCCTATGGCAATAAACACTCCTTCACAATCTATACTACTCAACTTGTTATCGTTAACATTACGTAGTTTTATACCATTAACAGCTTTTGGTTCATCTGTACCAAATATTTCTTCTACAACATTATCCCATATAACCTTAATTTTTTTATTATTAAATAGCCTTTGTTGTAAAATCTGATCAGCCCTCAATTGCTCTCGCCTATGAATCAAATAAACATAGCTGGCATGATTTGTCAAATACAGTGCTTCTTCTACTGCGGTATTACCCCCTCCTATTACTGATACAATTTTATTTTTAAAAAAAAACGCATCACAAGTAGCACACCCCGAAACACCGAACCCCTGAAATACAGATTCAGATTCTATTCCAAGCCATTTTGCTTGTGCGCCAGTAGCAATAACAATAGCTTTAGCTTGATACACTGCCCCCCATGTACCATGAGCTATTCTGGTTTTTAAATCAATTTTAGATATTTCATCATCTATAATTTCTGCTCCTACTGTGATAGCTTGAGATTTCATTTCTTTCATTAACCAAGGCCCCTGGATAACATTAGAAAAACCCGGATAATTTTCTACATCTGTAGTAAGATTTAACTGTCCACCAGCTTCCATACCACTAATTACTATAGTTGATAAGCATGATCTTGTACTATAAATCGCTGCAGAAAGTCCAGCTGGGCCAGAACCTAATACCAGTATATCTGTGTTTATAACGGATTTTGTCATAATCAATCATCTAATAACATTTAATTTATGATACCGGTTAATTTCAAAGTATCAATGAGGGACCAATTATAAAACAGTTTTACAATTTACTCAAACAGAAAATACCAGGTTTTTTATTAAATTATTAGAATGTAATGAGACATTATAGGCATATATATTAAAGCAAATAATAGTGATAATAAAATGGTACTAGCAACTTTTTCAGGAAATAATTTATAAATTGAAGAAATAACAATTATATTAGTAGCCATAGGTGAAATAGATAATAGATGTAATGCATTATAATAATCATTCCCATATATCCCAAATATATATTTATCCAACATAATTACAACACCAAACACTAAAGGAAAGACAATAAATTTACTAGAGAATGCTGCTATAACAAATTTTATATCCAAAACAAATTTTGAAAGTCTAGAAAGAGCAAGCCCTATCATAATCATACCTAAAATAGAGAATGCTCCTTTCATATTTTTAGAAAACTCAGATAAAAAATCTGGAAGGCGAATACCCAATATGCTAAATGTACAACCAATAAAAAATGCATTTAAAATAGGTAATTTTAATACCCGAATCAAACTATCTTTTATACTACTAAAATTTCTTACGCAAAAATAATACCCTATAGATGCCTCATATAGCGCGATACCTATTAATCCAAAAGTATATATACTCAAAGTGTAGCTATTAAACAATTCAGAAGCAATTGGTAACACCACATAACCACTGTTTCCAGTACCTGCAGATAAGGCAAGTATAGATCTATGTTCATCCTGCCAGATTTTACCATAAAAGAAAAAGCTAGATACACCAATAATGCTACAGATAGAAAAGGTAATTAATATAATACTTAAATCATTTAGTTTTAATGATACACTGCTAGGAATTGTAAAAAATACTATAGGAGCAATAAAGAAAAATAAAAGCGAAGCTATGGACTCCTTCTCTACATTATAAAATTTACCTGCACAATACCCAATCAGTACGTTTAGTAACGATGACATAACTTTTAAGAAAACAATATAAAAAATCATAGTAGTAAAATATTCAAATCATTTAAGTGCAGATTTAACCATAGATCATTCTACATTAAAATATACAAAAATAAATCTACAAAAGACAAGAATTAACTATTGATACTAATTGACACTTAGCGCTAATTAAATTAATATCCATTACATTGAAAAATAATAAGTTGACGGAAATATGAACAATACACTCACTATTAATGCCCAGTTACGTAAAAATTTTGGTACTGGTGCTGCCAGAGCATTGAGGAATCAGTCTATGATACCAGCAATTATTTATGGAAATAAACATAAAAACATCCCTATATCAATCAGTGCTCAAGATATCAATCTTGAGTGTTATAAACCATATTTTATGTCTAAAATAATCCATATTAACCTGGATGAGACTAATTATAAAGTTTTAGTACAATCAATAAAATTTCATCCTATAAAAGACTTGGTAATACATATAGATTTTATAATACTTGGTAATAACACACAAAAAATCTATATTCCTATTCTGTTCAAAAATAAAGAAAATTCTGTAGGAATTAAAAGAGGAGGATACTTTAATACAATTCGTAGAAAATTACTATGTGAATGTGATGTAAAAAATTTACAAAACAAAATAGAATTAGACGTATCTAGTTTTTCTGGTGAAAAATCTATTAAAGCTGGGGATATAATACTGCCAAACGGAGTGAAATTACTAGAGCCGAAAAATACTGTTATAGCCTCAATAATAACTAAAAAAGGTAAATCTGAATCAGTAGAAGAGACTCAAACCACTGACTCTAATTAAATCAGCAATTAAAAATTTTCAATGCAAATGATTTTAGGATTGGGAAATCCTGGTAAATGTTATGCAAATACTCGTCATAATGTTGGCTTTATATTAGTAGACAAATTAGCTAATTTTTATAATTTTGAATGGTATAATAAAAAAAAACTTAAAGCTAACATAGCTTATAATAAAAAGTATCACTATATTTTATGTAAATCTTGTACTTACATGAATATGACAGGAAATTCAGTATATTTAATTATCAATTACTATAAAATAGTTACAAAAGATATATTAGTTATCCATGATGATATTGATTTAGATTTTTTAACATTGAGAACAAAAATTGGAGGAAGTCATGCAGGACATAATGGATTAAAATCTATAGATAATATTTTAGAAAATAGAAATTATCATAGATTACGCATAGGGATAGGTAGACCTGATCAAAATAAAAACCTAGATATATCAGAATATGTACTGAGTAATTTTACCAATTCTGAAATAACAAAAATTGACAATAAATTTGGTACAATATTTAGCAATAATGATATCTTAAATAACGATATCGAATTATTAAAAGAGAAATTGTTATCTTAATTTAATAAGTAATATTTATTTTCAAAAATATTCATTTTATCAATTAAATAATCAATTAAATATATAGAAAATATGCCTTTAAAATGTGGTATTGTAGGGCTACCTAATGTTGGTAAATCTACATTATTTAATGCCTTAACTGCTAGCAACACTGCTGCAATGGCTGATTATCCATTTTGCACCATTGATCCAAATCATGGATTAGTAAAAATTCCTGACGGTAAACTAGATATAATAGCTAAAATCGCTAATGCAAAATTGACTAAATATTCTTATATAGAATTTGTAGATATAGCCGGCCTAGTAAAGGGAGCAAGTAAAGGAGAAGGGTTAGGTAACCAATTTCTTGGGCATATTAGGTCAGTAGATGCAATAATACATGTAATCAAATGTTTTAATGATATTAATACAATCAATAATACAGAAGACTTGAATCCCATAAATGATGTGGAAACTATAGAAACAGAATTATTGATCGCAGATCTAGATTTAATTGAAAAGCAAATCTTAATTTTAGAAAAAAAAATTAATTCTGGAATAAAATCACAACAAAAAGATCTTACAATACTAAAACAATGTGCAAATGCTATAGATAAAGGTATAGAGATCAAAAATCTACAATTCAATGCAGAAGATAAAAAAATTCTAGATAATATTTCACTCCTCACTACAAAACCCTCAATATATGTATGTAATGTTCATGAAAATGATATAATCAATGGTAATAATTACTCAAGATCTATTGAATCCATTGCTAAGAAAAAAAATATAAAATGTTTAATTATTTCTTCCAAATTAGAACAAGAAATTTCTGAACTAGAAGATCTAAATGAAAAATTGGAATTTATAAAAGCAACAGGCATAGAAAAAAACGGCCTAGAACAAATTACTACTTCTGTTTATCAACTACTCAAATTACAATCTTTTTATACAGTAGGAAAAAAAGAGGCAAAAGCATGGAGCTTTAAAATAGGTACTACTGCACATAAAGCAGCAGGGATAATACATACTGATTTTGAAAGAGGTTTTATTAAGGTAGAAGTAATTGATTATCAAGATTATCTTAATATAGGTGATGAAAAAAAAATCAAAGAATTAGGAAAATTACGGGTAGAAGGCAAAAATTACATAATGCAAGATTCTGATATAGTATATTTCAGATTCAATGTATAAATTCTAAATCCAAATATCTTATAAACTAACTAAATTAATTAACTATCTGCATAGAATACGCCACTGATTTTTAGTAATACATTATCTTCACTACATGTAAATCAAAAAAAACACTAATAGATACTATCGCTCTATATTAACAGCTATAGCATATGGTTATTATGAATCATTCGGGCAATATTCATATAATCTTCTGGAGAAAGATTTTCTCCTCTAATCTTTGGATTAATATTTAACTCAGCTAAGACTGATTTTATTTGACTTCCTAAAATGGATAGCGAAGTTTGAATCATTTTTCTTCTTTGTTGAAATGCAGCATTAGTAACTTTAGATAAAGTACTCAAAAGATCTATGTCAGAATTTTCTGATTTAGCATCAAATTTTAATACTGAAGAATGTATCTGAGGAATTGGATAAAAAGCCTCTGGAGAAATGTCAAAAATTTTTCTTACATCATATAATGTTTGAACAATAACAGATATCCTGCCATATTGTTTTGTAGACGTTTTAGATAATAATCTTTCGGCCAATTCCTTCTGTAATGTTAAAACCAAACTCCTTATAGGATATTTTAGATACATAAATTTAATTATCAACGCTGTACTAATGTGATAAGGCAAATTAGATATCACAGTAACATTATGATTTTTTTGACATATTAAATTCCAGTCAATCTTTAACGCATCTGAATATAGAGTCTGAATATTATCATATTTTGAAGAAATTATTTCTAATATTTGAGTAAATCTTTTATCCACCTCAATTGTTGTTAATTTATGAGGTTCAAGTGCTAAGATAGACTTAGTTAAATTACCTATAGCAGGCCCTATTTCAATAACATGAGTTCTACTATCAATATCACTACTAAACGCAATTTTATCACATATATTTTGATCTAAAAGAAAATTCTGACTATATTTTTTTAAAGGAATTATCTGATATTTTTTCAATATCTCCTTAATACTAGATTCTAACATCCATTACGAAGTAAATTGATTAATGATAAATAACTAATGAATCAAATGTGACTTTACTTTACTAATTCTAGTGATAAATTAGACATTCTATAAATTTTGTCCATCTTATATGCGATATCTAAATTATGTGTTACCATAATTACGGAAGCATTATACTTATGCACTTGCCTTAAAAAAAGATCAAAAACAATTGCAGCATTATCTCTATCAAGGTTACCTGTAGGCTCGTCGGCCAATATCAATCTAGGAGAGTTAATTAACGCTCTTAATACCGCTATTCTCTGTTGTTGACCAGCAGATAATTCTCCTGGTAAGTTGTACAATATACCTTCTAGACCTATTTCTTTTAATAATGATATTGCTTTATGAAATGCTATTTCTTTACTTATACCCTGAATTAAAAGGGGCATTGCAACATTTTCATAACTATTAAATTCTGGTAACAAATAATGATATTGGTATATTAATCCAAATTTTTTTAACCTCGTATCAGCAAAATTCTCTTTATTTTTGTAAGAAATTATTTCTCCATCAACATATATTGATCCTGAATCAAATACTTCAAGCAGGGATAATATATTTATTAAACTAGATTTCCCTATTCCAGATTCTCCTATTATTGCAATAGTTTCTCCTTTATGGATTGCTAAATTTAGTTTTTTAAATAATGTAACAGTAAAAGAGGCCTGAATGTAACTCTTAGAAATATCCTCAGCTTTTAAAAAAATATCATTCATATCTCACTAAATCTATAGGACGTAATTTAACAGCTCTATATGCCGGGTATATACTAGCAACAAAAGATAAAATAGCAGTGCTCGAGGCTATAGTAGCTACATCTTTAATACGTAAAACAGAAGGTAACCTATACAAGAAATAAATAGCAGGTTCAAAAATTTTTATACCCGCAACATATTCTAATAAAGACTTAATATTTTGTATATTATATGAAAATAAACACCCTAAAATTATACCAAATAATATTCCTATAATACTAACTAACATACCGTTAAATATAAAAATCAATATAATTTGAGTATTAGAAGCTCCTATTTTACGCAACATAGCGATATCCCTGATTTTATCTTTTACTATCATAAAAAGTATAGAAGATATATTAAAACTTGCAATTAATATAATTAACATTAATATAAAGAACATAGTTGTTCTTTCTAGATCTAACGCATCTAAAAATTGTTTATGTTCTTTTGTCCAGTCAGTTAAATAAAGGTTTAAACCTAGCATATTAAGTTTATTGGATAATATCCTAGATATTTCTGGAGCATATTCAGAATCATAAATCTTAATTTCTAATAAATTAATATATTCTCTATCGAAAGAAAATAGCTGTCTGACAGCATTTAGTGGCATTAATATAGTTTGAGAATCATATTCATATAATCCACTAGAAAATACTGCTACTACTTCAAAATTTTTAGCCCTCGGCATACTACCAAATACTGTAGAAATTGCTTTAGGTACTAGTAACTTGATATGTGAGCCTACACTAACACCTAATAATCTCGCTAATCCTATACCAACAGCCACAGAATCATTACCTGTATAGTTAGAGAAAGAACCAGCAGTAACATTGGATAAAATGACTTTTTTATTGGCAATATTTTCAATATCCAACCCCCTAATAACGGCTCCAGTATTAGCTCTATTCCCTATAACGAATGTATTTTCTAAAATTGTTGGCGTAACACTCTCTATGCAATTGTTACTTAATAACATATTATGTATATTGTTATAATTTGTTATCTTTTTATCAATATTTCTATTGTATACGTATATGTCTCCGTTAATACCGACTATATTACGCACCAATTCAACGTGAAATCCGTTCATGACAGACATCACAATAATAAGCGTAGCAACTCCGAGAGTTATACCTAAAAATGATATAACAGATACAACAGAAATGAATTTTTCCCTTTTATTAGATATAAAATACCTTAAAGCAATCATAAAAGATACTTTATATCTATGTAATGCCATTATCTAATTATTATTAAAATTGACAACCATGACTATAATACATAACATATCTATATATAAGTGATATAATGTAATATTTATGAACTAACTAATGCAACAATTTTTTTAGCTGCATGCTGATAATTAATATACTCTGATATATAAGTAGATCTATTTTTTATTTCCACTAAATCATTCTCTGCCTTACTTGCAGATACAATAACTTGCCATGGAGAACCTATCAAATCATGGGTATTCAACTTATATCCCATAGTTTTATCAGTATCATCATATATAACATCTATTTTAGATTCAAGCAATCTGTTATATATATAATTGGATATCGAATTGGTTTTAACATCGTTAACATTGATATTAATAAGAGATATTTTAAAAGGAGCAACACTCATTGGCCAAATAATACCCCTTGAATCGTTATTTGCTTCAATAATGGCTGCAACAAGGCGAGTAATACCAATACCATAAGAACCCATCAATAAATATATCTTCTGACCTAACCTGTTATTGATAGTAGCATTCATTAATCTGGAATATTTTTCTCCAAAACTAAATATATGACCTACTTCTATAGATTTTGAATTTATGACCCTACTCTTATCACAATTAATATCTGATATATCATGCACTTCATCAGTGGCAGCATATGGTAATTTATCAATAGACATAGAAGAAAATTCTTGCATAGAAATTTCTTCTATGTCTTTATTATAATAGATCATAGTTTCTCCACTATTGCTAACAATATGGAATTCATGACTTAGTGATCCTCCTATTTCACCCGAAGATGCTCTAACAGCTATTACTTTAACGCCAATCGTATCAAAAATTTGCATATAAGATTGAAAAAATAAATTATAAGTTTTAATACAAGACTCAAAATTTTCATCAATAGAATAAGCATCCTGCATTAAAAATTCCCTTGAACGCAAAACTCCAAATCTGGGCCTAATTTCATCACGAAATTTCCACTGAATCTGATACAATATTTTAGGCACATCACGATAAGAATTGACGTATTTTCTAAAAATATCTGTAAATACCTCCTCTGCTGTAGGAGCAAGCAACATATTGTATCCATGCCTATCCTGAAACTTCAACATCTCCTTACCATAACTACTGTATCTATCTGATTCTTTCCAGAGAGCAGCGTCATGCACATAAGGAGTCAAAATCTCAGAAGCAAATGAATCCAGATGATTATTTATAATAAATTTTATATTATTGATTACCTTCAAACCTAAAGGCAACCAACTATAAATGCCAGACATACTTGGGCAAATCATACCAGATTTCACCATTAATTTATGAGAATTAATCTCTAGGTTTTTTGGAATTTCTTTCCGAACAGGTAAAAAATATTTCGATAATAACATGAATAAAAAATTTCAAATAAATGAGCAAATTGCTACTTAACTTTCAGAAATAGGAGATAATAACATATAAATTTGTTTACCTTCAATTTTAGAAGAATGATCCAACCGAGAAACATCACTAAGCTCTTTTACAATTTTATCAAATAATTCATACCCTCTCTCTTTATGCAGTATTTCTCTACCCTTAAACCACAAAGATACCCTAACTTTATCACCATTTTCTAAAAAATGTCTTATTCTCAAGAGTTTAACATCAAAATCCCCTACCCCTATATTGACCCTAAACTTCATTTCTTTTAATACATTTTTTTTTCTTTTTTTCTTTGCTAAATTATCCCTTTTTCTTAATTCATACCTATATTTTATAAAATCGGCAATTTTACAAACAGGTGGAGATGACTTAGGTACGATTTCTATAAGATCCAGGCCTAACTGCCTAGCACGAGCTATAGCATCAGCAATAGGGAGATCTCCTACCATTTTGCCATCATTATCTATCACTCTTACCACATTAGAGTTAATACTCTTATTAACTCTAAAAAACTTTTCATTTTTTTTTGTATCAGCTACAATAAGAACCTCTATTTTAAAATTAAACTTACTAAATAAATAATAGTAACTCCATAAATAAAATACCATCGGGTATTCTAACAGCAGATTACGTTATTTACAACGTAAATAATTTATGATATTAGATATATTTACAGCATTGCTCAAAGCTTAACCTAGGAAGTTTAGAAATTTTATGTGTTTTTGAATAAGTTGAGTAACCTAAATTACATAGTAATTCTGACTTATATGAAGTATCTCCTAGAAATAGCTCATTAACTTTATTGTGATTAAAGCCTGATAAAGGACCACAATCAACTCCTAAAGATTTTGCTACTATCATAAAATAAGCTGATTGCAGTACAGTATTCCTAATAGCTGTATCTAAGGTAATAACTTTGGATGATTTAAAATATGACTGAAGAAAACTATTATTAGGGTTCAAATAATCCATATTTTCAGTAAATTCAGTATCATATGCAAATATTGCGGTCACAGGAGCTGAGTTTATCTTCTCTATGTTTCCCTTACTCACACATGTTATGAGTTTAGATTTAGCCTCCTTAGATACAATAAAAAAAACCCTAAAAGGGGAAGAATTACCAGAAGTAGGACCGTATTTCATAATATTATATATTTTTTTTAATACTGAATTTTCTAAAGGTTCATCACTAAAGTTATAGCAAGTATTAGAATAAAAAACCTCTTCTATATTACGCATATCTCTACCAAAATTGAACAAATTTATAATTTAATTAACAATAATTTTAAGATCATTAATTTAAATCAAATTTTTTACATTAGATAAAAAAACTCTTGCCCTATCAGAAGATGGGTTACTAAAAAAATCTTCAGCTCTCTGATCTGAAAGGATCCTACCATTGTTCAGAAATATAATACGATCTGCTATAATTTTTGCAAATTTTATATGGTGAGTAACAACAATAATTTGCATTTTATTTTTTAAACCATTTATAATGTGCACTATATCCTTAATCATTTCAGAATCGAGAGCAGAGGTAGGTTCATCAAACAACATGATTTTTGGATCCATCATCAATGCTCTGCATATTGCTACTCTTTGCTTTTGCCCTCCTGATAAATTTTGTGGTATTATGTATTTTTTAGTTTTCAAAGCAAATTGTTCTAATAGATGATCTGATCGCATTACTGCTTCTTTTTTTGATATTTTTAAAACTTGTATTGGAGCATAAGTTAAATTATCTACTACATTCATATTATCGAATAAATAAAATTGCTGAAATACCATACCAATTTTATTGCTTAATTTATAGGCATTTTTTTTATACAAAACCTCACCATCTATTAATATTTTTCCATTATCAGGAACTTCCAAATAATTAATACATCTGATTAAAGTAGATTTACCACTACCTGAAGATCCGATTATAACTATTGTTTCTTTTTTATCCAGAACCAAATTAATATCATTCAATACTAAATTTTGGTTGAATGTCTTAAAGACTTTCCTGAATTCAATCATTTTATAGATAATGTAAGTATTTTATACAAATCAAAATACAGATAACTAAATTGTAATGAACTAATATTTATTTTATTATTAATAACTTTTCCAAAATTTTTGTAAAGACTGTAATGATTAATATCAATATATAATATATGCTACCTGCAATGATCAATGGCTCAAAATATGAATATGTTTCTGCGGAAATCATTTGTGCTCTCCTCATTATATCCATACCCCCTATCACAGAAATCAGCGCAGATTCCTTTAATAAAGTACTAAACTCATTCACTAAAGCAGGGAAGACATTTCTCAAAGCCTGAGGTAAAATAATATCTTTCATATAAGAATTAAATTTTATTCCCAAAGCTTTTATAGCATCAAATTGTCCTTTATCTACAGAATTTATACCACTTCTTACAATTTCAGATATATATGCTCCTGAATTTAAAGAAAAAGCAACCACAGTAGACCAAAATACAGAAATAGTTATACCAACACCAGGTAATATAAAATATATTACACTAAGTTGTAAAAGTACAGGAGTGCCTCGAAAAATAGATACATATATAATAGTGAAATATTTTAATATACGGTGATCCTGAAACCTCATAACAGCAATTACCAGACCTATAATTAATCCAAATATCATTGAAATCACACTACAAGGTATAGTAAGATACACTCCTTCTAGTATAAAATATATATTTTGTACTAACTGTTCTGAACACTCTAACATGAGCCACTAATTACAAACTATAAATTTCTACTTATTAAACAACTACTAAGTAGTTTATTATAAAAATTACTTTATACAATACTAAATAATATTGCATTGTAAAGCCTTAAATAAATCTAATATATGCAATCTTAATCTTGATTTAATAAGTAATAACATGAACAATAAAACAACAAAAAATGATACTATAACCAGATCTATATTATTTATTATTATAGGAATTCTATTAGGAGTTGCTTATAAAGAGATAAAGTATAAATATAATTGGATTGAAATTGAAAATACTGCTACAGATAATATTAAATTATGCTTCACTCCACCATCTGGATGCAGCAATTTAATTGTACAAGAGCTAGCAAAAGCAAAAAAAACAATATATATGCAAGCATATGTACTTACCCTAGATATTATTATAAATCAACTAATTGATGCTTATCAAAGAGGATTGGATGTGAATATATTATTGGATTATAGTCATTATCGTAATAATAGCAGAGCATATAAAATGTTGAAATCAACTGGGGTAAAAGTAAATTTCGATAAAATGAATGGCATAGCCCATAACAAAGTTATCATTATAGATGAAACAAAAGTAATCACTGGTTCATTTAACTTCAGTTACGCTGCAGATACTAAAAATGCAGAAAACGTAATAATGATAAATAATCCTAATATAGCTAACCAATATCTTGATAATTGGTTTAATAGAAAAGTCGCGAGTCTAAAAGGATTAGAAAGATATAAAAATAAGAAAGACTTAGAAAAAAAGATACGTGATAATGAAAATAAAAATTTTTTTCTACAATTATATAATAATTTCTTAGAAACATACCAAATGCTAATAGATTATGTAGAAAATGTTCGAATCTGGTAGTGTGGTATTTAGTAATATCGCATTAAATATAAAAAATCTTTATAAGAAGATAATTTTTAATGGCAAATTATTTTTTAAATCACTATAATTGCAGAACTATATTTTGAAATAATATTTAAATATTAATGACTTATACATAAAATGGTGAATTTTTATGAACATTCATGAATATCAAGCTAAGGCAATATTCAAAAAATATGGAATTCCTGTATTGCCAGGAATAGCTATATTTAATAAAACTGAAATCGATGACAAAATTAGAGATTTTAAGAATGAATCTGCATATGTTATAAAAGCACAGATCCATGCAGGTGGTAGAGGGAAATCTGGTGGGATAAAAATAGCAAAAAATGTTAATGAAGCTATCTCATATGCAAATGAAATGCATGGTAAGAAATTAGTCACTCCACAAACCGGAGATGAAGGAAAAATTGTCAATAGAATATATGTTGAATCTGGATGTAATATTATAAGTGAATATTACCTAACAGTAGTAGTGAACACATCTCGTTCAACTATAACCTTTATTGCGTCTCAAGAAGGAGGAATGGATATAGAAGAAGTATCAAAAATTCATCCTGAAAAGATTATAACAATATCAATAGACCAAAGTGATGCTCTACAGGATTTTCATTGCAGAGCTCTAGCATTTAAAATCAATATGCAGGGTAATCAGATACGACAGTTTAGAGATATCATGCAGGCCCTATACAAAATGGCTATAGATACAAATGCAACACAAATTGAAATCAATCCTCTAGTTTTAACACAGGATAATCAGCTGATTGCATTAGATGCAAAAATGAATTTTGATGATAATGCATTATTTAAACATCCAGAAATTTTAAGTCTAAGGGACGAATCTGAAGAGGATCCACTAGAATTAAAAGCCTCAAAATACGGTTTAAGCTATATCAAAATGCACGGTAATATAGGCTGTATGGTAAATGGAGCAGGATTAGCAATGGCTACTATGGATATAATAAAATTATATGGAGCTACACCAGCAAATTTTCTTGATGTAGGGGGAGGGGCAGATACTGCAAAAGTTACAGAAGCATTTAAAATTATATTATCAGATAATTCTGTAAAAGCGATCTTAGTGAATATTTTTGGTGGCATCATGCATTGTGATATTATAGCAAATGGTATAATAAATGCTGCAAATCAAGTAAAACTTAAAATACCTCTTGTAGTTAGATTAGCTGGAACAAACATAGAGTTAGGTAAAGAATTACTACTCAATTCTAAAATAAATATGGATGTCGTAGATAATTTATCAGAAGCAGCATCCTCTGTAATAAAAGCAATCAATCATTAAAATTATTCTATAAATATGTCTATACTAATCGATAAAAATACTAAAGTAATTTGTCAGGGTTTTACTGGATCTCATGGAACATTTCATTCAAAACAAGCAATAGAATACGGTACCAAACTCCTAGGAGGGGTAACACCAGGTAAAGCCGGACAAATACATCTTGGATTACCAGTATATAATACTGTAGAAGAGGCAGTGCATCAAACAAATGCAACTGCTACAGTAATATATGTACCTCCAGCATTTGCTGCAGATTCTATACTTGAAGCAATAGATGCAAAATTAGAACTAATAATATGCATTACAGAAGGTATACCTATATTAGATATGCTAAAAGTAAAAAATGCACTAAAACACTCGAAATCTAGGCTAGTAGGGCCAAATTGCCCTGGCATTATAACTCCCAAAGAGTGTAAAATAGGTATCATGCCGGGATATATCCATAGAAAAGGTAGTATAGGTGTAGTATCTAGATCAGGTACACTCACATATGAAGCTGTTGACCAAATAACAAAAATTGGCTTAGGCCAATCTACTTGTGTGGGTATAGGTGGAGATCCTATTAATGGAACAAATTTCATTGATTGTTTAGAAATGTTTTTTAAAGACGAAGAAACCAGTGCAGTAGTAATGATTGGGGAAATTGGGGGTTCAGCCGAGGAAGAAGCAGCAGAGTTTATTAAAAAATCAATACATAAAAAACCTACTATAGCTTTTATCGCAGGTACTACAGCACCTAAAGGAAAAAGAATGGGACATGCAGGAGCAATAATAGACGGAAATAAAGGCTCTGCAGAAAATAAGTTAGAAAAACTCAAATCTGCAGGAGTAGTAATTGTAGAGTCACCCGCTGATATAGGAAACTCCATACATAAGATAATTAAAAAGTTATAAGATTATGAATGTTGATCTGGAGCACTACAACCGAGCGCTTGCGCTGATGTATCATCACTGTCGTGAAGTAAATCTTGCTGTTCTGGATTTTTATCTTCTAGCACCTGCGTAAAAGATATATCTCCTCCAAAGATATTCTCTTGTGATTGATCAGTTGTGGTTGTTCTTGTTGAATTTGGACTACTTGGTACTAGAGTAGTGACATTAAGCGGTTCTGCAGGAGCAGACTGCTGTGCTTGACTCTCATCTCTTTGTTCTACAGGAGCAGACTGCTGTGCTTGATTCTCATCTCTTTGTTCTGCAGGAGCAGACTGCTGTTCCTGATTCTCATCTCTTTGTTCTGCAGGAGTAGACTGCTGTGCTTGATTCTCATCTCTTTGTTCTGCAGGAACAGACTGCTGTGCTTGATTCTCATCTCTTTGTTCTGCAGGAGCAGACTGCTGTGCTTGATTCTCATCTCTTTGTTCTGCAGGAGCAGACTGCTGTTCCTGATTCTCATCTCTTTGTTCTGCAGGAGCAGACTGCTGTGCTTGATTCTCATCTCTTTGTTCTGCAGGAGCAGACTGCTGTGCTTGACTCTCATCTCTTTGTTCTGTAGCAGTAGTGACATTAAGCAAATCTAGCAATACAACTCTATCTGGTTCTGCAGGAGCAGACCGCGGTGCTTCATTCTCATCTCTTTGTTCTGCAGGAGCAGACTGCTGTGCTTGACTCTCATCTCTTTGTTCTGTAGCAGTATTGACATTAATAAAATTCGGAAATACAAATCTATGTTGTTCTACAGTAGCAGACTGCTGTGCTTGACTTTCATCTCTTTGTACTGCAGGAGCAGACTGCTGTGCTTGACTTTCATCTCTTTGTACTGCAGGAGCAGACTGCTGTGCTTGACTTTCATCTCTTTGTTCTGTAGCAGAATTAACATTACTAAAATTCGGAAATACAAATCCACAGTTTGATAAAAAAGTATTAACAACTACTGGTACTGCAGTGTCAACTTGCGGTTCTAGATTCTCATCTCTTTGTTCTGCAGGATTAGAGTGCTGTGCTTGATTTTCATCTCTTTGTTCTGTAGCAGAATTAACATCACTAAAATTCGGAAATACAAATCTATGTTGTTCTACAGGAGTATTGACATTAATAAAATTCGGAAATACAAATCTATGTTGTTCTACAGTAGCAGACTGCTGTGCTTGACTTTCATCTCTTTGTACTACAGTAGCAGACTGCAGTTCTTGATTTTCATCTCTTTGTTCTGCAGGAGTAGACTGCAGTTCTTGATTTTCATCTCTTTGTAGTACAGGAGTATTGACATCACTAAAATTCGGAAATACAAATCTATGTTGTTCTACAGGAGTATTGACATTAATAAAATTCGGAAATACAAATCTATGTTGTTCTACAGTAGCAGACTGCTGTGCTTGACTTTCATCTCTTTGTACTACAGTAGCAGACTGCAGTTCTTGATTTTCATCTCTTTGTTCTGCAGGAGTAGACTGCAGTTCTTGATTTTCATCTCTTTGTAGTACAGGAGTATTGACATCACTAAAATTCGGAAATACAAATCTATGTTGTTCTACAGGAGTATTGACATTAATAAAATTCGGAAATACAAATCTATGTTGTTCTACAGTAGCAGACTGCTGTGCTTGACTTTCATCTCTTTGTACTACAGTAGCAGACTGCTGTGCTTGACTCTCATCTCTTTGTACTACAGTAGCAGACTGCTGTGCTTCATTCTCATCTCTTTGTACTACAGTAGCAGACTGCAGTTCTTGATTTTCATCTCTTTGTTCTGTAGCAGTATTGACATCACTAAAATTCGGAAATACAAATCCACAGTTTGATGAAAAAGTATTAACAACTACTGGTACTGCAGTGTCAACTTGCGGTTCTAGATTCTCATCTCTTTGTACTGCGGTATCAACTTGCGGTTCTAGATTCTCACCTCTGTGTAGTACAGTAGCATTATTTTCAGGAGCATCATTTTCAGGATCATCATTGCTTTCTTGCTGCGCAGCAGCATCAACTGTTGCGGTAGATAAATCACTGTTAACAGAAGAAGTTATATTCAATACCCCCCTACCTATTGGAGCTAACAAAGAAACAATAAAATCAAAACACCTATGAATACCACTTACTATCCTACCAACCACGGTTGGTTGATTTTGTTGCGTTGTACTATAAATTGAATCAGTGTTAATACTATTCAAATAAAGCATACGATTATGTATAACAACACTTATTGGCAATATCTCGTAGTTAAAAGGGGATACTGGAAAATATAGTATATCCGCACCATTTTGTATCCTCCAATGACTCTGCATCAAGAATGTTCTAAGTTGTGATACCCATAAAGGTGTATTATTAACTGAAGCATCAGCAATACCAGTTTCAGCATTGGCAACACGATCATTGGTAGCAGCATTGGCAACACGATCATTGGTAGCATCATTGCTAGCATCATTGGCAACACGATCATTGGTAGCATCATTGCTAGCATCATTGGTAGCACGATCATTGGTAGCACGATCATTGGTAGCACGATCATTGGTAGCACGATCATTGGTAGCACGATCATTGGTAGCACGATCATTGGTAGCACGATCATTGGTAGCACGATCATTGGTAGCACGATCGTCCTCAACATTAAATGTTGTATTAATTTTATTGGAACTATTATTAAAAAATCTTTTATTCATATATATAACATCTTAAAATACAGTAAATACAACAATTATATTAATATATATTAATTATATTTACAAGATTTATCATTAATAAATCTTAATATTTAATACATTATTTAGGTGTCTCCTAAACAAATATTGACATTATATACTAAAGCCTAGCCCCCTTAGATTTATTATTATTAGGAGATCTACTACCCACCATATCAGCTGATGGCTTTTTCGAAGCTTCTGTTATATTGTTTTTTACTACACTAATTAAATCATTTGAAACTACCATTTCTTTATTACTATTTTTTGCTACTTCTCTCTGTAAAAATTGATAATGTGATTTAGTAATAGGCAAAGTAACAACTTCTTGTTTGCTATCATTATTAGTAATTTCTACATACCCACATGCATCTTCGCTATCACCTGCAAATTTCATAGTAATTGGAGCTTTAATTGAAGATACTTTACCTAATTCATTATATTCTACTGAGAAATACAATCCTGTAGCCTTGTCTAACTCATTACCATTTTTATCGCAAGCAACAAATAATAAACTAACATCCTCCCCTCCTTCAGCAGGGAATTTTACATTCCTATGTAATACATCACTGCCATTAATTTTTGTAGAATTATAACTTTTTTCAATTAATGTTTTTTTCCCATTTTCATGATCTTTAGGATGAGAAATTTCATATGATATAGGATCTTTTGTAGGTTCAGGGTTCCAGTCTAATCTCTGTAAATCATCCTCGTGTGATTCTATAAAATTATTAAATGATTTTGTATATTCTGCCTGTATTTTCTCTTTAAGATTAGCATCAGTATTTACTGCATCAATTTTATCGATTAATTCCCCTAAATTAGGAGAATTCTTATCACTATTAGTTAATATAATTTCTTTTACAACATTATAAGAAAGCTTATCTACTTCAGGATCTTCATCAGTAAATTTACAAAATGTTTTACGACATGAAATATCTGAAAAATCTTTAAATTTAGTGAGATCAATATCTCGAAAAACATCCTGATTATTAAATTTCTTATCAAATTCTTGATTATCTGAAACAAGATGATCCCAATGTTCTAATATTCCAGATTTGAGAAGATCAAATTGCTTTAAATAATTTTTCTCTAACTCTGATTTAAGTTTAGGATCACGTATAGCAAAATTAGCAAATGTTCTACTATCAGAATTATCTAATGTCTGATCAACTTCTTGTTTTGGTTCGGTTGTTTTTTCTAATGTTAATCCCTTGATATCAATTCCTGCCGCTTCTTTTTCTTTTACTACTTCTACTTTTTGTGTTTCTTGTGCCTGTGTGTGAGTTCCTATAGCTGTTGCTGGTTGCTGGAGATTAACTTCTTCTGCTTTTGCTAAATCCAGTATTGGATTTACTTTTGCTGCTGCTCGTGTATTTGCTTCTACTTCTGCTTTTGCTTCTTCTCCTCTTTCTTTTATAGCTTGTTTACTTGCCTCTTTTTCTGCTGTATTAAACATATTTGCTACCGAACTTAATGCTTCTTCTTCTCTTTCTTGTATAGCTTGTTTACTTGCCTCTTTTTCTGCTGTATTAAACATATTTGCTACTGAGCTTAATGCTTCTTCTCCTCTTTCTTGTATAGCTTGTTCATTTGCCTCTTTTTCTGCTGTATTAAACATATTTGCTACTGAACTTAATGCTTCTTCTGCTCTTTCTTTTATAGCTTGTTCATTTGCCTCTTTTTCTGCTGTATTAAACATATTTGCTACTGAACTTAATGCTTCTTCTGCTCTTTCTTCTGCAGTGATATCATTCTCATTTTTTGTTTCTGTATCAGCACCAAACCAAGTCCGAGGATTATACCATACCATAACACACCTAATATTCTTTATTATTACTTAATCTATTAATGATTTTTTAATATATTATCTATAATAAACATATTTTGATTAAAATGCAATATCTTCAATATTTTAGTATCAACTATTTTTCTGTATTGTATGAATTATACTACATAGTGTATTGAATCTACAGATAGTAGAAAAAACATCTAAAATTTATACAGTAATATTGTATAAATAAGTTAGTTATAACTGTTATAGATATTTTTATATATTACTGAATCTCTAATTAATTCTTGATGGTTACCAGAGGCAACTATTCCTCCTTTGTTTAGAACCAAAATGTAATCTGCATAATTTATTGTTGAAGACCTATGAGCTATTAATATTATTGTTTTATCAGGCAAATTACTTTTAATATTATTTAATATAATTTGTTCATTAGCATTATCAAGAGCATTGGTAGCTTCATCTAATAATAAAACTTCCGGATTATATAATAATGCTCTAGCTATTGCTATACGCTGTTTTTGTCCAGCAGAAATTTTTATACCTCTTTGCCCTACTTTTGTATCCAGACCGTGAGGTAATTTATCAGAAAATTCATCGATATTACAAATTTTTGATACATGTAATACATCTTTTTCATTTGCTTCTGGCCTAGAAAAGATAATATTATCTCTTATAGTACCAGAAAAAATCATAGAATCCTGAGGTACATAAGCTATTTTGCTTCTAAGAAAATTAATATCTAGATCTGCTATATTTTTATTTCCCAACTTAATTACTCCAGATTGTGGTTTATAAAACCCTAATAACAAATATATCAAAGTGGTTTTGCCAGAACCAGAGAATCCTACTATAGCATTAACTAGCCCAGGATTAATGGATAATGATAAATTATTAAATATTTGATTATTGGATCTAGATACATATGTAAAATTCACATTTTCAAATATAACAGCAACAGAACTTATTCTATTATATTTTGTAGTAGCAATATCAATATTTGAATTATGGTGATAATAATTTTTCAAATTTACAATTCTATCCATTGAATGTAAAGATTCCTGAATACTATGAAATAACTCTGCTATCCCAGCAGCATTAAACCCTACAATAAGGGTATAATATATAAATGATACCATGTCTCCAGCTTGAAGTTTTTGATCTGAAATTTCGATACTACCTATCCATATAACCAATATCACAACCATAGATATCGCAAAAATAGCCAACGCAAAAAACAATGATCTCACCTTCAATCTTACTTTAGCATTTGTGAGAATAGTAGTTAATATATTATTAAATTTTTTAATAGCATTTTGTTGCTGATTGAATGCATATAAACTCCTGATAGATAACAATGTTTCTTCAGTATTACATACTAAAATATCTTGAGCTGAGTTGAATTCTTGTGATAATTTTTTAACTTTTTTACTCAATTTTAGTAGAGGAAACAGTAACAGTAATATACTTAATAATGAAATACAAGCTAACTTAAAATTAGATATAAACATTAATATCAATCCTCCAATTAGCATTAAAAAATTTCTAATGAAAAATGATAAAGAATTTATAATAAACTGTCTTACAGATTCTGTATCGTTATTTAAACATGAAATGACATTACCTATCTTCAATTCTTCAAACAATACAATATCTAAATTCATTAAAGAATTGTATAAATCAGTTTTTATATCAGTAATGATCTTAATACTAACAAAATTGATAAAATAAGATCTATAAAAGCTACCTATAGTAAATACTACAATACATAAGATAATATTTATTACAGATCTATTAATAATATCTTGCCTATTATGTTTTAGACCTTCGTCAATCAATACAGAAAAAAATTTCCCCATTATCAGAGTAGCAATAACCACAGATATCAATGCAATAAAAACTACCACTAAATCTTTTCTATATTTTTTAAAATATTGCACTAAATGCTGAAAACTACTAAACACAAAGTCAGACTATTAATCGTTTAAAAATGATATTATGAAAATAATGCTATATTAAATTCTATAACTTAAATTGCTCTTGCATTATTTTAGTTTCAAAACTAAAGTTTGGATTAAATAATAACTCAATATACTTTAGACTATTTGAACTAATAGATACTTCCTTAATATCTAAGAATTCTTTAAAATCCGCCACCACGCTTGTAGGCCTTTTTTCTGGTTCTAAATTTTTAAGGTTGATAACCAATTTATTAGAAATAAGTGCTCCCTTCCACCTTCGTGGCCTGAATGGACATATAGGCGTAATACAAAGTAATTTTGATTCTATAGGTACTATATGCCCACCGGCAGACAAATTATAAGCGCTACTGCCTGCAGAAGTAGCTACTAATATCCCATCTGCAAACAACTCCTGCATTACCACTGAATTATCTATACTAATAACAATTTTTGCTGTTTGGTTACTCTGTCTAGACATTACAATATCATTAATAGCCAAAGAGTGATATATGTTATTAGATGTATCTTTAGCTATTATTTCTAAAGGATATAAATAAGTTGATTTAGCATTTTGTAAATCATATAAAAAACTTTCTTTATAAAAATCATTCATCAAAAACCCTATTGTACCAGTATTAATACCATAAAATGGTATATTTAGATGCATATATTGATGTAAGCCACGAAGAAATTCTCCATCCCCACCTATAATAACAATTATGTCAGCATTTTCTGGTTCTACCGGACAAATAAAAGACTTCAAGATATCAGATATCTGGCCTGACCTATAATGCTTACTTTGAACAATGGCAATATTATTAGTATCATATATCATATTATTTATCAGTAATTAATCATTCAGCAAAGTCTATTACGGACATTTTTAATGTTTCTATTTCGTTTCGAATTTCTATTGCGTTTTCAAAATCAAGATTTGTTGCAGCTTTTTTCATCTTAATCTGTAATTTATTTATATATTTTTGTATATTTTTGATATTAATATTCTTTTTACCTAATATTTTATTCTCTGATTTTGATATATTAGTCATTTTATTAAAATGGTCTAACTCATAAATTTTATTCTCTACAGTTTTAGGGATAATAGAATTTAATTGATTATACTCTTTTTGAATTTTTCTTCTATAATTAGTGATATCAATAGCTTTTTTAATAGATTCTGTTAGATTATCTGCATAAAGTATTACTTTTCCATTAGCATTTCTTGAAGCTCTACCTATAGTTTGTACTAAAGATACTTCAGAACGCAAAAAACCTTCTTTATCAGCATCCAATATTGCAACGAGCATACATTCTGGAATACTTAATCCTTCTCTTAATAAATTAACTCCAACTACTATATCAATCACTCCTTCTTTTAAATCTTTAATAATCTGTACTCTCTCAAGAGTTTTTATGTTAGAGTGTAAATATTCTACTTTTTTCCCTAACTCTTTTAGATAATCTGTAATATCCTCAGCATTTTTTTTTGTTAAAGTAGTAACGAGTACCCTTTGATTTAACGATACAATATGATCAATTTCGTATAGAAGATCCTCTACTTGGTTTTTTGCTGGTTTAACAATACATTCCGGGTCAAGTAATCCAGTAGGACGTATAATTAAATCTACGATATGTTTACCAGATAAATCTAATTCGAACACACTCGGAGTAGCAGATACAAAAACTGTCTGAGGTCTGTATTCTAACCATTCTTCAAATTTTAAAGGCCTGTTATCAAGAGCCGAAGGCAACCTAAATCCATGATCTACAAGCGATGATTTTCTAGCTCGATCTCCATTATACATTGATCTTATCTGAGGTATCATCACATGACTTTCATCTACAAATAACAATGCATCTTCTGGGAGATATTCAAACAATGTAGGAGGAGGCTGCCCTACACTTCTGCCTGTTAAAAATCTCGAATAATTTTCTATTCCCTTACAATTACCAGTAGTAGATAACATCTCTATGTCATAATTAGTTCTCTGAACTAACCTTGTTTTTTCTAAAATTCTATTTTCTTTCTCTAAGATTGCACTATATTCTCGTAATTCTTTTTTGATTTCGATAACAGCATTATCTATAGTAGATTTTGGTGTAACAAAATGTGAATTACCATATATCACAACCATGTCTAGCGATTTAATTGTATTGCCTGTTAATGGATCAAATTCATAAATTTGTTCAAGCTGATCTAAAGAAAAAACCAATCTCCAAGCAATATTAGAATAGTGCGAAGGAAATATATCAATAACATTACCTCTAACTCTAAAACACCCTCTCTGAAAGGCAACATCATTACGGGTATATTGCAAATTTACAAAATTTGAAAGCAAAGATTCTCTTTTATAAGATTTAAACTTTTCTAATGTAATTCTCATTTTCAAATACAGGTCTGGGGAACCAATCCCGTATATGCAAGATACTGATGAAACAATAATTACATCTCTGCGCTCCAATAAAGATCTAGTAGCAGAATGGCGCAACAAATCTATATATTCATTTATCGAAGCATCTTTTTCAATATAAGTATCTGTTTTGGCTATATAAGCTTCTGGCTGATAATAATCATAATATGATACAAAATACTCAACTGCATTATTAGGAAATAAGTACTTCAATTCTTGATAGATCTGTGCAGCTAAAGTTTTATTATGCACCATTATCAAAGAAGGCCTATTAAGTTTAGCTATAATCTGAGCCATGACAAATGTTTTACCAGAACCTGTAATGCCCCATATCATCTGATTTTTAGTATTTTTTGTAATAGAGTCTACAATATAATTAATAGCCTTTGGTTGATCTCCTGATGGGCCATAATCAGATTTTAGATCAAACATTTGTACTGACATTGAAATAATTTATTTATTTAATCAATAGATCAATACTTAAAATATTCATAAACAAGTTGCAATAAGTTTAAAATTCAGTTAACATTAATTTGTATATTATTTTATAAACACTTGTACAAACATCAATTATATAAGTAATTTATGCAAAAAGAAATCATAATCTACACTACTGATCTTTGCCCGTACTGTATTAAAGCTAAAGAACTTTTCAATAGCCAAAAAATGCAATACAAAGAAATTTTAGCTTCAGATGAACAAACGAGAAATGAAATGTTAAACAAATCCAATGGCAGAAAGACTGTACCTCAAATATTCATTGGAAATGAGCATATAGGCGGATTTGATGAATTATACAGACTATACAAGGAGTATAAACTAGAAAAATTAGTGAATTGTTAACATAACTTTCAATTTAAATAATATTTACAAGTTTAAATCCAGTAAAATGTCTGAATAATATATTTTCATATTATTCAGCTTTGAATATTCTAGTATAAACTGCGGAATGTTGGTTTCAATAAATTCTGAGCTGGCCTTTTTAAGATTTTGATTTAATATTTGTTTAATTTGTAATCGGTACTGGTCTAGCTCTATCCTAATATTAACATAAGATACATTTTTTACTGAAGCTGGCATTTGAGTGACAAAATAAAAATCCCCTAAGTTATTGCTATAAGTCAGACCATTACCTTGAAAAGAAGATGGATTATTTTCTATTAGTTCAGTATCTCTAAATTTTGTTCTTAAAGGAATATATGGGTATTTTCCTTTATCATCCAATTGCCAAATAAATATCTTAGCATCTGAAACAAATTTACGATTTCTAGAAAATACTTTACCAAATATAATAATCTTATTACTATAATGGTTCTCCACTTCACCAGTTGACCTTAATAAATTGTTATTAGTAGCAAAATTTTTAGGTTCATAATTATTAATAGTATTTTTTTCTATTCCAGATATATAAACATTAACATTCACATCATTTACCGCCGCATTTACTGCAGCATTGACATTTGTAGTATTACCTGATGTATCACCGTTAGCTAGACACATATATATAAAACTACTAAATACACAAAATATTGTAAAAATTCTTAAACTATGTTTTAAAATAAATAACATAAAAGTAATATCTATAACTTATTAAAATATAACATTATACTAATAACTATAGTATAGATAATCTTAGTAGAAGTATTATACATTGTATAAATCCTGTATTAAATCATTCATGTAGTATAAACCACACGACTTTGAATTAATCCATCTTGCTCCTATCAATGCCCCATTAGCAAGAGCAGACCTATTCATAAATTGATGTTTAATTTCAATTAGTTCATTATCATCAGCGAATAATACCGAATGAATACCAGTAACTCCACCTGCCCTTATGCTAGATAGACTAATATTGTTATTTAATAATTTTTTTTTAAATTGATCACATTTTGTGAATCTCATACCATTTTTTTTATTAATCCTGGCTGATAGTACAGAATCCGCTACTAAAAATGATGTGCCTGAAGGAGAATCTCTTTTTTGTTTATGGTGTATATCAATAATTCCTACATCATGCTCTTTTAATATAGCTGCTATTTTTGCTGAAAAAATACTAATTAAATTCATACCGATACTAGTATTTTCTGTATATAATATCGGTATTAACTTTGAAGCTTTATTAATTAAACTAAAATGTTTTGCAGCCAAACCTGTTGTGCCTATTACTAGCTTAGTCCTGGATTTTGTAGCATAATATAATAAATCAGCAACTATATTAGGAGTAGAAAAATCTAATACAATATCTGAATTCTCACAAAATACTTCTAGATCTGAAACAGAGTTTTTACTATTAAATAACCCAGTGATTAGATATTCATTAGTACTGCTATTATTAATTATAGTTATAATAGATTGACATAATTTACCTGTATAACCACAAAAACCTAATTTAATAGCCATTTTAATATATCATGTAGCATTCATTTCACATAATCTCAACTAAATATTACTGATAAATATTCCATTTTTTTAACAATTTATCAATAGTACCATTTTTTTGTAAATGATTTATAGCATCATCAATCATAATCCTAAATGGATATTTTTTACGCATAGCAATTGAGAATTTAGTTTTGGCTTCATTTAAGATAAAATATGTAAGTTCTGGATGTGTATCAATAAAAACTTCTGCTTGTGATTGTTCTAAAATTATTGCATTTGTTTTATCACGCAATAAAGCTTGAATTGATAATAAATTATTACCAAAAAAATCTACATGGGATTTATATCTTTTAGTAATATTACGCGCAATATTAGCAAATATAGTACCCAACTGTACTGAAATAATTTTATCACCCAAATCAGCAACACTACTATAACCAGATCGTTTTTTAAAAATCAACACAGGTACTGTTTCTAGATAAGGTATAGAAAAATCAACTCTTTTTTTACGTTCTTTAGTTACACTAAGCCCTGCAATAACTAAATCTACTTTTTTACTTACTAAGCTAGTAATTAATCCTGAAAAATCAATATCTTTAAATACTAATTTCATATCAAAAGACTTAGCTATCTCCTTCATAAGGTCTATATCAAAACCTACTATTTGTGAATTTTGTATAAATTCATAAGGAGGATTATCCGCACTAGTACCAACCACTAAAACTTCATTTCTAGAATCTTGAACTTCACTACATCCAATAACAAACAACAAAAAAATAGATACCAGCTTATCCAAAAAAATATATCTTAAAAACTTGAACATAAATTATTGATGTTAAGTGCTAATAAAACCACAAATAAAGAAAACAACTAGATTATATATTAATATTAAATCTAAAGATATATCATATATCAAATGATTCTAAGAATTTTAATAAATCAGCAAATTTTTTTGGGATATCCTGAAAAAATTCCATTATCTTACCACTAGATGGATGTTGAAACTCAATATAAAAGGCATGTAATAGCTGTTCTGTATATAAATTAAGTAAATCACTAATGCTAGAAGATAGTTTAGGTAGATATGTAGTAGCACTTCCTCTATACACAGAATCTCCTACTATAGAATGCTTGATATACTCCATATGTACTCTAATCTGATGCGTTCTCCCAGTTTCTAATCTACATTCTACTAAACTAAATAAATCATTATAAAAATATTTTAATAACTTATAATGGGTAGTAGCATTTCTACCTTTAATATGGCGCACGGCCATCTTTTTGCGATTATGCTTACTCCTAGCAATAGGAAAATTAATACAACCTTGAGAATTAATTTTGCCCCAAATTAATGCATAATATTTTCTAGCAAATGATCTATTTTGTATTTGATGTGATAAATTAACATGTGATTTATTATTTTTGGCTACAACCATTAACCCTGAAGTATTCCTATCTAACCTGTGCACTATTCCTGGCCTTACTATACCACCTATATTCGATAATTCATCACTATGCTGCATCAAAGCATTAACTAGTGTATCATTGTAATGTGCCGCACCTGGATGAACTGTAAGTCCTGTAGGTTTATTCACAATAATTAAATCGCCATCTTCATATAGAATATCTATTTCAATATCTTTTGCTGTGATATCTACAACTTCCTGTAAATCTAACTTTAAACTAATCAAATCATCTGTGTTGATTAAGGTAGAAGAATCATTAGCTAAATGAGCATTTAAAGTAACATTATTATTTTTTATTAATTGCTGTATTTTGGTTCTAGAAATATGAGTATACATTAAAGATAAAGCTTTATCCAATCTCATTTTGTGGTATAAATTAGATACTCTAAATTCTAAATATTTCAACATATTTTATGATTTAAATAGATATAAAAACTGATATTTGATACAATTCGTAAGATATTACAAATATTACTAAGCATAAAAATATTCTACCAGGATAGCAGTATAATAGTAGTTACTTCTTATAAGTCAATTCTGTAAGTAATTTAAATCAACGCAATTTATCTTTCAGCATTTAGTTTATGAATTTCTCTAAAAATAAGCTTTTATATTTCAAATTTTTAAAAGAAGTTGATATTCAATATTATTTCACCAAAAAAAATTGTCTAAGTAATTTAAAAATAACACTAGATAAAAAACAAAATCAACTCAGTAGCGGCAATTTAAGTTGTAGTAAAACAAGATCTTTAAACACAATCAATAATATTCATTACAATATGGTAGGTCACTCAGAAAAAGAATTACAAGATCTAGATAAAAAAACTGTAGAAACTATAGAAATCATAAGAGATAAAATAAAGGATATTTCAGATATAAAACATCTTAAAAAGATGATCCTAAATTTTGATAAATGTGAATTAAAAAAATTTGCATCTAATACAGTATTCAGCGATGGTAACAATAACGCAAAAATTATGTTAATAGGTGAAGCTCCAGGAGCAAATGAAGATAAATACGGTATACCATTTTGTGGAGAGAGTGGAAAATTATTAGACCAAATGTTATCCAGCATCAATATTACAAGATCTAAAAATGCATATATAACTAATACTATATTTTGGCGCCCTCCTGGTAACAGAAAGCCAAGTAGATCAGAAACAGAAATCACAAAACCTTTTGTAGAAAAACATATTAGTTTAATCGATCCTAAACTACTAATATTCGTCGGTAGTACAGCAACCAATACCCTGATGCAAACTAATGATCCTATTAGTAAAATACAAGGAAATTTTTACTCTTATAATAATAGATACCTGAAAAAATCAATATGTACAACAATAATATACCATCCTTCATATTTATTAAGAAATCCTATTAAAAAAAAAGAAACTTGGTTTACTCTAATTAAAATAAAAGAATTTATACAAAAACATAATATATAAAAAATAAATAATTTGTAAAACTTGATATATTCATCAAAATTTTTAATAGTAAAGTATCTTATTTATGAACAAACAAAGTACAAAATTAAATAATCTTATTGAAGAGTTTATTACTGATAATAGCTATACAAAGCTGGACATTAAAAATTTTACTGCTTATATGCTACATAAAAAAGAAAGTTTAATTCCGGTATTAAATTTTCTAAAATTGAACACATATACAAAATTTACTATATTAACAGATCTATTCGTAACAGATTTTATTTCAAAACAAGAAAGATTTGAAATAACATATAATCTATTGAGTTTAAAACTAAATCAAAGACTAATATTAAAATTATCTACGATAGAAAATAAATATGTACCATCTATTGTTTCAGTATTTAAATCTGCATGTTGGTATGAAAGAGAAGCTTTTGACATGTTTGGTGTATTATTTGAAGGATTAACCGATAAAAGAAGAATACTCACAGACTATAATTTTGTAGGGCATCCATTACGTAAGGACTTTCCGCTAACTGGCCATCTAGAACTAAGATACGATACAGATCTCAATACAACAATATATGAACCTGTTAAATTAGAACAGGAATTTAGAGAATTTGACTTCGTATCACCCTGGAAGGGGCCTCAAAAATCTATATTACCAGGAGATGAAAAAGCTACTAAAAAACTAGGTAATGACTGATTGATCTAAGAATCATCTGTTTATAACTAATCTACTTAACTATTTGTGAAGCATATCCTTTAGTATCAAATTTACTTCTTCTACTGTTAGTATGACTATCATTGCTATTTCTCCTATTGTGAATTCATTTTGAAACAGTGAACTTGCTATCTAAAAAGTCATCTCTGTAGGAAAGCACTGCAAAAGTAGTGATGTCACTGATATAGCTATTACGTATATCAATATTTTTAGTGATGAGTTGAAGTTAATATGCTGACCATAAATTTATAGCTAATATTGACAATATTGAGAAAAATCATTCAAAAAAAATCAATTCCTATTTGCTAACATTAAAACTATAAT
This sequence comes from Rickettsia endosymbiont of Cardiosporidium cionae, assembly GCF_015476335.1. Lineage (GTDB taxonomy): Bacteria > Pseudomonadota > Alphaproteobacteria > Rickettsiales > Rickettsiaceae > JADHZC01. The sequence goes on from NZ_JADAQY010000001.1 coordinate 236,163, forward strand.
ATTAATTCCTCCTTAATGTAATTTATGAATAATTTTGGTGATGTGTTTTAGATTCTTTCTAACTTATCAATTTTCAGACTATCTGTTCATCACATTTATGTAAACTTAAAAAATAATTTGCTAATCTTAGACTCTTTTATATACTTCATGTTTTCTGCTGCAATTTACTAATTTTCGTTTTTTATATAGTTTTAAGACTTAAATACAACAACTAGTAGTTAAAATAAATTATTCTATATGATACAAAAACTTTATAATTGTTAAAGCTTTTTAAGCTTAATATAGTATCCATATTAGTAATCCTTTATATTAATACAATCAATCTCTTACTTATATGGATAATAAAACTGATAAAAAAAATAATGAAAGTTCAAATGCTATTACAGAGCATGCTAAGTTGGAAGAAGATACTAATTCTGTAAGATCTACTTCTTCAGAATATGGTGTTCAGAATGAAAATGAAACTCAGTATAAAAAATCTTATACAGGCAGCGAAATTGAAACAGTAAGTTCGTATGTAAGTTATACACCTAAAGAATTAGCAAAAATCAACGAAGAATTTTTGGAAGCATTTACAAGTGCCTTCTCTGAGAAGGATAGAAGTATTTTACAAAGTGTGCCAGAAATGTATGAATCACTTCAAGAGTATTATACCAATGATCGTACAATGCCAAATGCCTGGACTTCCTTAGTAGCAGAAGTAATGGATGAGATTAATCAAGATTCAGCTATGAAGTTACTGAATCTTGATAGGTTAACACACGATAGAAGGAAAATTGAGGATATAGGATATATTTTTTTAAAAGCAGTACATGCCAAACATTATGAAGTAGCTAACAAGATATTGCAGGATGGCAATGTTAACACTGCTTTACAAGAAGATTATCTGTACAACTCTGCACTAGAACAGGATACAGAAACATTTAAGTTTATTTTGAATAGTTTAGAGGATAAAGATTTTGTTGCAAATAACAGCAAAAAAATATTTTATATGGCAAGTAGGTATATTGGTGATGATGAAATATGCTATTTTCGTCCTGAGTTAATAAAGTTCATTACTGAAGAATTAATAAAATCTCTTGGTATTAAGGAAGCTCTAAAAGAATGTATCAGAAATTCAATAGATTTTGGAGGTAGTCATTGTACTGAACATCAGTTTTTTTCTGCTGTATTGTCGGCTTTTCCAAAACTTCAAAATAAGATTTCAGCAGAAGAAATGTTAACAAAACTTGAAAATGAAGAAAATTATTATCTAAATATAGAAGATAGTGGAATATTGACCTTAAACGAAGAAAATACCGAAAAATGCCTAGGAGAAATACTCATGGAAGCAGATATTGAAAATTGCTAAAAACTTGTTAATTAATCAACATAATAAAATGTTTAACTTGTTTAAGATACCAAAGGTTTCAAAGAGAAATACTCGGATAATAAACCTTTAATAGCAATGAGCACACGAAGATTCTTCTTAGAAATCAAGATCAGATTCTATTAGATATATTGGCAATGCTACTTACAGATACAGAAGGTAATGTCGCTCTGCTGTTTGCATCAATAAAAATAAGCTCGTTATTGCAAATAACGATGTAAAATATACATATGCACAAGATGTTTTAGATATTTTAAAGAATTTCACTTCTCCTACAAAGGACAAATATGTTGAAGAATTTTTTAAAAAAATGTTTAGAAAAATTACGAAATAATTACGAAATTAGAAGAATATAAAATCGAAGATTTATACATAGGAAGTGTAAAGGATGAGCTACTACAATTAAAGAGTGCTAAATAGCCCACAATAACGGGTAGCATCTTTAATAAATTACAATCTTTGTACAGAATGCCTTTGATCTGACAAAAGAAACGATATCAAAAAAGAAAAATTGTAGAAAGTATCAAAAAGAGAGAATGTAGTAGAAGAAGAAATATCGAAAAAATACTAGAAGAAATATATAGAAACATATAATGATTATGAGGGATTACAAAGATATTTTCCAAATTATTACCTGTAAGAGACTATAATCTTTGTTATTAAGTGGTAAATTAATGTTCTACTGACCTATGTGATAGAGTATCATGCTCTGTTAAACCGGTTATCACATTATTCATAGAATATATCCTAGATAATGTACGTTGAAATTCATTGATATATTTACCTGATATATATATAAATTTAGGATCTATTGTTAAGGTCAGATAAAGCCTTGTATCATTAAAGTAGCTGCTATCAATAAAATTAATAAATTTTATAATCATATTTTCTTCATATTCTTCTATAATTCTTATATTTTCTAATATTATTAATCTAAAATATTGGGTAATATGCATGTAATCTGCATAACCTAATGTTTTATTGAATAATTCATTAAAATCTGTAAATAATATATTTTTACTCATATTTTTAAAATAAAGATTTTTATGAATAATATTTATTGTTCCAGGTAATAACTTTAAATTGAGCTGGGTTTTGATATCACTTATCACCTGATTACTATATTGATTAATTGGGTATAGTACACGATTAATATATCGGTGTATTTTAGATATCCTGTAATCTCGATTGTAATTAAAATGGTATATCAAAAAATTTTTATTTAATATTTCAATAAAAGGTTTAAATGCATTATACTGTATGCCGTCTTTATATAGATTAGACGGAGCAATATTATTTGTTGTAAAAATGAATACATGCTTTTTAATAAGATATTGAAATAATCTCATAACAAGCATTGCGTCAGTGATGTCTCTTATTTCAAACTCATCTATACAAAATAATTTGATCTTATACTGCTCTGTAATTACAGATGCTAACTTGGCTATCACATTTATTTCTGGAATATTATGTATGAATTTTAAGTTAAGATGTACAAGTTCCATGAACTGATAATAATGTAAAAATTTTTTCTTACCTTTCACACGATTAAAAAACATTCTCATAATCATAGTTTTACCACTGCCTACTGTTCCATGCAGATATACTCCTCTATATTTATTACCATTTCTTCTGAATAATTTTAGTATTTTAAATAAAAAATTATCACCGTTATTTAGCTCTGTAAGAATCAGATCTAAAAGCTTAAGCATTTTTTGTTGAACAAAATTTAATTTTTGCATATCATCTAACTAGATCTAGTAAATAGTAAAAATTGTTGAATTAACAAGCAATTAGTGATAATTAATATGTTATACTGAATTAGATATAATCTCTATAACAAATACTACATATTCTATAACAATCACCAATATACATTAAGGAAATTAATTATTCATAAAGATATTTTATTATTTGACATAATTTAAAATAAAACATAGAATAACAGGCTCCTAAGGTTTGTTTGTAGCGGTACATATTTGGTATATATGGCTAGATTTCTGTAAATACACAAAGTCTTACTTAGTAAAATGTTGTATAGCTGTACATTGCTATAATCAATAATAATGCGGGATAGAGCAGTTTGGAAGCTTGTCAGGCTCATAACCTGGAGGTCGTAGGTTCAAATCCTACTCCCGCAACCACATCCATTCGTTTTATTTCTTATTTATCAGCAATTTATCACCATGTTAGTATAATATACCTTAATTTATTAATAAATATTGATTAAATTTTTCATTTATATTATAATTGTTAGTAATAAAGCAATCATTAATATACTTAATCAATATTATGCATGTAATTGGTTATTCACAAAACACATTATCCAATCCAAGATGGAATCTTACTAATAATGATACTGATGGAAATACAGATACTACAACTTCTAGCAGTGTCAGGACAACAAACTTACCAGTATTTCCGTTAAATGATACTGATAGAAATACATATACTACAACTTCTAGCAGTGTCAGAACAACAAACTTACCAGTATTTCCGTTAAATGATACTGATAGAAATACAGATACTCCAACTTCTAGCAGTGTCAGAACAACAAACTTACTAGTATTTCCGTTAAATGATACTGATAGAAATACATATACTACAACTTCTGATAGTTTCCGGACAACAAACTTACCAGTATTTCCGTTAAATGATACTGATAGAAATACAGATACTACAACTTCTGATAGTTTCCGGACAACAAACTTACCAGTGTTTCCGTTAAATGATACTGATAGAAATACAGAGACTACAACTTCTAATAGTTTCCGGACAACAAACTTACCAGTGTTTCCGTTAAATGATACTGATAGAAATACAGATACTACAACTTCTGATAGTTTCCGGACAACAAACTTACCAGTGTTTTCGTTAAATGATACTGATAGAAATACAGATACTACAACTTATGATAGTTTCCGGACAACAAACTTACCAGTGTTTCCGTTAAATGATACTGATAGAAATACAGATACTACAACTTCTAATAGTTTTCGGACAACAAACTTACCAGTATTTCCGTTAAATGCTACTGATAGAAATACAGATACTACAACTTCTAGCAGTGTCAGAACAACAAACTTACCAGTGTTTCCGTTAAATGATACTGATAGAAATACAGATACTACAACTTCTAATAGTTTTCGGACAACAAACTTACCAGTATTTCCGTTAAATGATACTGATAGAAATACAGATACTACAACTTCTGATAGTTTCCGGACAACAAACTTACCAGTGTTTCCGTTAAATGATACTGATAGAAATACAGATACTACAACTTCTGATAGTTTCCGGACAACAAACTTACCAGTATTCTCATTAAATGAAACTGATAGAAATACAGATACTACAACTTCTAATAGTTTCCGGACAACAAACTTACCAGTATTCTCATTAAATGATACTGATAGAAATACATATACTACAACTTCTAGCAGTGTCAGAACAACAAACTTACTAGTATTTCCGTTAAATGATACTGATAGAAATACATATACTACAACTTCTAATAGTAATCAGATGATAGATCAACAAGAGTTATTATCATCTGAAACTGCATTTCACAATATATTAGACAATAATCCTAGCCTATCAAGAGAAAATCGAGCAATAAACTTGCCAGCATTCCCATTAAATGATACTGATGGCAACCCAGGTACTATAATTTCTAATAATAATCAAACAGTGTTACCACAATTAAATGAGGAAAATAATAGACTAACATTTGTACCTAGCAATGGTGTATCAACAATATACTACCCACCACGATATTTATATTTGCCAGAAAACACAGATACTACGACTTCTAGCAATGTCTGGACAACAAACTTACCAGTATTCCCATTTAATGAAACTGATAGAAACACATATACTACAATTTTTAGCGATGGCCGGACAAGAAACTTTCTATCATTTCCATTAAATGAAACTGATGGAAACACATATACTACAATTTTTAGCGATGGCCGGACAAGAAACTTACTATCATTCCCATTAAATGAAACTGATCATAATATTTATGAGAATACTTTAAAGCCACAAATAACGCAAATAATAACCCATACTATAGCTGAAGATAATGCTGAAAACATGAATGCACTGCTTTCATTAGTACAGAATGATGAAATTAAATATAAAATTATTAATGATAAAATAATACATGGCAATGAATTAAGTCACTCAAACCTTTTCTTAAATGCTATAGTAAATAAATCGGAAAAGATAATTAATCTATTGTTACAACATAAAATAGATATGGAGCAAACTACTGGGGTAATATTTGGTAGCAACTCTATGCTACATCTATTGGCATCAAATGATGAAGACATAAGCGGAATTGGCATATATGATACTCAAGAAATTGCCGAACAAAATATAGAGATTATAAATAAAGAAAAAAGAATAATTAATCGGATTTTTGATTATCTGGTATCAAATTTCTTGGAGGATACTCAAAAAAATATCTTAAATTTGAAAAACACTCAAGGAAACTCTGTAATACATACATTATCAATTAATAAAAAAAATTATCTACTAAAAATGTTTACAGAAAATGATCAAATACAAAGAAAAATAAATTTTAATATTACAAATAACGATGGTGAAACTCCACTAACATCTGCAATTAAGTCAAATAATGAAGTTGCAAAGGAATTATTAGAAAATATTAATCAAAATCAATAATCTAGTAATTTGAATAATTTAGAATTAATAGTTAATAATTTTGCCATGACAATGTTTGTATTTTTTATTAGATCCACAAGGGCAAGGGCTATTTCTAGAAATTTTTTTCTTTACTAAAGGTGAGAGCTGACCTTTAGCAGATAAATCATCCTTATTATCAATATTTCTGTGCATAGTAATATTTGACAAATTATCATTCTTAAATTCACTAATATTATTTGCTAAATACTCGATATCAATATTCAGATAACATAACCTACTGACAAGTAACTGATACAAATTAGTCAACATGATTTCAAATAATTTAAAAGCTTCTTTCTTATATTCATATAAAGGATCTTGCTGAGCGTAAGATCTCAAATATATACCCTGCCTTAAGTGATCTAAACTACTAAGATGTTCTTTCCACACTTGATCTAAAGTACTAATAACAAGATACCTACAAGCTTTTGAAAATAATTCTATACCATATTTTTTTTGCTTAGCAACATAGATATTTGTAATGCTATGGTTCAAGATATCAATTATCTCTGTAGGTTCGCTATATTTTTCCTTTAAATCTTCAACAGAAATTTTTATTGAAAATAAGTTATATAGTATTTTCGATAATTCTTCTAGATTCCATTCTTCTTGATGGCTATTTTTAGGAATATACTGAAAAACGATAGCTGGTAACGCCTGAGAAATCATGTTATTCACTAGTATTGTAATATCTTCATTTTCTATAGCGTCATTTCTTTGATTATAAAATATCTTACGTTGCTCATTCATTACATCGTCAAATTTCAATAAGGATTTTCTCATTTCATAATGATTTGCCTCCACTTTTTTCTGAGCTTTTTCAAGGGAACTACTAATCATAGGGTGATATATTGCTTCTCCATCTTTTAACCCTATTTTTCTTAAAATATTTGAAATACGCTCTGAAGCAAAAATTCTAACTAAATCATCCTCTAAAGAAAGGAAAAATTTGCTCATACCAGGGTCACCCTGGCGGCCAGATCTACCCCTTAATTGATTATCGATTCTACGACTTTCATGCCTTTCTGTACCTATTACGTAAAGCCCTCCTAAATCTATTACCATCTTTTTTTCTTGCGAAACCTGGGTACAGATATCTTCCTTTTTTTGTATAGTAATATCTTTTTTACTACTACGAGCTAGTGAATTAATAATCATCTCTTCATTACCTCCTAGCATTATATCAGTCCCCCTTCCTGCCATATTAGTGGCTATAGTTACGGATTTATAACGACCTGCTTGAGCAATAATATGTGCTTCTTGCTCATGGTTTTTAGCATTCAGCACATTATGTTTTATAGCATTTTTATACAATATTTCTGAAATAGTCTCTGACTGTTCTATATTTACAGTACCAATTAAAACTGGTTGTCCTTTAGCATGCAATTCTTGTACTAGCTTTAGTATTGCTGCATATTTTTCCTTTTTAGAACCATATATTTCGTCATCAAGATCCTTTCTTTTGCTTTTATTATGGGTAGGAACAGATATCACGTCTAAATTATATATATCTTTAAACTCTGCTGCTTCTGTCATTGCTGTCCCAGTCATGCCTGATAATTTATCATACATACGAAAATAATTTTGAAAAGTGATTGAAGCAAGCGTCTGACTTTCTTCTTGTATAGGAACCTTTTCTTTAATTTCTATAGCTTGGTGTAGCCCTTCTGAATATCTACGACCTTCCAATGCTCTACCTGTAAATTCATCAATTATCATAATTTTAGAATCTTTAACAAGGTAATCTACATCTTTAGTCAATATAAAATGCGCCTTCAAGGATTGGGTAATGTAATGCACCAAATATAAATTTTCTAAATCATATAAAGAATGACCAGCTGTAGTAATAATTTTAGCAGTTTTTAACATATTTTCTACTCTATTAATGCCAGATTCTGTAAGATTAATAGATTTAACTTTTTCGTCTTTTTCAAAATCTTTATCACTAAGAGAATTGACTACAGCATCTATTTTGCTATAAAGATCTAATTTATCATTTATTGAACCAGATATAATAAGAGGAGTCCTAGATTCATCAATTAATATGGAATCTATTTCATCAATAATTGCATAATTTAAATTGCTTTGTACTCTGCAATCAGATGAAAATTGCATATTATCGCGCAAATAATCAAATCCTAATTCATTATTAGTAGCATATAATATATCGCATTTATAAGCTTTTTGCCGCTCTACATTATTTGTTTCAGATGTAATACACCCAACAGTTAAACCCAAAAACTGGAAAATCTGTCCCATCCATAAAGAATCTCTCCTAGCAAGATAATCATTAACTGTCACTATATGTACAGAATTACCTAAAACTGCATTTAGATAAGCAGATAATGTTGCTACTAAAGTTTTACCTTCTCCTGTTTGCATCTCAGCTATTGTACCTTTGTGCAAAATTATACCACCTACTAACTGTACGTCAAAATGTCTCTGACCAATAACCCTTTTAGCAGCTTCCCTTACTAAGGCAAAAGCTTCATGTAATAAAGCATCTGTACATGACTTACTGTTCATTAGTTTATCTTTTAACATACGCGTTATATTAGAAAATTCGTAATCTTGAAGGTCTAACATTCTGCACTCTAAAGAATTAATATGATCTACATGAGTACGAAGCTTATTAACTAACCTATCATTTGAAGTACCAAAAATTTTCGACAATATCTTTCTCACAGTATAACCACAATTAATCTGTAAATAGGAATAAACTATATAAATATTTTACATAATTAATGCTTGTAATATAACAAAGTAAATCTTAACAAACAATAACCATATTAGCAAATTACATTCCCCATATAAAGTAGAATATAATAACCGTCATAAATTATTGAAGTTGACTTTAATATGAATTCAAGATACAAATGTGGGTGGCGTGTTCATTAAGGATCACTAAAATATTTCTTAGATTTTGAGATACTTGGTATAGAATAATATGAAAACTAAAATTAAAAATATAAAGAATACATCAATAATAGTCTTGATTTTTGCATGTATTGCATTATGTATCATAGCAAATTTTAACTTCACGTTTGCTGCAAAACCTGAAACAATAGCTACTTATAACTGTAAAGATGGCAAAACTGTTAATATCACTTTAGAAGATTTATTAGAAGGAGCATCACGTGATGAATATAAAAAATATGAAAAAGAATGGAATGCAGAAAACAACAAAAGTAAACAAAATCTGATCTTAAATTTGGTTGTATACCGTAAGTTACAGTCCGAAATACAAAAATCTAACCTAGAAAAGTCAGATGAGTTTAAAAAAATCCTAGATCAAGCAAAAAAAAGTATATTATTAGAAATATTCATAAAAAAAACTGTGGAAAATTTAGTTACTAATGAAATGATAGAAACAACATACCAAGATGTTGTAAAATCTCTCAGAGAAAATAGAAGTACAGAGGTGAATCTCAGACAAATATTGGTGGATACTGAAGCACAAGCTAAAGAAGTAGTAAATAAATTAAAAAAAGGGGCTAATTTTATAGAATTAAGCAAAAAATATAATTCTAAAAAAAATCAAGCTGAAAATGTTAACAATATAATTGAAACTGGTTATATGCAAAAAGGTCAGTTTATAAGCAACGAATATGAAAAGATAGCATTTATACTGAAAAAAAATGAATTTTCTAACCCTATAAAAACTGACTTAGGTTGGTATGTAATACAAATGATAGACTCAAGGAGTGTAGCACTGCCTTCAGAAGAACAATTAAGAGAATATGCAAAAGATGCCACTAATAAAAAAGTTGCTGATAATTATATCAAAACCATAACTCTAGAAGAAGAGTCAAAAATAGTTTTTAAGTTCTAGCAGTGATTATTGGATTATTAAAATAAATTGACAATCTTATAGATTACTATTAGTTAGTATATATTAAAATATAAAACTATAGTCTATCTTCTTGCATAAGCTTAGTTTCTACCATAATTTTGAAAATTAATATAGAAATTGATGCGTCCTAGTATGATTTCTTTTATAACTAAGTAACAAATTTAGCATGTAAATTATGAGATTATGGCAAAAAGTTATTATAGGATTGGTTCTCGGTATATTATCTGGTATATATTATCCACAATACTCAAAATTGCTAGAACCACTCGGAGTCATGTTTCTAAACCTGATTAAAATGACTATACTACCATTAATATTTTTCACTATTATTTCTGGTATAACAAGCGTTAGTGATCCTAGGTCTCTTGGAAGAGTAGGCGCAAAATCAATATTTGCATATTTTAGTACTACCTTTTTTGCAGTAATATTTGGATTATGTGTAGCAATAATATTAAAACCAGGTAAAGGGTTAGATCTAGGCATTGAATTCTTAAACTATACTCCAAATATGACTAGCCATTTCGATTTAGTATATTTTATAGTCAACATAATACCTAATAATATTGTAAATTCTTTTACAAATAACAACATATTACAAGTAGTGTTTTTTGCGATTTTTACGGGTATTACTATAAATAAAATGCAGTCAAAAAATGCCGCAATAAAAAATTCTGTTGCAGTGCTTTCTAAATTATTCATAAAAATGATATCTCAGATAATTTTATTGTCACCCTATGGATCATTTGTTTTAACTGCATGTGTCATTGCAAACCAAGGAACAAGTATAATTTTTTGTTTATCTAAGCTGATAATAGCTATTGTTATAGCTATGATATTACAGTATATAATATTTGGCATACTTATAGTATTATTTGCGCGTATTTCACCAATACCTTTTTACAAAAAAAGTATAGATTATCAGTTAATAGCATTTTCTACTGGTAGCAGTAAAGCAAGTTTAGCAACTACTATGGATGTATGTATTAATAAACTTGGTATTTCTAATTCTAGTACTTCTTTTATCTTACCTCTTGGTGCATCTATGAACATGGACGGCATGGCCATAAATTTAGGATTAACTACTATATTTTTTGCTCAAACATTAGGCATAACACTCTCTTATAACGATTATATCATTATAATAATGATGGCAACACTAGGATCCATAGGGGGGGCAGGTATCCCGGGGGCTTCTTTAATAATGTTACCTATGGTACTATCATCAGTTAATATTAATATAGATAGCATAGCACTAATAGCAGGTATAGATAGGATTCTTGATTTATTAAGAACCGTTATTAATATAACAGGAGATGCAACTATTACTTTGATAATAGACAAAACTGAAGGCACTTTAGATGAAAAAACATATTATAATAATTTGTAAATGTTTAATATAGAGATAAAATACTGTTTTGTGTTATAATGTATAGTTGTATATATTCTGGATGGTTCTGCATATAAAAATAGAAGCCTATATGTTTAAAAATATAGTTGTACCAATTGATTTGCTGGATAATTGTTCTCGTAGTCAGTCTGTAATGTCTTCTGCATTGAAAATGGTAAGTGATTTTCACTCTAAAATACACATTATAAATGTTATACCGAATTTTGGAATTCAGATGTTAGAAGATTATTTACCAAGAAATTGGATAAGAGAACAAAAAAATGTTTCACTAAAAAAATTAAAAAATATTGTAAATAATTCTATATATGATAACAGTGTAGAAGTAGAATATTATGTATCTAGAGGAGTAATTTATGATGAAGTGATAAGATACTCTGAACAAGTAAATGCTGATTTAATAATGGTTTTAGCAATACGACCACAACTAGGTAATTACATGCTAGGATCAAATGCTTCAAAAATAGTAAGACACTCATCCATATCTGTTTTAGTGATCAGAGAATAAATATCAGGGTTTTACTACTAATTCATTAAACTCACTGAGTGTAGAGATGTTGAAAAGACTGACTTTTGACTTTACTGTGGTGTGGTGATCACACTTTAAGATATACCAAGTTAAAACACCTATTACTACATTAATATTCAGTAACAGCACTCAGCTCGTAGTAAGCTTATAACTCTTAATTCTATCTTCAATTTCACTTCTAAAATGTCTAATTAACCCCTGGATAGGCCAGGCTGCCGCATCTCCTAAAGCGCATATACTATTACCACCTGCCACTTGATATGTAATTTCTAATAATTGATCAATCTCTCTAATTTCTGCATTACCCTTAATAAATCTATTCATTATTCTCCACATCCACCCTGTTCCTTCTCTACAAGGAGTACATTGTCCACAAGACTCATGCATATAAAATTTACTAATCCTTGCAATGGCATATATAATATCAGTAGATTGATTCATAACTATTACTCCACCTGTACCAAGTGCTGAGCCTACAGAATGTAACGAATCAAAATCCATACTTAAGTCACCGCACATATCTTTTGGTATCAATGGTACAGATGACCCTCCTGGAATTATTGCTTTAAGATTTTCCCACCCTCCTAAAACACCTCCAGCATATTTTTCTATCAATTGCTTAAGAGAAATTCCTAACTCTTCTTCAACATTGCAAGGATTATTAACATGACCAGAAATAGAAAACAACTTTGTACCTGTACTGTTAGGTTTTCCTAAAGATCTAAACCAACTTGATCCTTTCCTTAATATTGTAGGTACTAGAGCTATTGATTCTACATTATTGATAGTAGTAGGACAATCATAAAGCCCTTTAGATGCTGGGAAAGGAGGCTTTAGCCTAGGGTGTCCTCTTTTTCCTTCGAGGCTTTCAAGCAAAGCTGTTTCTTCTCCACACACATAAGCCCCAGCTCCACGATGCAAATAAACATCAAGATTATAACCAGAATTACAAGAATTCTTACCTATTAATCCTAAATTATAAGCTTCATCTAACGCATTTTGCAATATAAATGACTCTCTAAAGAATTCCCCTCTTAAATATATATAACAAACATGGGCGCCTATAGCAACTGAAGCAAGCAAGCAACCCTCAATTAATTTATGAGGTTCATACCGTATTAAATCCCTATCTTTACATGTACCAGGCTCTGATTCATCTGCATTCACTACTAAATAAGAAGGTTTGTCACTATCTTTAGGCATAAAAGACCACTTAAGACCTGTATAAAAACCTGCTCCACCTCTACCTCTTAATCCTGAATTTTTAATTTCATTTACTATCCAATCCCTACCTTTAAGTATCAAAGATCTAGTACTTGACCAATCAGCTCTTTTCATAGAGCTACTGACATCTATATTATATTCGTTATATAAATTATGAAATACTTTATTTGCATACAACATTGCTACCGAACGAAAGAAATATAAAAATACCTAAAATAGAAAATGCTATAATTCTACAATATATGCAAGAAGAACTACTAAAGCCCTAATAATCAAGCGTTGATATTAACTTTGACCAATCTTAACCATCTTATGTTTGTCACGATTCCACGTATAATGAGTATTAACCACCTTGATCTCTGTGACAACAACATCCCCACTTGGTAATTGTGCTACGTCAAATCCTCTTTGTAAAGAATCCAATATCAAAGAAGTAGAACGACATATATACCTAATATCAGAAAATATATCAACCTTATCACTCTTTAGATCACTCTCAGAATCCACTATTTCACTAAAATCTTCTTTCTTTTCTATACTCATCTTATAAAAAATTTCATATTCATACAATTAACTGACACAAAGCATAGTAACACTACTAGATAAAATTATCAAGGAATATCAATTTGTTAGTATCTAACATTAATAAATTCAAAAATAAACAGCTATAATATAACTACGAACATATTATTTCCTTACTGCATTATTAACTACAATATTCCAAGTTAATAAATTGTTATGTTTATCTTTAACCAATTCACCAGAATCATAATATTCTGCAGCCAAACAAGACTTAAAATTATCAATAAACTTTACAGGCCTAACTTTTTGATTATTATAAAAATAATCTAATGACTGAGAACGACCTGAAGGATTATTTTTAGAACCAATTTTAGCTTTACTCATAATAAAAACGACAAAATAATTAATTAATAAAATACATTTAACAACAAAACTATATGCCCAACATAATATAACTATTCTCTTACAATTTTTTTATATTCCGAGATAACAGAATCTGTAGTTATATTATTAGGAAATAATAATTTACCAACTTTACTCAAAGTATCAATACAAGCAACTGCTTTCACCTCTACCGAACTACCGGTAACAAAACAAGTATCATAATCTACCAGCTGATCTAATGTAAGATCTAATTCACGAACAACAAAACCTAATTTTTTAGCTATTTTAATTATCACCTGTCTAGTAATGCCATTTAAACAGTTACGAACGGTAGGTGTAACTATTTCATTAGATTTAGCAAAAAAAACATTACTAACGCTGCACTCTGCAACATAATTGTTCAGATCTAAAAATAAACAATCATCATATCCATTAGAGAGCGCCAACTCCTGTTCAGGCACAGACATAATATAGCCTGCAGAAGTCTTACTTTGTATTGGTATAGAATCACAATGGATTTTCTTCCATTTTGAAACACAAAGCTTCATAGGTGTAGGAGAAGTTATAGAATCCTCATTAGAAAATCGTAATGCCAATATTGCTACATCTGCAACTGTATTTTGTACTTTATCACTAATCCTTAAAGAAGAAGTGCTACGCCAAACTATAGGCCTAACATAAGCATTATACAAATTATTCTTAATTATTAACTCTTCACTAGCATTAATAATTTCATCTACACTATACTTAATTTTTAAATTTATAGATAAAGCTGATCTTAATAATCTTTCTGAATGTTCCCTAAGCTTGAATATTTTACCATTATACGCCCTTTCTCCTTCAAACACAGAACCGGTATAATGAAAACTATGTGTTAATAAAGAAATATTACATTCTGAACTAAGAACAAACCGTCCATTTAGCCAAATAAATTGAGCTAAGTTATCCATTTCACAATACTAGCATTAATTAATTCAAACAACTGGGCTGATTATAATCAATTCTTGTATCATTAGCAAGAATTCTTACCAATGATTCTAAAAAATTAATGAAATAAATTATAGAATTCCAAGATAATCATTAATAAAAAAAATGTAGTAAAAAATTTCAATATATTTCTACTATTACAATATTTCATATTAGAAAATAATTTATTTTTATGATGACCATAATAAAATAATATCACAGGCAATATACCATTTAAAATAATTTCACCAAAACCTCCAGCAATGCCAAGTATAGTATAGAAAATATCAGGATTAAACATAGCCAAAACGCAAGGTGGTATAAGTACTATTAATGTTAAAATTAAATGTTTTTTAATATATCGACTATTAAAATAATTCAAGAAAATACTATCATTTAAGAAATCTAAAACAGAAAATGCAACACCTAACATTGAAGTACTAATAGCAAAAATGGCAAAATATTTCAATAATAACGCTACAATAGTATCAGTTTTAAATACCAACGCTATACTTGAACCGGTAAAAAAATATTGTTCTATTAATGATTTATCAATAGAGCCTATTATCACCCATTCCCATGCTATATAAATCAATAACACCAACATAGTCCCGGAAAATATCGATATCCTAATATAACGTGTATTATAGTCTAATAATCTACAAATATAAGGGATAATATTATGATATCCAAAAGCCCCAAATAATATAGGAACTCCAACAAAAATATTAGCAAAATCTAAATTGATTAAATTACCGTGTATTACATCACGAGATTGTATTGTGATTAATATTATCAATATCAAACATAAAAATAATGACATTAAAATATTTGATTTACCTATTAATTTTTCACCTAAATATATCAAAACAATAAAAAAACATAAAAAAATAATATAACTCAAGAAAATATTTGGTATTGATAAAAGCTCTCCTAATATTGGTACTCCAGCTGCAAAATAGGCTATCATCAAACAATAATAAAGAAACAAAAATATAAAACTGACTAGAACGCTATATTTCTTACCTAAAAATCTATAAACTATAGAAGGCAATTTTTGATCTTGATGTTTATTCCATACCACCACCTCAGATAAAATGATACCTGTACAAAACATAATATACCACACTGCTACAGTGGTGATTGCAGATATAATAAAGCCAGATCTACCAATAGATAGTGGTAACCCCAACATACCAGCGCCCACTGCTGTACCTAAAATCATTAATACAGCATTAACAATCTGAAAATACATGAAAACTAAAAATGCTTATATAGATAAGATATGAATTACAGTTATTCAGCAGAATATAGCCCATTCACCACATCTTCTTCAATAAGAGAAGCTGAAGCGACGTGATTATCTTTATCTGTATTAAATAATTTCACTCCACTACTAACACGCCCAGTAGCTCTGATAGCATCTAACCTTGACCTTATCACTTGACCTTTATTAGTGATAATCATTATTTCATTTTTTATATTTGCTTTGATAGCTAATGCTACTTGACCAGTTTTTTTTGAAATACTCATATTAATAACACCCTGCCCACCTCTAGATGTAACACGATATTCATACACAGAGCTACTTTTAGCTATCCCATTTTCTCCTATAGTAAGTATAAAATCTTCAGATTGAGCCATTTCTAAAATTTTGCTAAATTCCAGATTTAAACTAGAAGTATCTATATTAGATTTTTTAAGAATTGATTCTAAATTACTAGATCCAAAATTTTCTATATTACTCATAAATTTAATACGTTTGATAAATGGTATTGATAAATATGCCTCGCGTTCTTGGATGTTTGTATTCAAACCTTGAATAATTTCCATAGATATAACTGCATCTTTATCCTGTACTAGCTTTATTCCCTTTATACCTCTAGAAGTTCTGCCCTTAAATACCCTAATACTATTTACAGGGAAACGTATAGCCTTACCAAATCTAGTAGCTAAAAATACATGCTCATTTTTATTACATACTTTAACATCAACCAACTTTTCGCCATTTTCAAGAGATATAGCAATTTTGCCACTAGATAAAAGCTTAGTAAAATCTTGTAAAGCATTTCTCCTAACTAATCCACTAGAAATGACAAACATAAGATATAAACTATCCCAGCTATTTTGATCTTGGGGCAATGGCATGATAGTTGTAATTTTTTCACCAGATTGCAACGGCAATAAATTAATTATAGGCTGCCCTCTACTTTGTAGATTCCCTAACGGTAATTTATAAAATTTTAAACTATAAACCTTACCTATATTAGAAAAAAACAATAAACTACTATGGGTATTATCTACAAATATTTTTGTAGTAATATCTTCATCTTTCATTAGTAACCCTGCTCTACCCTTACCTCCTCTTTTCTGAGATTTATAATGAGCTAATGGTACACGTTTAATATAACCACTATGAGTTACTGTTACCACCATATCTTCTTTTTCTATTAGATCCTCTAAATTATGTTCTATATCTTCTAAGTAGATCTCTGTTAATCTTGAAGTATTGAATTTTTCTTTTACTTCTAGCAACTCTGATTTTAAAACAGATAATAATGTATCTCTAGAACTTAAAATGTTAATATATTTTGATATTTCATTTTTTAAAAACCTCAGTTCCTCTTCGAGCTTATTTTTTTCTATCATTGTCAAACGCTGTAATTTCATATCTAAAATTGCCTTAATCTGGTGCTCTGTTAAAGCAATTTTATTATTCTTGATTGTCACTAAATTTTCATCAATCAACATAATGATATCAAGAATATCAGTACAATCCCAAAATTTCTCTAATAACAAGCTTTTAGCTTCTGCTACACTAGCTGAATTTCTAATAATAGAAATCACCAAATCAAGATTATTGATTGCAATCATCAACCCAACCAATAAATGGGCTCTATCTTTAGATTTATTTAATAAGAAAATACTGCGTTTCGTTACTATTTCCTCTCTAAACTCTATAAATGCTGCTATAATCTCCTTTATATTCATTACTTTAGGCATATTTTTATCAAGGGCTAGCAGTGTGATTCCAAAACTACTTTGCAGCGGAGTATAAGAATATAGTTGATTAAGTAATAATTTTGGATTTGCATATTTTTTCATTTCAATTACTACCCTTATACCATCTTTATTTGATTCATCTCTGATATCACTTATGGAAACAATTTTCTTATCCTTGACTAAATCTGCAATTTTTTCTATTAACTTAGATTTATTAACCATATATGGTATTTCAGTGATAATAATAGTATTTTTATCATCAGCATTATTTTCTATATTGCATCTCCCCCTACAAGTTATAACGGATTTACCAGTTAAATATGCTTCTTGAATTGACTTAGCGCCTAATATTACCCCTCCAGTTGGAAAATCCGGACCTTTTATAAATTTCAACATATCAATTATGTCAATGTCATGATTATCGATATATGCCAAACAAGCATCGATGACTTCTCCTATATTATGCGTAGGAATATTGGTAGCCATACCAACAGCTATCCCCCCACTACCATTGACCAACAAATTAGGGAATACAGATGGCAGTACCCTAGGCTCATACTCAGAGTCATCATAATTAAGAGTAAAATCCACTGTATCTTTATCTATATCAGAAAGCAAAGAGGAACTAATTTTTGCCAATCTAGATTCAGTATATCTCATTGCAGCCGGAGCATCTCCATCTACAGAACCGAAATTCCCTTGGCCATCAACCAGAGGAATTCTAAGAGAAAATTCTTGAGCCATCCTTACTAAAGCATCATAAACTGCAACATCTCCATGAGGATGATATTTACCTATGACATCACCTACGATTCTGGCAGATTTTTTATAAGATTTATCATGGCTATAGCCCCCAGAGTGCATCGCGAATAAAATACGACGGTGAACGGGCTTCAATCCATCTCGTACATCAGGTATAGCTCTGCTAATAATTACGCTCATTGCATAATCCATGTAGGAGCGTTGCATCTCAGTTTCAAAACTTATAGGTAAAATATCTCTATCTGTTGATTCTAAATTATCATCCATATCTAACTATTTAATCTGTATAAATATTAAAACTATATGTATCAAAACAACAAATACTTGCAATAAAAACTGATACAAAACATTGAATAAATCTTTTTAAGATGCTAGATCTACACCCTAGATTTTCTATGCACCACAGACAACATTCTATTGCTATTAACAAAAGATTACAATAAGATAATTGATAATTTTGTTTATTTAATCTATAGTAAACAAATAGGAAAATAGACAAATAATATCAATTAAAATCCTCCAATTAATAATCTTGATAATTGAGTCAATAAAAATTACTACTAAAACTCTACAAATAACATCGATAATATTGTTAAGTAATTTTCATATATAGATACATAAATGTCACAGATTAAAATTATTTCTATATTTTATTGAAAAAAATACTAGATAAATTGATAAAAAAACATTATATTACGTGGCTGTCTAACTGTACTTAGTTAAAAACTAAAACATTTAGATGATAAATTGTTAATCTTATTCAATTAAACTTATATAAATAAACAGAATGAAAATTAAAAAAATACTAATACAATGCGGTATGTTGTCATTACTCTCTACAACAATTTTAGCAGATACAAATAATACTGCTCCAGATAGAAACGGGGTATATCTAAATTTCGGAGGTGGGATTAAATTTTTCTCTAATAAATTCAAACTAGTAAGTGAAAAAGGAACAAAGGATTTCAGTTCCAAGGTTGCCCCTATGTTTTTTGGAGGGATAGGATATAGTTTTTCAAATAGATTTGCAGCAGAGTTGAATTACACATACTATGATTTACCTTTAAAAAAATTTTCACTCTCTAAGAACAAACAAGAAGACATCGATAACTTTCTAAGAGTTACAGGTATAGATTCGCAGAATGAGGATGGCAACAAATTGAAATCACAGCAATTTAAATTCACATCTCATGCAATAATTATAAGCGGAAGATATAACTGGAATAATGAAGATTTCGGACCTATAAAATTGTCTTCTAAATTAGGTATAGGAATAAATTTTATGAACTTTAGTAGTAATACAAAATTATCAAATCCTAACGATAATAGCACAGCAATAACTGAAATTAATATGCAAGGCAAAAATGCAGTAGGTTTTGCTGCAACTGTTGATAACATTGCGTCAATACCTTTATCAGATAATGTAGATTTAGACTTGGGTCTACAAGTTGCTTTTTTAGGTAAACCTTCTGATAAAATAAAGAGCGTAAAAATTAAAGGCAATAACCTTGACTCAGAATCAACAAAAAAGTTACAAGAAGTGATAAAAACAGGATACAATGAAGCTCCAGAAATTAAATTTAAAAATAGAACTGTTGCTATGAGTGTACTTCTAGGTCTCAGGGTACATCTATAAAAAGATATGATTATAATAAGTTAAGTAAGAAGTAAAAGAAGTAAAAAGGGTAGGTTAGCCCCATTGTAGCACATAACTTACTTTGGCTGCAACTGCCCTTTTTAGGAGTTATTAATCAAATTAATTGTTGTTGTTATTTAGTAAATTTTAAAAATCGCTGATTTCACTTAGATAGATATTACATATTTTTTTTGAACCTCTTATATTTTATTATATTAATAAATATTAATTTTTTGATTGAAATAAAAGTAAATATATTTTAATATATATTTATACGGTGAATGAAAATTGTTAAGTTTACTGAACTAAGCAATAGTTTGTAATGTTTTTTCTCTCAGTAGTTATATTTATTATATCAATTCTATTGAATCCAACTGCTATATTTAAAAATATACTACCTTATAACTATCACATTCAAAAAGCTGACCTTAACACTGACTTTGTTTTAGATAATCTTATTGGGGCCTCTCAATTAAATAAAGAAAAACTAAATATATGCCCTATCACTCAGCTAAATGGAAGTGAAAAAGATAACGAATACCTGTATCTAATACTAAGCATCATTTTAATAAAATTAGCCCATAATAAAGTTATATGAAATATATTGCTAGTATATTATAGATCAACCTAAATCATGTTTTTTATCCTTATCAGCGTGATTTTGTATATAATACTCGTCAAGAGATGATTGCTCTGATTTTTTTTCTTGCTCTATTTGGATTTGTATATTATTCGCTAGCAATGTTTCATATTGCTTTAACTCAGTAAAATGCTTTAATAACTCATCTTGAACCAACGCTAGTTTATTGTTAATATCGGCAATTTTATTAAGTAAATCTGTATTTAAAGAATCTGTAGATGAGATATAATCATTCAATATAGGTAAATATTCTGGTGAATAATATTTTTGGATTTCATGTTTTTGATTATCCTGTAAGATGCATAATTGGCTTTTTAATGAATCTCTATTAGTATTGTATTTTCGAATAACATTTTGTAGTTCTAATATATCATTTTTTTTGATTTTGATTAAATTGTTTAGAGTATTACTGTGATTCACTAAACCCATAAACTCAATCAAAGCATTATTTAATTAGAGATAATTTGTTCCAGTGCTTGGTAAGCATCTTCAATAGAACAATACTCATCAGGCGCCTGCCTAATTAATTCATCTATTTTTCTGTAATATTTAATTGCAAGATCCACTTCAGGATTTGAATTATGTTTGTAGGCTCCTATCTTAATAAGATCTGACATATCTTCATAAAGTGCAATATATTTTTTAGCACGGTTAATATTCCTATTTTGCAACTCAGTATTACACCCAGGTAGCATCCTAGAAATACTTTTTAATATATCGACAGCAGGATATCTATTTCGTTCAGCAATACTGCGGTTCAATACTATATGACCATCCAACACACCTCTCATAGCGTCACTTATGGGTTCATTATGATCATCTCCTTCAACCAATACAGAAAATAAGCCAGTGATACTAGAACTTTTAGTACCAGGACCTGCTCTTTCTAGTATTTTTGGTAATTCACTAAAAACTGAGGCAGTATAACCTTTAGAAGTTGGAGCCTCACCAAGGGCTAAACCTATTTCTCTTTGTGCCATAGCAAATCTGGTCATAGAATCTATTATACACAACACTTCTTTATTTTGATCTCTAAAATACTCAGCGATAGTCATTGTTAAATAAGTTGCCCTCTTTCTCATTAGCGCAGATTCATTACCATTTGCTACAACTATTACTGCATTTTTAAGCCCTTCTTTACCCAGATATTTATTAATAAATTCTTTGCTTTCTCTGCTTCTTTCTCCTATTAATCCAATAATCTTTACATCAAAATTTGCATTTCTAGTTAACATAGAAATTAGCACAGACTTGCCTACTCCACTACCAGAAAAAATACCCATACGCTGCCCCCTACAACAGCTAGCAAATATATCTATCGCTTTTATACCCATTTCTACTTTATTTCCAACTATATTACGTTTTTGTGAAGGGATAACATTAGCTCTAAGCTGATACTGTTTTGTACCCCTTTTCATTATAGAATCTGCGTAATCATCTATAGGATTGCCAAAAGCATCCAGCATTCTACCAAGCCAGGTCATATCCGGGTATATGCTAGAGTATATATCCCCTAAGACCCGTACTTCAGAACCAGTGCTGAGACCTGCTATATCTCCAAATGGCATCAATATAGTAACATCTTTATTAAAACCTATGACTTCAGAAAGGATAATTTCTTTTTTATTCTTTTCTATACTGCAAATACTACCAATAAAAGAATGCCGCTCTATGCCTACACATTCTATAGTGGTAATATGTATTTTTATTATTTTACCATAGATACTTACTGCAGGAATCAGATCCAGTGAAAATTTCAAATCATCAATAACTGACATATTTCATATTAGTTAATTAATCTATTCTTTTATTTGATGCAGGCAATAAAAAATTACCTTGTATTGCATCTATATTCATATACTGTAAAAACTTTGCTACTTCAGCATTTTCAACAAATTCTGCTACAGTATTAAGTCCAAAATGATTGGAAATTTTAATCATTATTTCAACAAAAAATCTATTATGATTATTACTTAGTATATTGGTGATATAACTTCCATCAATTTTAATAATATCTATAGGTAATTTCCATAATTGCTTAAAGGAAGTAAATCCAGCTCCAAAATCATCTAATGCGAATGAACAACCTAATTTGTGTAATCTATTAATAAATTTTTTAGTTAGATAAATATTATCATTTAAATTAGTTTCTGTAATTTCTATTATTAAACGTACTGCAACAGATTTATCAGATAGTAACTCTTCGGCAACGTTCAGTACTTCTGAATCTACAATACCAATATTAGATATATTAATTGATAATTTTAATTTAGGATCTTTTTTTAGCTCTGTAATTGCCATATTAAATACCTTGATATCTATTATTGTACTTAATTTTCTAGTTCTTATGTAAGGCATTATAGAACCTACGGATATAAAATCATTTCCATCATAAACTCTAAGTAAGCATTCATAATAGACAATATGACCATTTTTACAATCCACTATAGGCTGATACATAAATTTTATTTTACTATCATCAAAAATAGATGACTTAAGTAAAGTAATTTTAGTATTACGTTCATATAGGTTTACAAATTCTAATAAATTTTCTTCATAACAATAAAATTTATATTTATGATTGAATATCCCATAATTCAGTAAATTATCTAGCATGACCACATCATAAGATGCGCTGCTATAGCTAGCACTAGAAGATACTACATCAATAATGATGTCAGGATATTCTATATTATAATACATACCTGTTTGCTCTAAAATTTTCAAAGCAAGCTTTTTAGTAGTTGAAATATCAAAATCAAGCAATATATAATGTTTAGAAATGTCATCTGAAGGTAACACATCAGAAATTCCAAAATCTTTGCAAACTTCTAATACAATTTCAGTAAAGATTTTTTTAATGTTAGTCACATTATGATTCAAAATAGATATCTCATAACGATT
Organism: Rickettsia endosymbiont of Cardiosporidium cionae; assembly: GCF_015476335.1. GTDB lineage: Bacteria > Pseudomonadota > Alphaproteobacteria > Rickettsiales > Rickettsiaceae > JADHZC01. The sequence goes on from NZ_JADAQY010000001.1 coordinate 260,070, forward strand.
AACTAATTCTACCAACAAAACTCTCCTATCAATATTTTTACTTAGGGCACTCCGCATTTGAGATTCCAAATAATTATTCATTATATGCACTTATTTGTATGAGGTATAAAACTGAAATACAGTATAGATATAAATTATAATAACATTATTAGCAATAAATTATATATTAATTACTAAATCAAGTAAAAACTAACAGAAAATGATAGCATGTTATATATCAATAAGTAATACTACTAGATTAGTTAATCATTATTTACTCAAACACGCGATATACTAATAATGCATACAAAATAATAATTATGTTTACCAATTATGATAAACAAGCTATATTAATTGAATTTATTAGGATATTATGATAATTAGTTAAAGAATGCTTTACTTAAAATATAAATTTTGTTGCCAATAACAAAGAGGATAAGGAATTACAAAAAATATCATTCAATAATATAAAATGTTTAAGCTCTCAATTATTAATAATCATTATTCTTTGTTTATCCGATATTATATGACAATTGATTAATAGTTTTAAAAATTATTATGAACTAAATGTCTTATATATGCTTGAGTAGTAGCTCCTAAATCTTGCGATCTAATTTTAATTTCCTTATACAAATACGACTCAAAAGAGTCAAATAATTTTATTAGCTATAATTCAAATACAAAAAATATTATGAACAAAAATATTTTTAAAATTTTACGTGGCACAGGCTCAATAATAAATCAAGGAAATGAAATAATAAAAAAGACTTGTAATGAGTATTTAGAGCTGAATTTAATTAAAGGAAATTATGTAACTCGAGAAGAGTTCAACCAATTAAGAAACAGTTTTTTAAAATTAAAAAATGACTTTGAAGTATTGAAGAACAGTCATGATATAAAAAAACCTGATAAAACACAATAGACTTGACTCTATAATGTATAAAGATTTATGCATTTTTAATTGACATATATCATATTTAGTAATAGACTGCCGGGGTCAATGAGTGTGGGTTATAACCACCATACAATTTACAGTTTATAGTATAATGCAACATTATCCGATAAGATATTTTAATGCCTACAACTAATCAGCTAGTCAGATTCAATAGAAAATCCAAAATTCAAAAAAGTAACTCCCCTGCTTTGAAAAATAATCCTTTTTTAAAAGGAATTTGTACCTTGGTAAAAACTGTTACTCCTAAGAAACCTAATTCAGCTCAACGTAAAATGGCTAGAGTACGTCTTAGCAATGGAGAATACGTAAATGCATATATACCTGGCGAAGGCAATAATTTACAAGAACATTCCGCTGTCCTTGTAAGAGGGGGGAGAGTCCCTGATTTACCTGGAGTGAAATATCATATAGTACGTGGCGCTCTGGATGCGCAGGGTGTTAAGTCTAGAAAACAAGGCCGTTCTAGATACGGTACTCCTATTAAAGGAATTTCCTAGCATTTGGATATACATGAAACTTCTTCTTCAGTAAGAGACTCAACAACTACAGTGGGATGTTAAGTACTAATACATGAAGGTGCATATTTATTACCTTACCAGGGAGCTTAACAAGTGCATTAGAGGAAAAGTTAAATAATATATATTACTTATAGTATTGGTATTTTACTTTTTCCTGATTGTTCTACATGATTAAAAATAGTGCCGATTAATAATTACCACATGATGATGAAATATACTTAACAAGGACTCATCATCGTATATGAAACCCTTTCCAGCAGATTCTGTTAAGAAGAAAATTTGTATATTTATTTGCACACAGCTTTCTTTGAACTCTACCTATCTTCAATACTGATGAATTCACGATGCACTTGCCCTGTATACAGTTGCCTTGGTCTTGATATTTTTAAATGATTACTATTCCACATTTCTTTCCATTGAGCTAACCAGCCGACTGTTCTCGCTAAAGCAAATAAAACCGTAAACATAGATATTGGTATCCCTATAGCTTCATATATTATACCGGAATAAAAGTCTACATTCGGATACAACTTGCGTTTAATAAAATATTCATCACTTAAAGCAATATTTTCTAATTCTTGCGCAATTTTAAGCGAACTATTAGAGGAATCTAACTTCAATTCACTTAGTACTTTATAACATGTACTTTTTAAAACAACAGCCCTAGGATCATAATTTTTATATACCCTGTGTCCAAATCCCATTAATTTGAATAAATCATTAGGATTTTTAGCTCTATCGATATAATGCTGAATGTTATTTACATTGTTTATTTCTTTTAACATTCTTATTACTGCTTCATTTGCTCCTCCATGTAACGGCCCCCACAATGATGCAATACCTGAGCTAACACAAGCGAATAAGTTACTAGCAGAAGAACCGGAGTTACGGACAGTAGATGTAGAAGCATTTTGTCCATGATCTATATGTAATATAAGAATTTTTTCGAGAGCTCTTGAAAAAATAGGGTTTGTTTGGTATTCACTTTCATTACTAGAAAACATCATACATAAAAATTGCTCTACATATGTCAATCCACTAAAATTAGATAAAGAAGAAAAAGAAAAATCTTGCTTTATATGGTGTCTATATATCATAGCTACAATTACAGAAATTGTAGAAAGAATTTTAATAATACTTGCTTCTCTACTCTCTTCTGTATAGACATTACCATTATTTTCAAACAATGACATAGAACTTATTAGAGACATTAACATAGACATAGGATGGGCAGAATCAGGAAAGGACTTTAAAATATTTACTAAATCTTTATGAATTAAAGAATGATTAATAATTTTATCAACAAAATTTTTATATTCAGTTTTTGTTGGTAATTCCTTATATAATAATAAATAAGCTACTTCAATAAAATTAGAATTATTAGCCAAATCCTGTATATCATAGCCCCTATAACGCAATACCCCCCTTTCTCCATCTATATAAGTTATGCTAGATTCACAAGAAGCAGTAGATACAAAACCAGGATCATAAGTTAAATAACCACATTCAGCATATAAGCTGCTAATATCTATAACATCAGAACCAACAGTAGCATGTTTTATTTTACAATCATATGTTTTACCATTAATAAATAATTTAGCTGATTTAGTATTAGACATATCAAAAATATTAATATTTTATTGTATAAGTAAATAATTTACCGGAATCTCACTAGTGATCTATATCATAACATCTTTTAAAATTAGTAAAATGCTAATTGAGCAACTAAAGATAATATTATAGAAAATATAAAAAATCTTATTACTATTTTATTTTCTGCCCAACCCAACTTTTCAAAATGGTGATGTATAGGAGCCATTAAAAATAACCTCTTTTTGGTCAATTTATAATAGTAAACTTGTAATATCACTGAAATTGATTCTATTACTAGCAATGCACCTACTATAAGTAATAGAAACTCATTTTTAGTTACAATAACAATTGTACCAATTATTCCACCTAAAGCAAGGCTTCCAGTATCGCCCATAAATATCTGAGCTGGATTAGAATTATACCATAAAAATCCTAGCCCTGCCCCTATTATTGCAGCACATGCTATAATAACCTCTTTAATATTTTTAATCTGTATTAAATTATCCTCAATAAAGTCAAAAAGCCCACTATTATAATGATAATAAATTATAAACATAAAGCTAGTAATAATTATCATAGTAATACCAATACTCAACCCATCAAGGCCATCAACCAAGTTCATAGAATTTGAACTCCCTACTATTATAAAAACTCCTAAAATTGGATAAAAATACTTAAGATCTATAACATAATTAATAAAAGCTATTTTAACATTAGTAGTAAAAATTGTATGTTCCTTTGTATAAAAACAGATAATCATAATCAAAATTGCAAGTAATATCTGAAGTGATAATTTTTGTTTAACAGATATGCCCCTATGTGTATTAAGTTTGACTTTGCTATAATCATCATAGAATCCTAAAGCAGCAAACCCAATAGAAGTAAATATTAGTAACCAGATATAGATATTAGTCAAGTCAGCAAATAATATTAAAGAAAAATTTATAATGAATATAAGAATTATACCTCCCATAGTTGGGGTATCAGACTTGATCAGGTGAGTACTAGGGCCATCTAATCTTATTGGTTGCTTATAATATTTACTTTTTTTGATAAAAAAAATAAATACAGGATAGGCAAACATAGATATAATAAAATTCAATATAATAACTATTATAGTCCTAAATACTATATGCTCATCAAACAATAAATTATAAAACATCTACTACACCAAAATGCTCTACAATTTTTTCTAAGTTTAATTTTCTTGAACCTTTAATCAAAATTAATGAATCAGATAAAATAACTTTTTCGATCTCTGATATAAATTCTTTTACCTCGATATATGAATTATTCTTTATTTTATATTGACAAAATTCTTCTTGAAAAAGGTGAATAATAGATTTAAAAATAGAACCTATAAATACCACTTGCTGAACTGAAGATCTTAGTAACCTTTTTATAATATCGATATGAAGATTCACTTCTTGCTCTCCTAACCCCAGCATATCACCAACTACAGCAATTTTATGAGGGCTCTGCAATACATCCAAATAATTTATTACAGTTTTCAATGCATAGGGATTATTATTAAAATAATCACAGATAAGATTATGCTGTTTATTATACTTATTCACGTGAACTATCTTACCTCTAGATGCTCTTAACCTAAATTGAGGAATAACTTCCAAAGCTTTAGAGATATCCAGATTCAATGCATGCAATACAGCAAAGCCCGATAGAAAATTTTCTCCCATATGCTCAGCTATTAATTCTGATAGATCAAATTTGATATTTTTACCAGCAACTAAATATTCTAATGAAACACAGTTAGACAAAACTACATCACTATTTTGTACTAAATTTTTACCATTTACTACAGAAAGATCAGAAACTGTAGATTTATACGATACATAAACAACATCAGCATTTTCTGATCTACCAAAAGTTAAAATATTTTGTATATTTAAATCATTTAACTTATCACATAAGATATTGTAGAAATTGCTGTCTCTATTTAATATGGCAATACCTTTGTTATTATCTAGCAAGGAGAATATTTCAGATTTTTCTTTAGCTACTGTCTCCACATTTTTCAAGGATTCTAGATGAGTTTCAGATACAGAAGTCACAATAGATATATCAGGTTTAACTATTGTAGCATTCTTAATTATATCACCCTGATAAGCTACTGAAACCTCTAATACAGAATATTCGATATCATCTGGCATAGATGCCAAATTCATTAAAACCCCTAATTGATTATTAAAATTTCTTCTACCTCTGAATGTTTTGCCATAAGCACTAAGCATTAAAGCTACTAGATCTTTTGTAGTAGTTTTGCCATAGCTCCCTGTAATAGCTACAAATAAAGCTTTAGACTTAGCTCTTTTATATCGTGCAAGCAACTCTAATGAATAAAAGCTATCACTTACTTTAATCAATTGTTTAGGATCTATTTCACTAATAGCTTCTATATCCCTATCTAGAATAACTGCTGCTGCACCTTTTGCTAAAGCAGAAAACACGAAATCATGTCCGTCTTTTCCTCCTAGTGAACTTGCTAAGCTCCCTGGTAGGGTAACAAATATGTCACCTTCCTGTATATTTTGCGAATTAAATTCTAATCTACCTAAAAAACTATTCTTATTCATCAAAGGAAGCTTCATTGATAAAGCTTCTTCAATTTCTTGTACTGACCAAATCATAATATAAAACTATATTAACATTGCTAATAAATATATGCTTACTTAAAATAGGATAACTGTGGTAGTTTAGTATAAAATTAAAATAATTTTTATAAAAAACAGTAATAACAAAAAATTATTTAGCAAAAAAATAAAAAAAATCACACTCCTACTTAAAATACCTAATTCCCTAATGTTTGGGGAAATAATACTCATCATGTTTGATAATAATTTTGGATGCTATAAACTCTGTAGAATTTATAAAACTTCCTTCTACTACTATACCCTGTTTTTCTCGGAATAGGATAGGTAAATCTCCAATATAACTGACATTGATATCCTTAATATCATCTGTAATAATGAATCTACTATTGTCATGATGTGTCACTATAGATTGCTCCTTAATCACTCCTCCTAACCTTATACGAGAATCCTGCAAATCTCTGCTAGATAGTTTAGATGGATACTTAAAATACACTATATGTTCTTCTAACCCATGCAAGAGCCCTACTACACCCAAGATAATAAATATAAATAAAACAATAAATATTATCCTATTTTTTCTTTTTATTCTTACCACGTATTTTTATATGATCTAAGATAAATTTTATACATAACATCAATAAAGCAGTGTAAGTTATAGAATAAACAAAGATTACATACTTCATATATGATCAATTATAACTCTATGACAAACCATAACAAGACATCTAAAAGATTAAAGTGTATAAATGACTATTGTTGCATTTTATGTAAAAACATTTCTAGTTTTTTATTAGCTAACATTAACATACCGATATTGATATCTTGTAATTTTATTTCCTCTATAAAATCAAAAAACACACCCAACATACTCCTATGACTATCCATCCAGGATGATACATCAAAATTGCCATGTAACAAAACAGAATTCTTAATAAGGTGATCTACTATTCTACGTTGTTGTGAATAAAAATCTTCACATAAAGATTGTATAGAAATTTTACTCCAATATGAGATATCTGTTTTGATTTCTAATAATTTATCACGTAACCATTCTATTTTAAGATTTTCTCCTACAAAAAAATATACTTCTGCAATTTTTGCTATATCGCCAGATACTGTATTAGCGACATAAGATATATCCAATATAGACTTTAATAATTCCAGAGTGACTAATTTTTCTGCTAATATTTGTGGTATTTTTTGAGTAGTATACTGTTCAATAACTTTTCTATAATATTGCATCTTGCTCTTAGTTAAAATACCCCCACTATCGGTAAGTAATTCTTTACAAACTGAACTATACTGCCTAATCGTACTACTAATATCAAGTGGATGTTTGACATTTGTAACAATCCAATTGATACCAATTTTAACTAACTGAACTATCTTAGTGAAGATCATATTTTTTATCTTCATCCAATATTTACTATCTAACTGTGATACAGATTGCCATAAATGATCTATATCGAATAATTCGCATATTATAAAATATGCCCGAACTACATCACAAATTTTACATCCTGTTTCATATTGGATAGCTACAATTATAGTACCTCCTAACTTATTTACTATGTTATTAGCAATTATTGTAATTATTATTTCTCTTCTTAATGGATGAGAATTCACTTCTTCATAAAAATCCCTGACTATCACTTCAGGAAAATATTGATATAAATAATTTTGAAAATACTTATCATCAATTAAATCTGAATCTGCTAACAAAGATTTTAAATATATCTTACTGTAAGATAGTAAGATAGCAAGTTCTGGCCTAGTAATTTTTTCACGATTTGTATTACGCTTTTCTAGCTCTTGTCTATCAGGTAGAAACTCCAATTTACTGTTAAGTAATTTATTTTTTTCTAGTTCAAATATTAAATAACTAAATAGACCTATATTTAAAGAATATGAAAATTCAGTGATAGTTAATGATTGATTTTGATCATAGTTATCTCTTAATATAAATTTCTCCAATTGTGTGGACATATTCATTAATATTTGGTTTCTTTTAGTTAATGAAATTTTTCCTTTATCTAGAGCATTATTCAGAAGAATTTTGATATTAACTTCACGATCTGAACAATCCACCCCAGCAGAATTATCAATAAAATCTGTATTGATCATTCCAGAATTCATAGCATATTCAATTCTACCTAACTGAGATACCCCTAAATTACCTGCTTCTATAAATATTTTAGCCCTTAAATCTTTTGCATTACATCTAATATTATCATTAGTTTTATCTGCTACATCTATATTATTTTCAATAGAAGATTTTACAAATGTTCCTATACCGCCGTTCCATATCACATCGACGTCCAACTTCATAATTTTCTTTATCATTTCATCTGCAGTAAGAAAATCTACCTCTTGAACCCCCAAAAGTTGTTTAATTTCTTTAGATAACACCAAAGCCTTATCGAGCCTATTATATATTTGCCCTCCTGCTGAAAGAGCCTTTTTATCATAATCATCCCAATTACTCCTAGTTAAATCAAATAACCTTTTTCTTTCGTTATAGCTAGCAATGAGATCTGGATTAGGGTCTATAAGAATATGAGTATGATTAAACACGGCAACCAACTTAATATTTTTTGAAAGCAACATACCATTACCAAACACATCCCCTGACATATCTCCTATTCCTATAAAGCTTATGATATCATTTTCTATATCTAGATTAATATTATTGAGATGATGATTCAAAGATACCCAAGCTCCTTTTGCTGTTATACCCATTTTTTTGTGGTCATACCCGAAAGAACCTCCAGAAGCAAATGCATCTTTTAACCAAAAATTATAATCTTGAGATACAGAATTTGCATAATCAGAGAAGCTAGAAGTACCTTTATCTGCTGCTACTACTAAATATGGATCAAGTTCATCATATACTATACTATTGGTATCACATAATGTGATTTTACTATCGACAATATTATCTGTAATATCTAATAATCCTCTCAAAAAATTCTTGTAACATTCTATTACTTGTTTCAAATAATCTTCTTTGGAATTGAATGATTCTTCATCAAACTTAACATAAAAAGCTCCTTTTGCTCCACTAGGCACTATTATACTATTTTTTGTTACTTGAGATTTCATTAATCCCAATACTTCCGTACGGTAATCTTCTATACGATTGGACCATCTTATACCTCCTCTAGCGATTTTATTACCTCTTAAATGAATAGCTTCAAATTGAGTTGAGTAAACAAATATCTCAGCGTGTGGTAATGGTAATGGTAAATTAGGTACTGCTCTGGAATCAAACTTAAAAGATATGTAATCATCTACATGGTCTGAATTAAAGTATTTTTGATAATAGTTAGTCCTATTCATAGACTCTATTAACAAATACATAGAACGCAACACTTGATCTTCAGAAATTTTGATTACTTTATCTAAATAAAGTAAGATTTGCTTTTTGATTTCACTATAACTAAGTTTTAATGGAGAATTTTTATAAAACCTCACTTCAAATAATTCTACCAACATCAGTGAAAATGTATGATGCCTAACCATTACACATTCCACATAACTCGTACTATACTGAAAATTAGTCTGATGCAAATACTTGGTTAAGGCACTAAGTAATAGCAACTTATTCCAAGTAAGCCCTGCAAACAATAATAGTTTACTTAATTGATTAATATGAAAATTATGCTCTAGCATTTTACCTAAAGCTATTTCTAAATTATTTTTTAATAATTTAGAATCTAAAGTAATTTCAACATTTTGCGTAGTGAGACTAAATATATATATCCAACTTTTATGTAGTGATTTTGCTGGTTGAATAGAAAAATTTTGTCCGTCTTTTGCATAGAATCCTATAGATTCTATTATTGGCAATATTTCTGAAAGTGAAATATCTGTATAGGGTTTATATATTTTCAATATAAATTCTTTGCTACTAATAGATAATAAATTAAATTGTACTTTCTTTAACTCAGAAGCTTTCAATAAATATTGAATATCTTCTACTACAGAACTACCACTAAACTTTAATCGATAATCCCCAGGAAAAATACTTTTTATTTCTTGAAACAATCCTTCTCCCTTATAATTGCCGTATTCTTCACAAATTTTATTACGCACATTATCATGCCAGTTTACTACCATACTGATGACATCTTGTTCCATCTCATTACAGGATTTTTGGGGTGCTGTTACCAGAGATTTAGGAATTTTTGCAAATAGATGTATAATATTTTCAGAGATTACGTTAGTGTGATCAAAAAATATATTGCTACCGAATTGTTCAGAAAAATACTTACTAATGTTATTATGTACATCAGCTGTAAAGTCTTTTTTATTTAAAAAAATCATTATACTAACGAATGAAAGAGACCAATCTTCATATATAAAAAGTTTCCCTAAATTATTATGTATACTAGATAATATATACAAACATATGTAAGATAATTTGTCTTTATTTAACTGTATTAACTCATCTCTAGGTAAAGAAGATATAATATTTTTCATTTTTTTTGCATTATATCCATTCCTAGGGAATCCTGAATGATCTAGAACATATTCAGTATTACTCCTTAATATCGGTACATCCATAACAGAATTGAAATACATCGCACTGCCATATAGGCCAAGTACTATATACCCTGCGTTATATACTCCGTTATCATCAATAGTTTTGACTAAAATAAAATCTAAAAAAGCAGACCTATGTACAGGAGATTTTATACCAATTTTACCGGTTAAAATTTCATTAGGATAATTTTCGACATTCGGAGATAGTTTAATAATCCTGATTATTTCTTCATAATAATCTTGCCAAATTTCTTTTACGCCTAGATTATCTATAATTGATGTATTAGGTATTAGTTGAAATTCCACTATTCCAATTAGCATAAAATGCTCATGTGCTATCCAATTTAAAAATGATAAAGAATCCTTTAAAGATTGAGAAATATCATTTTTTTGAGGAGTATGTATAAGTAATTGATTTTGTATATAGGATAATTTTTTTAACAGTGGAGCCCACGCATTATAAGTGTTATCTACTAAATTGAGTAATTTATTAACATCATTTTCTAAAATAGACAATTTATCTTCACTGAACTCACCAGATATTTTAACAAAAATAAAACACTCTTTAGTGATATTTTCTAAATCAGAATTAATATCTAATATAATATCTTGTATGCAACCATCTTTATCCCTTATAGAATATAGTACAGGGTGTAGTAATAATAATAAATCTAATGATAATCTAGATATTAAGTTGTATATTGAATTTACTAAAAGCGACGTGTGATTACATAAAATTAATAAAGCGATATATGGCTGTTGATCTTTTTCATGATTTTTACTAAAAACATATAATTTGTTATTATTAGACTTTCTTTCTTTAATAAAATTGAATGAAATATCAACAAGTTCTTTTGAAATTAATTTTGTTTCACCTAACCTAAAATCCACAGGAATATATGTTAAAAACCTCTTAATAAACTTTTTATATAATTCGCAATTGTCCTCAATATTAACTGAACTTAATAAATTGGTACTAAAATCATCATCGTGATAGACAAAATCTGTAATATATTTATTATCCATAAATTTTCTGTATAAATCTAACCAATTATCAATATAATTATATTATTACACGTTACAAAATGCACATATTAGCAATCGAATTTACAACTATAACCTATGTATTATATATTGTCCATTAGTCTTAAACATTAATTATTCAAAATTATACATAAATTGTTTATGCTTACAGTGACTTTAATACATATTTTGATTACTACGAGTAATAGATTCATAACTCTAATTAACCATTAATATTTCTATAATAAATTAATCATCTATAAATCATGAAAAATTTAGACAATATTTTTGCTAACTCATCAGGTTTTTCAAAATCTGCAATATCAGTATTTCGTATTTCTGGTGATAAAAGTCTAGATATACTAAAACAACTAACAAAAAATTTTAAAATTGAATCTATAAAACCTAAACAAGTTTACTTAAGAAGTATATATGTACCCGGTACAAATTACCTAATAGATAATGCATTAATAATATTTTTTAAATCACCTAATAGCTTTACAGGAGAAGATTTATTAGAAATACACGTACATGGCAGTATCGCAATAAGAAAAATATTAACCAACACATTATCAGAGATGTCTGGAATGAGGGCAGCCTCCCCAGGAGAATTCACTAAAAGAGCATTTTTAAACGGTAAATTAGATTTAACTTCAGTAGAAGGGCTATCAGATCTACTGGAAGCTGAAACCGAAATACAGCATCAACAAGCAATTATACAAAATTCGGGCGCACTAGCTGAATTATATAATAAATGGAAAGAAAGATTAGTATATATTATGTCACTTATAGAAGCTAATATAGATTTTTCAGAAGATATCCCTAATGACTTGATAAAAAATATAGAACAAGAAATAAAAAAACTAACTGAAGAAATTTCTCAGTATATAAACGATAATAATAGAGGGGAAATAATACGTAACGGTATACAGCTAACCATTTTTGGTCCTCCAAATGTTGGCAAATCAAGCTTTACTAATTATTTGATACAAAGAGAAATCTCAATCATCTCCAACATACCAGGTACTACCCGTGATCTGATAGAGGGACATCTAAATATAGGAGGCTTCCCTATTATAATACAAGACACAGCAGGGATAAATCTAAATTCTACTGATATTATTGAACAAAAAGGAATAGAAATTACAAATAATGCAGTCCATAAAGCTAAAATAAAAATACTCATTCTTGATATTAATGACAAAACTTATGATTATCTAACTCTAAAACCACTGGTGGATAAAAACACCATTTTACTTTTAAATAAATCAGATATCAATAATTACAACCAGGATAACGCTAAATTTATAACAAATATTATCCCGCTTAATCCAATAATAATTTCTCTAAAAAATAATACATCTACTGAAAATATCCTATCCAAAATAATTGAAACAGCTAAACATATTACAGAATCACATGATACCCTACCCCCCATCACCAGAGAAAGACACAGAAATCATATACAAAATACTTTAAAATATTTATCAAATTTTTCTGCAGAAGATGAATTAGTACTCATAGCTGAAAATGTAAGATTAGCAATTAATCATTTTTCTAAATTAACAGGTCAGATTACAGTGGATGATGTATTAGAAAAAATATTCTCCAATTTTTGTATCGGAAAATAATATACTAAATGTAAATATATTATGTCTGTTTCAATAATTTCACGATATCCTCCACTACTTGTTTTGCATCCCCTAGTAACATCATAGTATTTTCCTTAAAAAACAATTCATTTTCTACATTAGCGTATCCGGTAGACATTGATCTTTTAATAAATAATATAGTTTGGGCAAAATCTACATTTAGTATAGGCATTCCATATATAGGGCTTTGATTATCTGTTCTTGCTGCGGGGTTTGTGATATCATTAGCTCCTATTACTAATACTACATCTGTAGTATTAAAATCATTATTAATATCATCTAATTCCAATATATATTGGTAATCTATCCCAGCTTCTGCCAATAAAACATTCATATGCCCTGGCATTCGCCCTGCTACAGGATGTATAGCAAATCTAACACCAACACCCTTTTCGCATAAAATATTAAATAATTCTTTAACGGCATGTTGTGCACGTGATACCGCCATACCATAGCCAGGTACTATAATTAAATTCTGAGACGTATTTAAGATAAAACTTGCATCTTCTGCATTACATTTGTTAAATGTCTTAGTATCAACAGTGGTTGATTGTGATGATTGGTTAGATATGACTCCTCCAAATATCACGTTTAGCAATGAACGATTCATAGATTTGCACATTATATAACTTAATATTGCTCCACTTGCTGCAACTATTGCTCCTGTAATAATTAATAATTTATTATTAAAAGTAAAACCTACTCCAACTGATGCTAATCCTGAGTAAGAGTTCAATACTGAAATCACTACAGGCATATCTGCTCCACCAATGTTCATAGTTAACAATGCCCCTAAAATAAAAGAAATCAAAGTCATTATGTTAAATAACACTACATTACAGCTATAAATAGAAATAAAGAATATAACTATTAATAATAAAAATAATATAAATATAACATAATTTTGTCCTATAAAACTCAACCTCTTAGCCTTAATTAATCCGTGTAATGTAGCAAAAGCAACAACAGAACCACTAAACGTGATAGCACCTATTATAGAACCAAGAGATATTTCTATAAATTTTATTTTAGAGATTGCTCCAGGACCACTAATAACTGAATATGAAACCAGAACAGCCGCTAAACCTACAAAAGAATGAAATCCCGCTACTAACTGTGGTACAGATGTAATAGGGGTTTTGATAGCTATATAAGAACCAATAATTGCTCCAAGCGCAATAATAATTAATAGCAAGAAAGTATAATTAGATCCTGCTATTAATAAACCAGCAATTAGTGCTAAAACTATACCAATTATGCTGAATAATATTCCTTTAACAGATGATTTAGGAGAGGATAATGATTTTAAAGTCAGTATAAAAAAAACTGATGAAAATAAACATAATATTTCAATCATCAGATTAGTATTAATATTAGAAATCATGAAAATTTATCATTTTATAACAATTAAACATTAAGTTCCATAGCACAGCAAAATTATACTAAAGTAAAATAGCTATACTGGCATTTTTATTAATACTATTACTGGTTGTCAAGTATACCATTACACAGAAACTCTGCCTTTGCTGACTCAGACCTTTTAATAGAATGCTCAGAACGATTAGGAAATTCTAAATCTAGCTGGTGTAAGATTTTACAAGCTTCTAAATTCTTATTAAGTTTACTAAAGGAAAAAGATGCTTTTAATAGAGAGTCTGCGGCTTTATTACCTTTTGGAAATTTTTTATACCCTTTAATATAATGTATAGCAGCCTTATTATAAATTTTACGTTGATAAAATGTCTCTGCGTACCAAAACATAGCATTACTTTGTAATATATTTTCAGGATATTTTTGTATAAAATTATAAAAAAGAGACTCAGCTAGTGTAAATTGTTTTGATTTTAATTCAGCAAGAGCTTTTTCATATTCCACCTTAATGGATAATTCTTCACTATTAGTAGTTGTAATGCTATTTTCCTCTATTAAGGCCTCTGAGGATGTTTTATTTTGATTACGAAAGCTATTGTCTATTATTTCTGATTTTTGGTATTTATCATTAATAACATCATTATTTGTATCAGGAGAGTTTCCAGATCTGTTTACTTCTAACAACTCCTTATTTATGTAGGACTTTAATTCTTTAATTTCATTCTCTAATAACAATATTTTAGATAATATATTTTGTATATTTTCTTGAGTGATAGGCTTAGCACTATAACTTGCTAATATACTGCTGCTGCTATGCACCGCAGATAAACTCAACACAAAAAAACAAAAAATAGACCGAAATAACATAAGCAACAATCAAATCATTGAATTATTATTAAGTAATACAATACTGAAAGAGTAAACTATAATCTATGACACAAGCTAGTAACCTACCCTACACAATAAGCAATAATTATAAATACTACGGTAATAAATTAAATTATAAAGGTGGCTGAAGGCAGAATTGAACTGCCGACACAAGGATTTTCAGTCCTTTGCTCTACCGACTGAGCTATCCAGCCAATAATCTCAATAATCCACACACCACATAAGTCACTACTCAAATCAAATGTTAAACAAAATATATAACAAAATTATAACCATCTAGACTAAATTATACTAACTAATATTCATTAACTATAGAAAAGCACTTTTATACTATACCTAAAAAAAATATCTCTAGCTAGTCTAACATGGCGGGGATGACGGGACTTGAACCCGCGACCTTCTGCGTGACAGGCAGACGTTCTAACCGTACTGAACCACACCCCCATATAAAGAAAAATTATACCATCTTAATTAACATAATTAATCAATCGAACTAAGTCTAAAACTTGTATTATCCGTGATGAATAACATATAATACGAACTATTTGATCTACTGTCAAATTCTAAATTAAAGATAATGTAATATACAAAATTCATAATGATTAATCTGATACAATGAGTGACATAACAAATTTAATTATAACTTACTTGTAAAAATTACTGTTAGTTATCGTAGAATTTTGTTAATATTAACGAGATACTGTTTATATAAGTAATAACAATTTTGAATTATGATTATCGTAATCAATCAAACAAAGTAATATAAATGCTAAAGCCCGCTGAAGATTTGATAGAATATCTCCCCATATTGATTTTGATATCGGTGACTATTGCTTTATCAGTATTTATATTGTTATTATCTAGAATTCTAGGAAAACCCAAACATATATTAGAGGATACTGATAATACAGATAAACTAGCTAGCTACGAATGTGGGTTTGATCCATTTGATGATACTAGAACAAAATTTGATGTCAGGTTTTATCTTGTTGCCATATTATTTATTATTTTCGATTTAGAAATTATGTTTTTAATTCCTTGGGCTATGAATCTTAAATCAATAGGAAGTACAGGATTTTATTCGATGATGTTTTTTCTTATGATATTAACAATAGGATTTGTATATGAATGGAAAAAGGGAGCATTAGAATGGTAATAAAAAATGATTCTTAAAAATAATAATTTTCTTGATGAAAATTTATCAGATAATGGTTACTTGCTTACAAAAGTTAATGATGTCATCAGTTGGGCAAGAGCTAACTCGTTGTGGCCTATGACATTTGGTCTTGCTTGCTGTGCAGTGGAAATGATGCAGGCGGCAGCAAGCCGTTATGATATGGACAGATTTGGGTTTTTATTTAGGCCTAGCCCAAGGCAAGCAGATTTGATGATAGTAGCAGGTACATTAACCAACAAAATGGCTCCAGCTATGCGAAGAGTATATGACCAAATGGCTGATCCAAAATATGTTTTGTCAATGGGGAGCTGCGCTAATGGCGGAGGATATTATCATTATTCTTATTCTGTAGTTAGAGGTTGCGACAGAGTAGTACCAGTAGACATATATGTACCTGGTTGCCCTCCTACAGCAGAAGCCTTAATATATGGATTGGTACAATTACAAAAAAAAATTATAAAAAATACTAAAAATAAATACATAGCAAATGAACAGTCATGATGCATGATTTATTCTACTGCGTATTTCATATATAATTTGGGTTAACTTCCCTATATTAACAAATCCTTTAAATATTTTACCATTAATTATATATGAAGGAACTCCGTTAATCCCCAAAGATGTTGCTAATGTTAAATTATTTTTAACAATATTACTAATATCCTGATCATTTATGAATTCCGAAATTAATTTTTCATCTATATTTAACTCAGTAAGAATTTTATCAAAAGTTGATCTGTTGATCATATTTAAAGCTACTAATTTTTGATGTAAAAGCAAAAATTTTAATTTACTCATTTTATAAACTGCTAAAGCAATTTTTGAAATTTCTAAAGAAAGCTGATCTACTACAGGCATAGGAACCATAGCAACAGATATATTTTTATCAGATTCTAGTAAAGCACTAATTACAGGATAAGCCTTATAACAAAATTTGCATTTATAATCATAGAATATCACAATCTGTATATCACCCTGCAAGTTACCTAACAAAATATTATCATGAACATTAATAATATTATTATGCAATAAATTGTCTGCCTCTAGATTGCTATTTTTAGTTTTATCTATAAGTTTTGATTGTATGTTTACATCATAGTGAGTTTTAATATATTCTTCGATATATTTATATAAATTCAACTTATCTAAAGGCTTGTAAGAAAAATTATCCACCCTGGAAACAACTTTAATTTCTGGTATTTTAATCGATTTATATATAAATAAACCAACTAAAATGATCAATATTAATATAAAAACACTATTTATAATTTTCATAAAATGCTGTGTCACTAAATCTTAATTAACAATTATTTATAAATTTTTAGTATTAACTAACAAAACTATCAACTATAGTACCTCAACATTTAACCAAATCATACTGAAACACTACTTAACATTATAATGTTAGATCTAATTTACAAAATATAATTATAGTATATACTAATATAAAATTGTTAATGATACAAAAATATTGTTTATGCTGTGGCATTTAAGAATAATTTTATTCTATTTACTGATTAGTTGTTTTTCTATTATATTTCTTGGTTTATTTGGTATCCTAATCAATATATTCAATGCAACTTATGATTTAAGATACAGAATGGCAGAAATTTTTTCTGTAGTATTTATCAAATTACTTACAATAATTTGTAACATTCATTATAAAGTAGAAAATATTAAAGAATTACCTGATAATTTTCCATATTTAGTATTAGCAAATCATCAATCTTTCTGGGAAAATATTTTTGTACAACTGATAATACCAAAGCATTCTTGGGTTATAAAAAAAGAGTTATATAATATCCCAGTGTTTGGCTGGGGATTAAAAACTCTATCACCTATAGCTGTAGATAGAAATTACAATGGCTCCATTACACAAATTTTAACAGAAGGACAAAAAAAATTTAAGCAAGGACTCAATCTCGTAATATTTCCAGAATCTACAAGAATACCAGTTGGCAAAAATGTTAAGTTCAAGGCAGCACCAGCAAAATTGGCTATAATGTCTAATGTACCAATAGTATTAATAGTACATAATGCTGGGCTGATATGGCCTAAGGGTTTTTGGTTTAAAAAACCTGGATTGATAACAGTAAAAATAATAGAAACAATTTCAATTGAAAAACTGCAGGAGTTTGATGTTAGATCATTAACACAATATATAGAAAATAGAATAAACACAGAAAAAAATAACTTAATATCTAAAGATTAATAATTAAGACTGTTGATCTTTAGATAAATATTAGTGAAAATGTAAAATTTCTGTAAGTTATGCTTCTTGATAAATGCTTCTGCTTCCATTAAGATTGTCAATATTTTTACTACACGTAGTAGAGAAGATTTTTTAATAATATTATCTAAATGCTCACTTCGCTTTATGAAAGACTTAGATTGTAAAGACTGAATAGCTGAATATATAGACATTCCAGATGAAACATGGGATATAATATAGTATAGGTTAGTATAACATTTCACTAAAATGCGTATTATATAAATAATACTAACATTATTCTGTTGAGCAACATTAATTAGCTTTAAAAAACCCTTGATGTCTTGTTGTTCGATAAGAAAAAATATTTCACTATAATGAGAAATATTACCAGTAACTATGCTAGAAAATATTTTGATATCATGGATAGATATTTTTTGTTTATCATGAGTATAATAGGTTAGTTGTAATAGAAAATTTTTTATATATTGATGATCATTATTCTTTAATAAGTCTATTAATATCCGTATAACAGCCTGGTCTAATATAATATTCACCTTTTTCATGTAAGATATAATATATTTTTTAAGTTCTAATTCATTACTATAACAACAATTAATAGAAGCTAATTTTGGACTATTAGTAAATAACTTATAATCATTACTTAAAAATTTTTGTTCATGCAGTATAAAACATAAAAAATTATCCCTATCCTCTAAAGATTGCAATAATTTCTGAAAGCCCTGATTTAAAGGTTTAATATCATCTATACGCAATAAAGTTTTGTTACTAAAGAGATCTCCATTTTTTGTTAAGTACGAAATTTCTTTAAGATTATTAGTAGAAATCCTTCTATAAGACATATTACATTTAGTAATAATCCTATCTATAATCACTGAAAAATACCCTTCATTACTACCATATAATACTATAGAAGCAATCATTTTTCGATCAATATGATCAATCAGTTTATTTAACTCTGAGTGAAAGAAATACATAGATTATTGCATAACATACTGCTGCTTAATAAAATAACATGATAAAGCCGATACTAAATCTTGTGCTAAACTAATTAATAAATCACTTTGTATAGTTTTAACATATAAAATATCGATATATGGCTCCGGATTAGTGTTATATGAGCTGTATCGGATTATTTTATCATTTAGTAGTTCAGCATTAGTATTAATATCAACCAGAATATATTCTAAGTTAACTATTTGCCTTTTTCTTAAAAAGTCTGAATCAATTGATAATATTAAATCTTCTTCACTAAAATTTAGTTTAGTTTTTAACAAAAATTTTTTCTTAACATCGTGATTTTTTACTATATGAAAAAGATAGCCATAAAATGCTATTTCATCAGTAGATTCTGGTTTCTGAATATCAATTGTATCAAAAAAACCTTGCACTAAAAGATTCTCTTTATAAACTGCACTAAACCCACATGATGCTAATAATAATAAGATAAATAAATAATAATTTTTAGCATTATTAAACAATGACATATTTTTATCTAATAGCTAATTCTATTATTTGTTCTACTTCTGATACTGCAATAATATTTAGCTGATCTTTAACAGATTTTGGTATTTCTTGTAGATCTTTCATATTATCTTCAGGAATCAATACAGTATCTATCCCCCCTCTGGTTGCTGCTAATAACTTTTCTTTTAATCCTCCAATTGCTAACACTTGGCCATGTAAGGTAATTTCTCCTGTCATAGCAACATTTTTTTTTACATATCTTTTTGTCATAAGCGAAACGATAGTAGTAAATATAGCTATCCCTGCAGATGGCCCATCTTTTGGTATAGCCCCTTCAGGTACATGTAAATGAATATCAATATTTTTATAATCCTTCACACTGACTCCTAAATCTTTTGCCCTGGATAAGAAGCAACTATAAGCTGTATCAGCAGATTCTTTCATTACATCACCTAAACTTCCTGTTGCCTTGATGTTGCCCTTACCAGGTAGTGATACTGCCTCTATTGATAATAGATCACCACCAACATTAGTGTAAGCAAGTGCTGTAACCATAGCGATGGTATCATTTTTTTTAGCCAATCCAAACTTATATTTTTTAATACCAAGATAAGATTCCAAATCTTTAGCTTCTATTACTATCTGAGTTTGAACTTTATTTAATGCCTTATCATTTAATATTTTGACCAATGATTTTCTAGCCAATTTTGATATTACTCTCTCTAATTCTCTCACTCCAGATTCTTTTGTATAAAATCTTATTATATCTATTATGCTTTCATCAGTGATAAGCAATTCATTATTCTTTAATGAGTGGATCTTTAGCTGTTTTGCTATTAGATGATGTTTAGCAATCTGTAATTTTTCTTCTTCTAGATATCCAGAGATATCAATTATTTCTATTCTATCTAACAGTGGTAAGGGTATATTATATGAATTTGCTGTAGCAACAAAAACAATATTAGATAAATCATATTCTACTTCTAAATAGTGATCTACAAAACTAGAATTTTGTTCTGGATCTAACACTTCAAGCAATGCAGAAGCGGGATCTCCTCTAAAATTAGAACACATTTTATCTATTTCATCTAGCAACATGACAGGGTTATCAACCTTAGCTTTTTTTAATAAAGTAATAATTTTACCAGGCATTGAACCTAAATAAGTTCTGCGATGCCCTCTTATTTCTGATTCATTATCTACCCCTCCAAGCGCAAATTTTGTATATTTACGCCCCATAGCATTTGCAATGGATTTTACCAATGATGTCTTACCCACTCCTGAAGGCCCTATGAAACAAATTATAGGGCCTTTAATTTTATTAGATCTTTTCAGTACAGCAAGATATTCTAAAATTCTTTCTTTAATTTTATCTAATCCATAATGCGCTTCATGTAATTTTTGTTCTGTTTTTAATAGGTTGATTTTAGTTTTAGTAACCTTTTTCCAAGGCATGCTCAGTAAAGTTTCAAGATAATTTTTAACTATAGAGGATTCTGCAGAGAATTGATGTATAGATTTAAGTTTTTTTAACTCTGATTCTGCTTTTTCCTTAGCTTCAGGAGATAATTTAGTATTGTCAATCATTTGCTGAAAATATGTAAAATCTGATTTCTTATCTTCTCCTTCTAGTTCTTGTTGAATAGCCTTTAATTGCTCATTGAGATAAAACTCCTTTTGTGTTTTTTCTACTTGTTTCTTAATTCTTTGCTGTATGGATTGCTCTGTATGAATTTGTATATTTTCTTGTATTACCAACTCATTGAGTAGCTTACATTGCTTATCAATATTAGTTACCTCTAATATTTCTTGTTTCATAGATATAGGAGATTTTAAGCATGACACTATTAAATAAATCATATCTTCTGCATTACTAGTATCAAAAAATGATATATTATCAAATAAATTTCCTTTATTTAGCTGCAAATATTCCTTAAATGATTTAGTTAATACTGATAGTATTAAAGATGACTCATGATGATCTACAATGGCAGTATTATTTAGTAAACTATAGCACGCTAGAAAAGCTCCAGATTTTATAGTAATATTTAACAATTTAACTCTTTGAATGGCTTCTACTAGAATCTTAATATTTTTACCTGGTAATTCAATAATCTGGATAACCCTAGCTACTACTCCTATATTATACAGATCTTTTACTCCAGGATTTTCGATGCTGTCTTCCTTTTGCGTAGTTAACAGTAAGCTGTTTTCAGTTGCATCTTTTTGTACTAACTCAATAGAGCGTACTGAAGTACTTCTTTTTACCAATACAGAAACGACAGTCTTAGGGAATACGACTATATCTTTCAATACAATAAGCGGCAATTTGTTTAGTTGTTTATACATTATTTAATATGTTAATTCAATTATCAATAGCACACGCACATATACGCATCCATTATTCTGGAATAAAACTCATAACCCCCTGTTATCATAGCTAAATATTCAATAATCTAAAAAATAAAAATTTATGATATACTAACAAATAATTATGTAGTTATAACAAAAGACAAGATATTGTATATTATATGTTATATATAAGTCAATTCATACACTCTCAATTAACTAAAATTAAGTTCATTACAACACTAATAAATATAGTTAGTATTTTATAAATCTTAATTTAACTGATATACTAAAATTAAAATATTTTTTATTAAAACTAATTCTAAGAAATAAAATACGCTACTCAAAATGTACTACACATTACAAGATCCATCTACAATTCTAGAAGCTCATTTTAGAATTAAAAATTATGTTAATAATACTCCTATTATAGACTCAAAAGCACTAAATAAATTATGTGAAAATAATCTTTATTTTAAAGTAGATTCAGTTCAAAAAACAGGAGCATTCAAGATTAGAGGAGTACTAAATTATCTACTATATTTTAAAGAAAAATATACAAAATTCCCTAAAAAGATAGTAACATATAGCACAGGCAATCACGCTTTGGCTCTATCTTACGCTGCTGATTTATTCGATATAAATGTAAGGATATATCTACCTCAAAATATCTCTAGCCTAAAAAAATACATAATCAGTTGTTATAATGTAGAATTGATAGAAGTAACAACAAGAAACGAAGCAGAAAACAGAGCTATATATGATATAAAAGATGATTTTTTATTTTTACATCCTTCAGATAATGAACAAATCATCTCTGGTGCAGGAACAATGTGCTACGAGGCTATCCATTCATTAAATCAAGAATATAACATAGAAAAAATTGATGCAATATTTGCTCCATGCGGTGGTGGAGGGTTACTTTCAGGTACATATCTAGCAAAAGAATTACTATCTAAAAACACTCTATTAATAGGAGCAGAACCTAAAATGGCTAATGATGCTTACATTTCATTACAACAGAATAAAATATATGAATTTCAAGAATCACCATCAACAGTAGCTGATGGATTAAAAGCATTACGTATAGCTGAATATAATTTTGAATATTTAAAAAAATTAAATGATTTTTATTTAGTAACTGAAGAAATGATATATTTTTGGAGTGAAAAATTAATAAAACATCTACGTATAACATGTGAACCCTCAGCTGCTGTAGCTATGGCTGCGACATATAACTGGATAGTAAAGAATGGTTACAAAAATAAGAATATTATTATACTTATCTCTGGAGGTAATACAGACCCGAGTTTTTCTTACAAATTATTCACTTGATATTGTAATAATATAAGACAACAAACTCAAAATTCATTTATTAGTCTATATATGAATAAAATATCAATATCAACATTGCATTAAGATGAACTATGATTCATAGATTTATTCTGAGATATAGCTAGCAATAAAATGCTAGGAAATGCTAAAATCATAGTGAATAAAAAATAATAATCCCATCCAATATATTTTAATAGTACTCCACTATACATTACGACTGTTCCATTAAGAATACTCGATGTACTAGAAAAAAGCGCATACTGCACAGTAGAATATTTCTTATTACATAAATTACTCAAATATGCTACGAAGGAAGTAGCCCCCATAGCAGAAGCAAAATTTTCAATAGTAACAGTAATAACCAAAGCAAGCAGGTTGTTACCTATATGGTTTAACCATATATACATTATATGTGCAACACTTTGGATAATACCAGATATAATTAAAGTATTAAAATATTGAAGTTTTTTAATCATATAACTAGTAAAGTATATCCCTAGTATAGTGGCAACAAAACCGTATAAATGAGTTATTGATGCAATTTGTGATTTATTAAACCCTATAGTAAGATAAAAAGGGGTTAATATTACATATAACATAGATTCCCCTAGTTTAAAAAAAAACACTGATAATAATGTAAGCCAAGAATTTTTTCTAATAAAAAATTCTTTAAATGGTGCAAAAATATTTTTAATAGAAATAGTTTTAGAAAAATAATATCTATTATAGATATTATTTTCTCTAATACTGAATACATAAATAGTACAGCTAGTATATAGGATAGAAAAAATAGTAAAACTACTTGACCAATCATAAATATCCGCTAGATACATGGAACCTGCGCATGTAATGATCATACCGAATTTATGACCAAAAACTGAATGAGTACTGGATAAAATCTGACTCGAATGCTGTTCTGCAAACTCAATTCTATATGTATCATATACTATATCAAAAGTTGCAGAAGTGATACCCAGCAATAAATTGATTAGGTAAATCTCCAATAAAGAATTTTTTGGATCCAATGTACCCATAATATAAATTAGCATTCCTATTATTAACATTGATAATAACATCCAACTTTTTCTTTGTCCTACATAACATAATAAGGGAATTTTATAGTAGTTAATAATATGTGCCCAAAAAAACTTCAAAGAATAAGGTATTCTTGACAAGGTAAAACTAGTGATTATAGCTATATCTACCTTTGCTTCTTGTAACCATGCAACAACACTAACTAAAATTATTGCCAATGGTATACCACTTATAACTCCTAAAATAAATATAGTTAAATTTTTATTAACATTTATCATATAATATGATCTAATATATCAATTAAATATTAATCTTAATATTCACAGTGATATTAAAAAAACAGTTTTTAATTAAAAATCACAACTTGCATAATCAAAGCAAAACTTGAAAATATTAAAATCAATAACTTTTTCTGTATAATTATATACCCATTACTCACAATAATATATTGATACCACTTGAAACGGCAATTTAATATATAAATATTATAATCAGATTGTTAATTAAGCATTTAGCAAATATTTATACTAAATTACTAATATTATCAATTTAGTAACTGAATGTTTGAATTTTTATTTTATTAATACTATAATCTACCAGGATTATTTTGACTAATATCACTAACGTGTAGATATTAGGATCTTAAGTCAATAAATACCAAATAGGTCTATTTATACTAGCAAATGGCAGATTTTAATACTGTTTGAATAAATATAATTAATGAAAGTAAACAAAGATAGAATGATATTGCTGGCAATTATAACTTCTACCCACGGGATCAATGGCCACGTTATAGTAAAATCTTTTACTGAACCTATAGAGAGTTTATTTGATTTGCCATTATTAGATAGTTTGAATAATAAAGTTGAATTAACGTTAATTAAAATATTAAAAAATGGTAGATCGTTATGCAAAATAAATAATTCCATATCTATAAATACATCAAAACAATATATAAAAAAATCTTTATATTGTTTAAGAAAAGATCTACCAAATACTAATGATAACAATATTCATTATATTGAAGATCTGAAGGGTATGCCAGTTTTAGACCAAAATGAAAATCTTTTGGGATACATAAGCGATTGTATGAATTATGGAGCATCTGATATCGTAGCAATAGTAATGAAAAAATCTAGCTGTACAGAAATGTTCCCATTTACCAAAGAAATATTTCCTATTATTACTAAAGATCATGTTATTCTGAAACAAATAGATTCTATATAGCACGATAAATAATCATAATATATATTTATAAAAAGTAATAAATTAATCAAATTTTTAATAAGATATTATGCAAAATCAATCGATATTTAATACAAAATCTAATGCTGTTATCTGTGAAGGATTTTGCTCTCCATATGATCACCCTAAAATATATCTATATATTGATGATAAAATAGGAAGCATCAGATGCCCTTACTGTTCTAAACACTTTCAATTGATTAAAAATTGAATTTAAAATATGAAAACAATATCGTATAACAGAAAAATTAAGTTTGAATATTTTATTAAGTCTACAACAGAAGCAGGGATAGTATTAACCGGTAGTGAAGTAAAGTCTGTACGTAAGTCAATGATAAATATCTCAGATGCTTATGCAGTCATAGAAAATAATGAAGTCTGGTTATATAATTTTTACATAGCGGAATATAAAGAATCCAGTGAATTAAATCATTCTTCTATGCGTATTAAGAAGCTGTTATTAAAAAAACTAGAAATAAAAAAATTGCTTGGAAAGCTAAAGATAAAAGGATATAGTCTTGCTGTAGTTTCAGTATATTTCAATTCAAAAAATTTAATAAAATTAACACTAGCTTTAGTCATAGGCAAGAAACAATATGATAAAAGAGCTTCAATTAAAGAAAGAGAATGGAAAAGAAAAAAAAATAAAGAAATAAAGTTAAAAGCAATATAACATATATTATATGAGATATACCAAAAATCAAAAATCACCTAATAAACTTTTGATAGAGCATTTGAGTAAAAGGCTAAGCTATATAGCAAAAGATGATCTAATAGATTCTGTAAATCTAGTACAAAATTATATTATATCTGAATTAAAAATTGGTAACAGGATTGAAATTAGAAATTTTGGCAGTTTTTTTACTAAGAAAAAAAAGATAGTTAATAGTGATGCATCTTATAATAAAATTTATTATCGTATGTCAAAAAACACCAAGAATATTTTAAATACTTAATAAGTATCAGTAAATTAACTTCATCAGCGCAATGAAAAAACATATAGTATCTGGAATACAACCTAGTGGTGCAATACATATTGGTAATTACCTAGGTGCAATAAAGCAATGGATCAACCTACAAAATGATTTTAAATGCTTTATTTTTCTAGCTGACTTACATTCTATGACAGCGAACTTAACAGATTTTAAACAGGATAAAACACAATTGTTATTTGAAACATTAGCAATTTATATTGCTTCTGGTATCGACTATAAGAAATCCACTATATTCTTACAATCTACAATCTCAGAACATACAGAGCTGGCGTGGTTACTAAATTGTATTACTCCTATCGGCAAATTAAAGAGAATGACACAATTTAAAAGCAAATCAGATATAAATAACATACAATTTCTAAACACAGGAATACTAACCTACCCACTACTAATGGCAGCTGATATCCTGCTATACAAGGCTTCTTACGTCCCTGTTGGCAATGACCAAACACAACATTTAGAATTTGCTCGAGATATTGCTTCTATTATTAATAAACACTCAAGTAATCATAAATACTCAAGTAATCATAAATTCCCTATACCTGAAGCTACATATCAAAAATATTCCTCCAGGATAATGAGCTTAAAAGATGGTACTAAAAAAATGAGTAAATCTGATATTTCAGAGTTTGCTAGGATTAATATTTGTGATTCAGCAGACTTAATAACAAAAAAAATTCAAAAATCTAAAACAGATAGCATAGAACATATAAGCTATGAACCAAAATTAAGGCCTGAAATAACTAATTTGATTAATATATATTCAGAATTTTCTTCAATTAGTATACAAGATATAGTATCTCAATACGAGAATAAAAATATATCTATATTCAAACAAGATTTGTCAGAGATAATTATTAATAAATTGCAACCATTACAATCAGAATATTATAGATTAATATCTGATAAGGGATTTCTATCTAAAATAATAGATGAAGGACAAAAAGAAGCTACAAAGATTGCTCATATTAATTATCAAGAAATAAAAAATATATTTGGTTTATATGATATAATGAGAAATAGAGCCGGAAATTAGTATTTTAGCAAAATATTGTTGCGTTTTTTAAATGGATATCAGTTACATTAGATTTTATCCAATAATTTTAATCTGTTATTGTTGTTTATTATTTAATATTACACATAATAACTTAGCATTGGCAAAATCATCCAAAAATCAAATTGATATTCAATATAATATCAACGAAGAATTACAACCATTCAAAACTAAAATTAATTCTATAATCAAGAAATTACAAAATACTGTCGAAACTTATTCAGAAGATCAAAAAATTGCCTTTTTATCTTCTGAAGGTAAAAAAATATTAATAAATTTCTTAAATTCACAGGGATATCTAGAAGTAGAAGTCAGTGCAATCTTTAATAAAGAGAAAAAAACATTAATTTTTGAACTTGTAAGTCATAGTAAATACACTATATCTTCGATAAAAATAAGAGATATTTCAAAAAAACCTGGCAATTTTATATTACCAAAAATTGAAGAATTAAGTTTGAAAATTGGTGATGACGCTAAAATTACAAATATCTTAAATGCTAAAAATGAAATTTTAGAATTTATAGATAAAAATGACTGTTATCTGTACATAGATATAAATTACCAATCTATATTGAATCACATAACCAAAAAGTTAGAAATAGAATTCTTAGTCATAGCAGAACATAGAGCTTATATTAGGTCTATCATATGGGAGGGAGCAAAACAAACTAGTATAAAATTCTTAAATAAACTAATTAATTTAGAAAAAAATGCTTGTTTCAATAGATCGTTGATAAAAAACATAACAAACACACTGATGGAAACTGGTTTATTTAAAATAGTTGTTCCTAGCATTCCTGAAGTAATAGATGTAACACATGATAATAAAATAGATATTAAATTTTATTTGGTAGAAAATTTATATAAATCATTTAAATTAAGGCTGATATATAACACACAATTAGGTATGGAAGGGGGGATAGGATGGACACATAAAAATTTTTTACGAAATGCTGAAACGTTTGATAGTAGTTTTAAAATTAATAAAGGTCAAAAATCATTTTATATTGGTTTCACAGCTCCATATTTATCACATAATAAAAACACGAGCTTAAAATCAGAATTAGAACTAAAAAATCTTAGTAATAAAAAATTTTCATCAAAAGATGTGATTTTATCAACAGGTATAAGATATGAATTACGTGATATATATTCATTATTGTTAGGAATAAAATATCTCAAAATGCACACCCAATTAATTCCTAAAATTCCTGAAAATAAATATATCTATGACTATATATCATTACCAACAAAATTTATAATAGACTCTAGAGATGATAAATACATAACACATAATGGTAGTATGTTAAGTATATCACTTGAACCCTTTATTAAAATAAATACAAAACACCAAAATTTTTGTAAAACATCTCTTACATTTGGTCATTATCTTAATATAGACAAAAATAGCAAATTGAATATAGCATTTATAGGAAATTTTCGATATATATTCACAGAATCAATTAATAAAGTCCCCTTTAGTGAAAGGCTATTTTTTGGTGATATAAAATCTGCAAGAGGATATAAAAATGAATTATTTATTGATAATCCTACAAAATCTGATAATAAAAATATAGGAAATAAATGGATATTAAGTGGTATTGGAGAAATAAAGAGAAAAATCAGTCAAAATACAGAATTATTAGCTTTTTACGAAATAAGCTTTATAGATAAAAAAAGGGAATTTATTTTTAATAGAAAAATGTACCAATCTTTAGGGATAGGTATAGTGTATCACTTACCTTGGGCGCCTATAAGGGTTGATATAGCATTCCCTCTAAATAGAAGAGTTAATATAGATAAAGGGCTTTCATTATATTTTAATATAGGGCAAGCCCTTTAATAGAAAATAATAACAATTAAAATGTTTGCTATCGTAAAAACAATAAATTATTTATTATTAACAATCTTAGGTTTATTTTTTATTTTTATAATATCCTTACAGAACAGTTACATAACAAATATCTATGTAAGCATATTAACAAATAAAATTTATGACAATACAGGCTTTGAAGTAAAAATTAATAACGTAGAAATTAACTTTCCACTAATAATAAAAATTCCTAAAATCTATATCAAAAAAAACTCAGTCAATATTGCTAAGTGCAATAATATAAATATCAACATAGTATCTATAGCAAATTTTTCTCTTAAAAGGATTAACTCAATAGAAATTGAAAAAATACATGTCCTAGATTACATGCTATCAACACAAAAACACAATCTGAAAACCGCTAATGGAGAAATTAACCACAGTAACTCTAAATCATATTTTTTAACTATACTACAAATACTAGGTATAAATAATATAAACATCGCAAATTTTTTAATCGATAACCATAATACAAAGCAAAAGATAGAGGGTAAGCTAAACTTATACAATATATCATGTAACCTTAAAAACAACGTCATAGAACTAGAATTAGAATCCAAAATACACAAATTGCATAAAGTTAATAACATAGAACTAAAATCTAAAATATATTATAATGATACAATTGAACTATTTTCAATCAATAATTTAACATTCAATTCTGATAAAATATCATTTGCAGGAAGTGCTAATATAAAAAATTATGATGATTTATCACTTAATTTAGAATATCACTATAACTTGTATAAACCAATTTCTGGAGAATGTTTTATACATTCTAGCCTAAAACAACAGAGAATATATCCTGAAAGTACAATAAATATAAAAACACTTATAGATGATAAAAATAAATTGTTATTAGAAATTAAATCTAATTTATCACTAAACAATAATCTACTATATTTTACAAAATTTGAATCGAAAAACATATTGTTTCAACCAATAAGCAAAATATATTTAGATATAAATCATCAATCCCTACATGGTAAAATTCGTATAGTAGATCAAGACTTGAAGTCAATACTACCTGATAATAAATATTCTATAACAGGGCTGCTAAACCTAGATTTAGAATTACTTACCACACCAAATAATAGACAACAGATAATATTGAAGGGCAATATAGAAAAACTAAAATGTTATCAAAATACTATAGAGACAAACTCTGCTTTCATACAACTAGAAAAGATATTAGAACAAATATCGCAAAAAATAATTAAATCTAATCCTAATATTATAAATTATAATCCAGTTAAACTCTCTAATAAACTCAATAAACCAAGTAATATATTGAACTCATCTAAAATCAATTTTGATATTAAACTAGATGATGTTCTTACTAAAAGTTTTAGCCATATAAAAATAGATACAAAATACTTAAAGATTAAAAATAAAAACATTCATAATCTAACATTTAACTTTTTGAATAAAGAAAATAAATTTCATATAACAAGCAAAGCATTCTCAAATGGAAGTCAAACATACATAAAGATAAATGGCACTACTAAGAATGAAAAATTAATCTGGATAGATACATTAAACATAACGATGCCAGGATTAAGATTAAATAATGAAAAAATGATTGAAATAATAGACCATAACGAATACTGGGTAATTAATACCAATTCAATCTCGATTAATCGTGGATCGTGTAATATCCAGAGCAAATTTTCTAATAACTTAATAGATTTAGGTATAAAATTCAATCAAGTGAGATTATCAGAGTGTAAATTATCAAATACACTAAACCTCTCTAATGCTAGATTACAAGGTAGCTTGTACATATCTAATCTAAAAAATCAGATAAGATTTTCAGCTAATTTAAATTGTCAAAATATACAAATAAAACATCTAGAAAAAAATATAGATCTTATAGGCAACTTTAATATGAAAGATAATAAATTAAATTTTGTAGTCCAAGCTCAACAAGAAAATCAAACCTTGCTCAAGCTGATAGCAGATATACCTATACAATACTCAAGTAATTTTGACCAAATAAGTATTTTAAATAATCCAAAAAAGATTTTCTTATCAGTTACAATTGATAAGAATCTAAGAATTATATCACTCATTCCTATGAATGAAAATCATCAAATCACAGGAGAAATATATGGAAACTTTAATATAAAAGGCACCATGGATAGAGGCAAATTAGTTAATTCACTAGTACAAGGGAGTATAAATTGTGACTCTATATCATATAGATATCTATTACATGATATCTCAGTACATAATCTCTCAGCTAAAATTATAGGGCAAAATAATACAATAATATTCAAAAATATCACTATATTAGATAATACTGGGAATACTGCCTACGGTAATGGATATATATATTTAACAAATACTATGCCTTTTAATATTTATATTAAAACTGAAAAATTTTATTTAATTAATCAGTATATGTTACAGATTATAACATCGTTAGACTTAGAGCTTAAAGGCAATTTAACAGGTGCTACTATAGCTGGCAATATTAATATCCAAAAAGATTCACAAATTAATCTAAACAAAAATTATAAAAGTGATTTCGGTACATTTAATGTTATTAAAACTATAAATGACTCTAATAGTGATGATAAAATTAATAACAAAAGTAGTGCAAATAATCATTTAACCGAGATATACAAAAAAATATTGCTACAACTAAAAATTACATTGGAAAAGCCATTAAGATTAAATGGATTCGGAATTAATACAAAACTTATAGGGCAACTAGATGTAAAAGGTAACTTAGAGCAACCTGAATTATACGGAAATTTACAGTCTTTGGATGGAGAATATTTAAAATATTTCAAAATGTTTAAAATTATTCAGGGTGGGATAAAATTTAATGGTAAAATACCTGACTCTATGGACATGTATTTTACAGCTACCAGTAAGCTAGAAGATGATGAAATACATCTAGATTTCTACAGATCTACACACCATAATAGAATTACATTTTCTTCAGTAAATAATCCATCGTTAAATCAAACCGAGATTTTATATTTACTATTATTCGGTACAAAAAAAGAACAATCACTAGGACACAACCTTAATAATATATTAGAATTATCATATAACTTAAACCCACTATACGGTAAAAAAAAAAATAACATTTTTTATAAAATCACAAGAATAGATAATTTACGCATTACTAATAATAAGGATGACCCAGATCAGACATCTATAGGATTAACAAAAAACATAAATAACAGATTATTTCTGGAAGTGGTGCGATTATTTAAATCTGGCGATACTAAAACAAGGATAATATTTCAGGTATCACCTAAAATCTCATTGGAATATGAAAATGAAAATTTGTATAGATCACATAATTTTGAAATAAAAATTTCTTATCATTACTAAACTAAATATCTTAAATATCTATTGCAGGTTTTCTTTGACTTTTCTAAATTAGTAAACTAGACTGGTCGAATTACAGGTATAAAAATTGACAAATGAGTAATTCTTGAATATTTTATGTATCTAGTATTTTGTTAGCATCATACAGATATGGCCCCTTAGTCTAGTTGGTTAGGACGTTACCCTTTCACGGTAGAGACACGGGTTCAAATCCCGTAGGGGTCACCAAATATGGTCTGTAGTGATGTTTTGTGTTGTTATCACTTATTTATAAGATTATTGTAAATTAGTTAACAAAGTAACGTCTGAATTTTATATGCATCTAATATGTTAGAATGTAAGTGGATAGAAAGTTCTGGTTTTAAATACAAGAGTTATAAATATTAAATAATATATTTTGATAAATTCTATGGGTATAAGTTTATCTCAACTTCTAATTATATTATTAATAATACTTGTGTTGTTCGGCGCTGGAAAGTTACCAAGTGTCATGTCTGATATAGGTAAGGGATTAAAAGCACTAAAAAATGCTCTAAAAGACGATACAAATGATAAAAAATAACTTACTTAAAACGATCTTAAACTGCCTGTTTTTAACAATATTCACTTCTTGTGCATCAAGCAACGACATAGTTAGTAACGACTCTACAACAGTTCCGGCTAATGAAGTTTACTCTCAAGGGTTAAAACTCGTAAATAATAAAGAATACACCGCAGGAGCTAAAAAATTTGAAAAAATATTTTTAGAATATTTTAATAGCGACATTACACAAAAATCTGAAATAATGCAGGCATACTCTTTGTATCAAGCTAAGCAATACAACCATGCAATAGATGTGTTAGATCATTTTATCACTTTTCATCCAAAACACAAAGAAATTGAATATGTATATTACCTAAAGGCCCTCTCTTACTATGCGCAAACTGGAGATATATCATTAAATCAGTCAAATTCATATGACGCTAAA
Organism: Rickettsia endosymbiont of Cardiosporidium cionae; assembly: GCF_015476335.1. Classification (GTDB taxonomy): domain Bacteria; phylum Pseudomonadota; class Alphaproteobacteria; order Rickettsiales; family Rickettsiaceae; genus JADHZC01. The sequence goes on from NZ_JADAQY010000001.1 coordinate 294,282, forward strand.
TTGATATTTTTACAATTAATTCATGAATTTCCTAATAGTAGGTACGTACGAGATTCATTGCATAAAATAAATATACTGAATGATACATTAGCAAAATCTGAATTAAATATAGCATATTACTATTTAAAAAATAAAAATCCTACAGCTGCGCTAAACAGATTACAACAAATTTTAGTGGAATATCCTCAAGTGTCCTTTGTAGATAAATTATTGTATAGAATAATAGAAAGCAGTCTACTTATAGGAATTAAAGATCACGCCATAAAAAATCTGGAATTGCTTCATGAAAAATTCCCAGAAAGCATATGGTATAGTAAAGCTAAAATTTTAATCGATAATAATACATAAATCAGTTTGTTTTGATAATTTATCAAGTTACATCGTAATCTCTTATTACAATAATATATCACTCATTTGTTTATCAGATATTATATGTACAGTAATGAATCATTTGTAATTAAGGAACAGCAGTCAAAAGAATTGATTTTTACTACGTTAGAGACTTTGCTGATTCAATCCAATTGGCATAAGGATTTAATCAGAGAATCAGAAGCAAAAAATTTTTTCCCTAAATATTATTCTGAATTCTTATTTCCTGGAGGAATAAAATCAGTGGTACTAGAATTTGATAAATGGCAATCTGATAAAACGTTGAAAATATTAAGTAAATCTGATTTCCCTGAAAAAATACGCGATAAAATTACACTGGCATTAAATACAAGAATCATAAAAGTAATGGATAAACAAATATTACTAAGACAATTCGCTTTTTTTTCTGTATTTTATAATTTCGATATTGCTATGAAAGCTATAATTTATAACGTAGATCTTTTATGGAGATACGCTGATGACAAATCAACAGATTTTAACTTCTATACCAAAAGATTTTTATTAGCATTAATATATATATTAGCAAGCAATTTTTATCAAGCAGATAACTCGGAAAACGCCAGAGATACAGAAGTATTTATTAAATATTTAGTAGATAATATTGCAAATTTACAGAAAATTAAAAAACATTTAACTCACTCCATAATAGTGAAAATTCCAATTTTAAGATTGTTTTTATAATATATTCTACAAAGTTATAATTTAATTTTAACATAGCTATAAATCAAGATATCGATTATGAAAGAAGAAGAGTTATATCCCGCAGTAAACAATGATCCCGATTTTCCTGCATTAGAGAATAAAATACTAGAATACTGGAAACACAATAACATTTTCACTAAATCTGTATTACAAAGAGACTATCTAAAAGATAACAAAAATAATGAATTTATCTTCTACGATGGTCCACCCTTCGCAAATGGATTACCACATTACGGTCACTTGCTTACTGGATTCATAAAAGATACATATGCACGATATAAAACTATGCAAGGCAAAAAGGTTGAAAGAAGATTCGGATGGGATTGCCATGGTTTACCAGCTGAACTATATTCAGAAAAACAACTTGGCCTATCTGGCAGAAAGGAAATAATAAAATTCGGTATAGAAAAATTTAACGCATATTGTCAAGAATCTGTAATGAAATACACAAAAGAATGGCAAAAATATGTGGAACGTCAGGCACGGTGGGTGGATTTTAAAAACTCCTATAAAACTATGGATAAAGATTTTATGGAATCTGTGATCTGGGCGTTTAAAACTTTATATGATAAAGGATTAGTATATCAAGAAATGAAAGTAATGCCTTATTCTTGGGCTTGTGAGACTCCTTTATCTAATTTTGAAACAAAAATAGATAATGCATACAGAAGTCGCGCAGATAAGGCAATAACAATATCATTTATATTAAGTGATAAACCTAAAAATGCTCCTGTAAATTGTAAAGAATATAGAATATTAGCCTGGACTACAACACCATGGACATTACCATCTAATCTCGCACTAGCTGTTAGTAACAACATAATATACGCTTGTGTAATAATGGATGATATTTGCTATATTACTAGCCAATCTTCTTTACAACATTCCTACAAAGATGTATTGAACATTCATAATACGAATATCAGTGATTACCATACTATAACTGGCGCAGATTTAGAAGGGCTACAGTATAAACCATTATTTAACTATTTTCACAACCATAAAAATAGCTTTAAAATTTTGTTATCAGATTTTGTAGTAGAAAATGAAGGCACAGGGATTGTACATATTGCTCCTGGATTCGGTGAAGAGGATCAAATTTTATGTCAAAAATATGGAATCGATATTGTATGTCCTGTAGATAATACTGGTAAATTTACAAAAGAAGTAATAGATTTTGAAGGTAAATTAGTCTTTGATACAAATGATTTAATAATATCACAGCTTAAAAAACAAAAAAATTGGATTAAAACAGAACAATATATACATAACTATCCTCATTGCTGGCGCACAGATACACCATTGATATATAAGGCCGTATCTTCATTTTATGTGAAAGTAACTGCCATCAAAGATCGTATGGTAGAACTAAATAAAAATATTAACTGGATACCTCACAACATTAAAGATGGATTATTTGGTAAATGGATAGAAAATGCTAAAGATTGGGCAATAAGCAGAAATAGATTTTGGGGAACTCCTATACCTATTTGGATATCTGATAACCCTAATTATCCTAGAATAGATGTATACGGATCAATAGCAGAGCTGGAAAAAGATTTTAATGTGAAAATAGATAATCTACACAGACCATTTCTAGATAAATTGATAAGAAAAAACCCCAATGACCCTACAGGAAAATCATTAATGAAAAGGGTAAATGACGTATTTGATTGTTGGTTTGAAAGTGGCTCTATGCCTTACGGACAAGCACATTATCCATTTGAAAATAAGCAATGGCTTGAATCTCATCTGCCTGCGGATTTTATTGTTGAATATTCTGCTCAAACTAGAGGGTGGTTCTATACTTTAATGGTATTATCTACAGCATTATTTGATAAACCTCCATTTTTAAATTGTATTTGTCACGGAGTAATACTGGATACTGAAGGTAGAAAATTATCTAAACGTTTAAATAATTATCTAGATCCTATGGTATTATTCAGCAAATACGGAGCAGATGCTCTAAGGAGTACTATGTTATCTTCTAATGTCACCAAAGGTGAGGAATTATTAATAGATAAAGATGGAAAAATGCTATATGAAAAATTACGATTAATAATTAAGCCTATGTGGCATGCTTATCATTTTTTTGTGATCTATTCTAATATAGATAAGATCAAAGCTCAATTCTGCGAAGATATATCTAGCTTGAATGTGCTTGACCAATATATTTTATATAAATTAGCTATTGCTGTTAATAAAATCGAGGAATGTTTAGATAATTTCGATACACAAAATGCTTATAAAGCATTGTCTAATTTTATAGAAATTTTAAATAATTGGTACATAAGAAGGAGTAGATCCAGATTTTGGCAATCTGATATGGATCAAGATAAAATAAATGCATATAATTGCTTATACACATCTCTGATTACTATCAGTAAAGCTTCTGCTTCGCTTTTACCAATGATAACAGAATTAATATTCTTAGGACTTAATCAAATAGATATCAATACTAATCAATTATTAAATCATGATATCAGCGTACATTTAACAAATTTTCCAATACTAAAAAACATAGTAATAGATTATAAAATCGTGAATGATATGGATCAAATTTTAGATCTTTGTAATGTAGTACTATCCATACGCAATGATCATAACATTCGTATCCGCCAGCCACTAAATTCTATAAAAATTATAGCTGAAAATTATGAAATCTTCAAAAATTTCGAGTATTTAATTAAAGATGAATTAAATATCAAATCAATAGAATACAGCAAAGATTTCATAAAATACTCCAATCATAAATTATCAATCAATTTTGCAAAATTAGGTAAAAGAGTTCCTAATAAAATTAAGGATATTATTAAAGATAGTAAAATAAATAACTGGAAAATTCAAAATGATAATATCATAATCAGTGATACAATATTATATCCAGAAGAATTTAGATTACTACTCACAGCAAAAACAGATAATATAAAAAACAGTAAAGCCTTGAGTAATAATCAATCTTTAGTTATATTAGATACCAAAATCACTACAGAACTCAAAAATGAAGGTATAGCAAGAGATATAATCAGATCTATACAACAAATAAGAAAGGAAGCAAAACTAAATATTACAGACAAAATATATCTACAAATCAACACAGATAGTAATAATTTATATAATATAATTAGCGGTTATAAAAACTTTATTGAAAAGCAAACTCTGAGCTCATTTAAAGATAATATAATAGCAGAATCTACATCACATGCTACGTTCGATAATATATATACAGAATTTATAATAGAAAAAATAAAAAATAC
>NZ_JADAQY010000002.1:0-29229 GCF_015476335.1 Rickettsia endosymbiont of Cardiosporidium cionae
TATTTTCATCTGCTACCTCATGCATTACAGCATAGATCTGATATAAGAATTTGGCTACCCAATATCCTACAATATTCATCAATATCGTCATTTTCCAGCCTACCAGATAAGCCATGATAAATATATTGGTCGCAAATACTGCAAATGATATCATGCTATGTTTGGTTATCATTACAAAAAATGTGTTGAATACTCCTAACATTAAGAATATCGAGACATACCATAGCACCAATGTTATCCTGCTATCTAAAAAGTCATCTCTGTAGGGCAGCATTGTAGAAAGGAGTGACGCTACTGATATTGCTATCATCATTATATATATTGATACCTGCAGGGATGAGTTGAAGTTAATATGATGACCATAAATTATAGCTAATGTTGATAATATTGAAAAAAATCCAAATACAGTGAATCTTATCTCGTATCTCTCCAGATTTGCCTGAAAATATTCACCAGACATAACATCAAATAAAAAACTCCTTAACTCTTTGAAGTTATTCTTTCTTTCCTTTCTTAAAAAGACCAAATATGAATCTGCTTTTGCTCTGATTATGAAGCCCCCTTCTTTAAATATCAGATAGTGAAATCCTAAAATTAACGATGTGGTAATTATAGCTACTATAACTGATGGTTCAGTTTCAGGTAAATATACTCTAAACAACATTATAAAAGCAAATCCTGCTCCCATCGATGTTAATATAACTGACTTATCTGTCCTGAATCCGAATATTGTTAGTAATAATACTGGAATTACCATTCCCAAATAAAATACCTTACCAAATAGCATCAACTTTAATAAATTATCTTCTAAAAAAGCTAGCCCTAGCCCTAATAAGCCTAAAAAGAATGAAAAAGATTTAGCTGCATATAACTGGTGTACGGGATTTTTACTAGGCCATAAATCATTAGCAAAAGTTACTGCTGCTGTATTAATCCAAGAGTCAGCTGTAGACATTGACATTGCTATTATTCCAATCATTAATATGCCAGCTATACCCGCAAATATTGTATATTTAGCAATTATTTCAGATACTAGTGCATTAGGATTCAATTTAGGATTAATAGCAAAGAGTGATATTGGGATGATAGCAATTATAATTGCACTTGCTATTAGGGCAAAGGCTGCAATATATACTGCTTTACGAATTTTAATTAAGTTACTTGCCATCAAAACCCTATGAGCAGTAGTTGGATTTAAGAGATTTGAGAAAAAAAAAGTTAGAGATAATAGTATTATCTTAGGTAATGAAGGGTTATGAATGCTAAATATTTTTTTAAGGTCAAATCTATCATCTTGTAACAACGAGTTAAATCCTGTATCAGAATTGTAAGGAATTTGGAATATTATTAAACCGACTATAATAATAGATATAGCAAAAGCAAGAAATTGCACAACATCAGTATACACTACTGCTTTTATTCCTCCTATAGAAGAATATAGTGTTACTAAAGCTGCAGAGAATATAAGTGATGTATCGGAATCCATAGAAGTAAAATATTGAAATACTTTACCAAATGTACTGAACTGTATCGCAATCATTCCAATTGCATTAACTACGATAGCTAAGGATACAATACACCTAGCTGTTTTACCGTACTGCTTTCCTAGGGCTTCTGCTATTGATATATTACCTAAAAAATCCTGCATTCTCGGTACTATAAAAAATGCTAACAATAATAATGCTAAATAGCTACTAAATCCTACAGATAGGTAATACAGTCCATCTTTATATACGTTAGATAATACTAAAAAAAAACCACTCCCACTCAAATAGGTAGCAACTATTGTTGCGACTAGCGCTCCTGTAGAAAAATTTCTGTTACCAAGAGCAAAGAATTTAAATGTCTTAACTGTGAAGATATTCTTTAGCCCTGTCCAGCAGATTATACCGATAAATGCTATTATTATTAATTTATCTGCAAACTCTAATGATATTTTAACTGATTCCACTATATTATTTCCTTTTATTAGTAACTTAACCCAATAAATTATCTATCGTTTTAATATCCACTACAATAGGATTTTAACGGTATTTAAATAATATATTAATAAATGTGGCTTTATAACAATGTTAATGACACTAGCAATGATTAAATAATATATTTTGATATAAATTCATGTCCCTTAAAAAAATGACACCGATAGTACAAAGTTTTATACAATATGAGTTGATTTTTTTGGTGGCATACTGTGATTTATTGATTTCCTTCTTTTAATATTTTTTTTTAATGCTACAGATAATTTTAAAAATTTATCATTTTTTTTTATTTCTTTTTGTTTATTATATTTCATGATGTGTTAGTATGTACTTTACTGTAATTTGCACCTAATCATGTTATCTTAGGCAGTTGCGATAATTTAATAAAGAGCCATTATAGCTCAGTGGCAGAGCGCATCATTGGTAATGATGAGGTCGAGAGTCCGATTCTCTCTAATGGCACCATTTTGATATCGCCGATTATACACTAAAATATTTTTTGTAGCAAAAGCTAAATATTTGATAATCTCTGGTGTATTAACTTCAGATATATTATCGATTATAAATATAAGTATTTTTATTAAACGTAAAAAATAATGTATCAATTATATAAGTAATTTATGAAATATCTTACTACAAAAAACATTAGGGAAAAATTTATCGATTTTTTTAAAAAACACGGACACACGCATGTTGCTTCAAGTTCTTTGGTGACATCTAATGACCCTAGCTTAATGTTTGTTAATTCTGGTATGGTACAATTTAAAGATGTATTTACTGGTGTTGAGTCTAGGAACTATACAAAAGCTGTATCAGTACAAAAATCTGTCAGGTTAGGCGGTAAACATAATGATCTAGAAAATATAGGATATACAAAAAGGCATCATAGTTTTTTTGAAATGTTAGGCAATTTTTCATTTGCTGATTATTTTAAAGAAGAAGCAATTTATTATGCATGGGCATTGCTTACAGAGGAATTTTGCATAGATAAAAATCGTCTCTATGTTACAGTGTTTCACGAAGATACAGAATCAGTTAAATATTGGAAAAAAATAGCTAATTTTACTGATGATAGGATCATTCCCATTAGAAATAATGATAATTTTTGGTCTATGGGTGATACAGGGCCGTGTGGTCCGTGTTCTGAAATATTTTATGATCATGGAGATCATATAGTAGGTGGATTACCAGGTAGTATCAATCAGGATGGTGATAGATATATAGAGATATGGAATTTAGTTTTTATGCAATATAATAAAATAGATGATAAAACATATCTTAGCTTAAAAAAACCGTCTGTCGATACCGGAATGGGGGTAGAAAGAATGTCTGCCGTAATACAATCAGTAAATGATAATTATGATATAGATATATTCAGGGAGATTATTGAATATATTGAAACTATTATATCTGTTGAGTATAATGCAGAAAGTCTGTTTGCTTATAGAGTGATAGCAGATCATTTAAGGTCATCAGCATTTTTGATTGCAGATGGTATCACTCCTAGTAATGAAGGTCGTGGCTATGTGTTAAGGCGTATAATTAGAAGATGTATGAGACATGCTCATCAGTTGGGGATCAAATCACCTTTAATGTATCTTATAGTTCCTAAGTTGGTAGAACTATACGGATCAACATATCATGAAATAGTATATTTTAAAGATGTAATTCAGAATATTTTAAAGCAAGAAGAAGAACAATTTCAAACTACGTTGGATAGAGGATTACAGATACTTAATAAAGAATTACTGAATCTTACTGGTCACATATTACCAGGAGAGGTAGCATTTAGGTTATATGACACTTATGGCTTTCCGGTAGACTTAACAGCAGATATATTAAAGCAACAAAATATCAAAGTTGATATAGATGTTTTTAATCAAAAAATGCGTGAACAACAAATTAGAGCACAAAAATCATGGGTAGGTTCCTGTATTAAAATTTCTGAAGATGTATGGTATAAGATACTTGATAATAATGGGATTACCAATTTTATTGGATATCAACAATATAATTGTTCTTCAAAAATTTTAGCATTAATACAAGATGAAAATTTACTAGAAGAAGTAACTACAAAAAATTTAAAAGAATTTTTTATGGTTACAGAAACCACGTGTTTCTATGGAGAATCTGGAGGGCAATTGGGTGATAGAGGAATCATAACCTCTGAAAATGCTAAAATTAAAGTAATAAAGACAGAAATATATCTCGGGAAAATTTATGCGCATTTATGTATAATTGAGTCCGGCGTAATAAGGCAAAATGATCTAGTAGAGCTTGCTGTAGACCAAAATTATCGTAAGGGGCTTATGGTACATCATTCTGCTACTCATATATTACATGCAGCAATGCGTAAAATATTAGGGCAACATATAACACAAAAAGGATCATTGGTAGCAACCGATCATCTGAGATTTGATGTGAATCATATGAGACCTATCACAAAGGAAGAAATTAAAATTATAGAGATAGAGGTAAATAAAATTATTTTCCGAAATTTGGAGGTGAAAACTAAAATTATGAATAAATCTTTGGCTATTGAATCCGGAGCAATGGCCAATTTTACTGAGAAATATGGAGACGTAGTTCGGGTAGTATCAATAGAAGATCTAGAAAATAACCAAATATATTCACTAGAACTATGTGGCGGAACACATGTCGATAATACAGGTAGTATAGGTATCTTTAAAATTTTGAATGAGAGATCTATCGCATCAAATATAAGAAGGGTCGAGGCTGTATGCGGACTACATGCATTGAAAGTAATACATAAAGAAGAAAATTTGTTAAATAAAATTCTGTCTTTTCTTAATACAGATCAAGAAAAAATTCTTGATAAAATTACTAAAATTGTTAATGAAAATAAAGTTATAAATAAAAAAAATTTATCTATGACTTTAGAAAAAATTAATTTAACCAAAGCTGAAATAGAAAAATTAGCTATTAAAATCAATGACATAATATTTTTATATAGAGAGTTTAAAGGATTAGAACAGCATATCATCAAATCATCCGCAATAAATATTTCTCAGAATTATGATAATTTAATATTGCTATATATTAACCAGTTCCAAGAGAATACAACGTTAGTTGTATGTTGCTCCAAAGAGATATCTGAACGTTATAGGGCAGATGTTATATCAAAGGCTATTGCACAGTTATTAAGTGCTAAGGGCGGTGGTAGTAAACATTTGGGGCAAGTAATATCTAATAAAAGAAATCTACCAAAAACTCTAAGAGATGATGTGACTAACATCATACACAATATCAATAACTACCATATATAAAATTTAAATAGTGATTATCACATATTATCAATGATAAAAAAAGTCAATAGTTTAACATTTAGAGGCATCGATATTGTTGATGTAGATGTACAAGTACAATTAATATCAGGAATACCAAACTTTATTATAGTAGGTCTTGCAGATAAGACTATAGCTGAATCTAAAGAAAGAGTTAGAGGTGCGTTAGCATCTATGGGGCTTTCATTACCATTAAAAAGAATAATAGTGAATTTATCACCTGCAAATTTAGTCAAAGAAGGTAGCCATTTTGACTTAGCAATAGCAGTAGCATTATTAACAATAATGGATGTAATACCTCAATCTTCAATAATAGACTATTTGATTTTAGGGGAATTATCATTAGATGGCACAATATTACCTGTCAATGGAGTATTACCTGCAGCGATAGGAGCCAATATTAGAAATAAAGGGATAATATGTTCTATTAAAAATGGTAAAGAAGCTTCCTGGTCTGGTAATGAAATGATAATAGCAGCAAATAATTTGTTAGAATTAATTAACCATTTTAAAGGTCAACAAATTATATCTAAACCAGAGGTCAGTAAATCTGATATACAAAAAATTAACTATTTGGATTTTAAGGATATAAAAGGACAAAAAATGGTTAAACGTGCACTAGAAGTTGCAGCCGTGGGTAATCATCATCTTTTAATGTATGGGCCTCCTGGTACCGGTAAATCAATGCTAGCTAATAGGATATTAAGTATATTACCTGAGTTAACACATGAAGAAATACTAGAATGTAGTACAATTTTTAGTGTTGCTGGTTTGATTAATGATGGTACACTTATAAAATCTAGATCGTTTAGGGCACCTCATACATCATGTTCAGAGGCTGCAATGGTAGGAGGAGGTATGGGTAAGCATGTTAAACCAGGTGAAGTATCTTTGGCACATAATGGAGTGTTGTTTTTAGATGAATTACCAGAATTTTCCCATTCTGTTATTGAATCTTTGCGTCAACCGATAGAAAATGATGAGATATTGATATCTAGATCAGGTAATAATATTAAATATCCAACAAAATTTCAGCTTATTGCAGCAATGAATCCATGTAAATGTGGATATTTTAGTGATCCAAATAAAATATGTACCAAGGCTCCTAAATGCGCTTATGATTATCAATCAAAAATTTCTGGCCCTATATTAGATAGATTCGATATCATAATTCAGGTAGATAATGATGAAGAGTTTTTTAATCATCATAGAAATGAAGATATAGAATCTAGTGAATCTATATTGAGTAGGGTAGTTAATGCCAGAGATATTCAGCTTAGAAGATATAAGCAGCATAATATCAAAACAAATAATCAGCTCGATGGCCAATTATTAATCAAATATGCAGCACCTGATACAGAAGCATTGGAGATATTGAATGATGCTACTAAAAAATTCAGGATGTCTATTAGGGCATATAATCGTATACTAAAAGTAGCTCGTAGTATAGCTGATCTTGAAGATAGTGATGTTATTAATAAGGTGCATATATCTGAGGCTATAGGGTATCGTAAATTACTTTCTGAAAATATTATGAACTAAATGTGTTATGTCAGTTGTAATATGTTTTTAGTAGTGTTCTTTGTATACTGATTATAATAACTTTAGTTTACATCTAATATGCTTATGTATTATAATTATCGGTGTTACTGATGTAACTATAGTAATAAATGATCTTTTAGAATAGAAGTATCGGACTCGGGGGCAGTACCCGACACCTCCACCATCTTGGAGTTTTTGTGAATGTTTAGTAGTTTTATAAACTTATGGGGGTGAACTAGGATCGACGTGCTTAATAAAGGGATGATCTTTACTCAGTATGATACCGCTGATTATTGTAATACAGTAATGTTGGATCAAAACCAGAAACGCAAACAATAATAAGCGTTTTGTGCCTGTTGCCGCTTAGCGGTTAACAGTTACAGGGGTTTGGGGCTTACCTTGCAACAGAAAAGCTCCTTGTGTCTCATTTATATATTGGTGAACTTCCTATCCTGATTGGTTTCTGTTAAAGTAGTGGTTTGGTTTTATCTAAATTTTACTTATATTCTCCCTCTTATTTTTCATTATTAGTAATCATCTTTTAAAAAATACTGATATTTATCATAACGATAAATTGTCTTATAATTTTATAATAATATATTAACCATTAACTATAATTTATATATTACCAAATAAAAATTGTTTTTGATTAATAAATTTTAATTTATATCTTTCTTTTTTGTACTAGTTCCCTTAATTCTTGGTATCAATTTTTATTGAATCTAACTAATTATTGCTAAAAAAAACTTAATCAAAATAAAGTAATATCCGTTAGTTTTGTTTAAAATTATTGTACAGATTAAGTGAATTTGACTGATGCTTGATCATATATTTAATTCTAAGAATTATGAATATTGGTAATATTAAGCATAATAAAATTGGAAGTATGAGCTCTATAATTGAGATGATCATTTACTTCAGGATTTAACGAATAGCACGTTATCTTAATTGACTTATATACCACTTTTGTATTTTCAATTTGATAAACTTAAGTAACAATTTGATTAATCATTGATTTTAGTTAATAATAGGTTTATTATTTGTTAATAGGTTTATTATTTATTAATAAATAGATCCGCTTGATATTGTTTTTATAAGCAATGTTGTTTGGGCTTTATAATCAACTATAATTAATAAAAGGGTATATCAAAATGAAAAATGTTTCAATATTAGCAGCAATGACAGCTGCAATTACACTCGCAATAGGAGCTGTAGAAGCAGATAATAGTACTAAGAATATGATGGAAAAATGCAGAGTAATTGACAGCAATGGTAAGGGGTTAATTAAGGCAGGAAAGGGGGATTGTAAAACCTCAAAATTTTCTTGTGCAGGACATAACAAAGCTGGGGATCCAGCAGCTTGGATTATGGTGCCTCAAGGACAATGTAACAAGATTAATATGCAAGATTTTAGCAGTGTTTCTGATAAAATTAAAGATAAAATTGTAATGCCAAAATAGTCTTAATAAATCTTATAGATGAGATACCAGATAATGATTATTTGATATATTATCAAGGTGTAAAGTCCAATATTGTATCTAAACGATTTTGGATAATTTAAATTAGTTTATGTTATAGTAATGAGGAATATATACAAAAAATTGGATCTAGTAGGCATAGGGCTAAGATTACAGCATTTTGATAGTATATTAAAAGATAAACCTAAAATTGGTTGGTTAGAAGTACATAGCGAGAATTTTTTCTCCTATACCGATGATTTAAAGAAATTATATCAAATAGCTAAAATTTATAAAATTAGCTTGCATGGTATAGGATTATCATTAGGTTCTGCAGAATTAGTATCAGAAACTCACCTTGCTAGAGTAAAACAATTGATTGAGTATATTGATCCTTTTTTGGTATCTGAGCATTTATCTTGGAGCAGTACTGAAGGTGTGTATTTCCCAGATTTACTACCTATAGTATATAATCAACATAGTTTTAATCAATTTTGTAAAAATATAACTAGAACACAAGAATTCTTACAGCGTGAAATTCTAATAGAAAATCCATCTTCTTATTTAGAATATCAAAACTCAGATCAAGATGAAGTAGAGTTTTTGGTTTCTCTCGCACAAAAATCTGGTGCAAAAATTTTATTAGATGTAAACAATCTTTTCGTATCTGCAACCAACCATAAATGGGATCCATATAAGTATATTGATACTATACCAAAAAATTTAGTGCATGAAATACATCTAGCTGGTCACAGTAAGATGCATATAGCAGATAATGAGGTATTGTTGATAGATACACATGATCATTTTGTTGATCCTAAAGTATGGCAACTTTATAGTTATGCCATCAGAAGATTTGGTAGTACTTATACATTAGTAGAATGGGATGAAAATATACCTACATTACAGAAATTAATTGAGGAATCTTATAAGGCAATGGAATTTAATTAATTATTATTTAATCTATAAAATTATTGAAATTAAATATGTATAATCAGTATCTCTCTTTGCAAAGGGGATTTGTAGAATATATGAAAGATCAGAGCAATACTGATTTTGAAAATTTAGTGTTATCAAAATATCCAAAAGAAAGAATTAATATATACAGAAACAATATTTTAAGTAATTTAAAACATGTTCTATCTATTACATATCCAGGTGTTTGGAAGTTACTAGGAGAAGATTGTGCGGATAATGTTGCCAATCTTTTTTTAAAAAATATTGATCATTTTCCAGAATCAGCCTGTTTGGACGACTGGGGAAAAAAATTTCCGGATTTTTTAGAAACAATACAAGAATTACAAGATATTAACTATCTTAAAGAATATGCTATTTATGAATGGTTGAAACATGAAGTTAATATTGCTCCTGAGAATAATTCTATTAACCTCTCCACTGTAGATAAAGATAAGTTTACTCTTAAGATGATAGATAAAGTGCAAATTCAATTAGTTAAATCATATAGATTATATCTTTTTAAATTTCCAGTATATGAAATTGAAAACTCTATTTTCTCTGAAAGTCAAGAAATAGTAACGTTAACTAGTAAAAATAGCTATTTATTACTCAATAAAAACTCAGGAAAACTTACTATATCAAATATATTACCAGAAATTTTTCACTTGGTTCAAATGTTAGAAAATCAAATATCACTGGTGCATGCTCTGGATCTTGTCATTAAACAATACCCAAAGTGTAATGTGAAAAATTTGTTATTTTACCTATTACACAAAGAATTAATTGAACATTTTGCTACATAATTATATTAGTTAACAATATGAATAACAGTGTCACAAAAAAAATCAGGCAGTTCTACTGCATTTATCAGAAAATTACAAAATTTTCTGATATTTATTTAATGGGTATATTAATGCTAGTTTCAAGAATTTGGATGGCAAGAGTTTTTGGAAATTCTGGGTTAAATAAATTGTTAGATTGGGATGTAGCTCTATATCTTTTTGAATATGAATATAAAATTCCATTTTTGCCTTACTATTTATCCGCAGTATTAGCTACTGCTACTGAAATTACCTGTTCTGTTGCTTTGATGTTAGGGATATTCAGTAGATTATTTTCTATACCATTACTCATACTTACCATTGTAATACAATTTACATATTTAAATTTTTTAGAGCATTTTTATTGGGCCTTAATTTTATCGATAATAATATTTTATGGACCAGGAATTTACTCAGTAGATTACATCATTAAATCTAAACTAAAACATAATATTTGATTAAAAATATTTTGTATATTATACCTAAAAATGAAGTGAACCTTATCTATATTATAAGTTGTATTCTACAGTTTCAGTATGTAAACTAGCATTTAGTATTTATAGAATATTATTAATATTTAATGCATAAATGAGAAAATGAATAAGTTCAATCGTGATATAAAGCATTTAGCAATAATAATGGATGGTAATTCAAGATGGACTGAGTATTATGGATATAAAAAATTTTATGGTTATATAAAAGGTGTAGAAACACTTGATCTTATTTTATCCACATTAATAGATGTTAATATTTCTTATGTCACATTATATGCTTTTTCTTCTGAAAATAGAAAAAGGCCGAAAAAAGAAGTTCATTTTTTGATGAATTTATTTAATGAATATATAGAATATAATATAAAAAAATTTGTTGAAAAAGATATTAAGGTTAAAATCTTAGGTAAGATAGTTACCTTAGACAGACGTTCAAGGTTGAATATACAAAAAATTACTGATAGTACATTCAATAATAATGGTATCACCTTATGTATAGCTTGGAATTATGGCGGAAGAGAAGAAATAATAGATGCTTGCCAAAAAATATTAGATGTAGGATCTCAACAAAAAATTACTGAAGAATATTTTCAAAAATATTTATACGATTCAGAAATGCCAGATGTAGATTTATTGATAAGAACAGGAGGGAGGCATAGAATAAGTAATTTTCTTTTATGGCAATCTGCATATGCAGAATTTTATTTTTTAGATAAATATTGGCCAGATTTTAATAAACAAGATCTCATAAATGCTATAAAATATTATTTATCTAAATCCAGAACATTTGGGAAAAGATAGAAGCATTTATTCTCACTAGCATTTAAGAGCATTAGATTATGATTATTAATAGCAATTTCATAAAGCATAATATAACAAAGCGTTTGATATCTGCATTAGTTATTGTATTTTGTTTTTCAATCACAATTTTTATTTTCAAGAAGATATTTTATATTCTTATGTTAGCTTTGGGTACACTAATGATAGTTGAATGGAATAAGATGGTCAAAAAATCTAATTTTGATATGTATTTAGGATATGGGGTAATCATAATTGCTATATTGTCAATAATTTTTAGTTTTATTATAGATCAAAGTGGAAAAGCCATATTCACATATTTTTGTACATTATGGATAACAGATTCTGTTGCAATGGCAGGCGGTAAATTTATTGGAGGCCCTAAATTAGCTCCTAATATTAGCCCTAATAAAACTTTCAGTGGGTTTATTTGTGGAAATTCTGTTGCATTTATTCCTGTTTATATACTTAAGACTATTCCAGGAAATTCTATAGAAAATATTTCATACTGGTATTTATATTTAATATCTGTGTTTATCGGAACAATAGCACAAATTAGTGATCTATTTGTTTCACATTTCAAACGCAAGTATTCTATAAAAGATACTGGTTCAATTATCCCAGGCCATGGAGGTGTATTAGATCGTTTTGATAGTCTAATATTTTCTGCTCCAGTTTTACTAACCTTCATTTTAATATATATAGTATAAATCTTAAGTTTAAAATAATTTTGTTTTACATCTAGTAGAGGTATTTTATATAATTGTATATATATTAATAATAATATAACTGAGCTGTTATGCATTTTAAAAGACGTAGTTCAAGTAAAAACTTTTCTGTTATTGCTATATGGATTTTAGTTATGATATATTTTACTTTTCATATATTATATGGGTCTAGAGGAATAATATCATATATGTCATTAGGTAAGTCATTAAAGGATAAATATATATATCTTAATGAACTTAGGTCTGATAGGCTATATATTGACAATATTGTTAATCTACTTGGGACAACTTCTTTAGATAGCGATATTTTAGATGAAAATTCAAGACATGTATTGGGGCTAGTGAATCCTGAAGAGAGTTTTTTTTCTGTTAGGCAGTACTAGATAATTTAGTATAAGTTTAATTGTAGATTTTTATTTATTTCATGAGGTGGTTATTAAAACGATAATTTTTCAAAATGATTTACCAGATGATTTCATTATAAATGGGGATTTAGCAATAGATACTGAAGCCACAGGATTAAATTTACATAGAGATAGATTATCTTTATTACAATTTACTAGTGGTGAGGATGATAGTGTCTTTTTAGTACATTTTGTTAATCAAGATTATTTTGCTCCTAATCTATCAAAGTTGTTATTGGATACCGCTAGGGTGAAAATTTTTCATTTTGCTCGATTTGATCTAGCAATGATTAAAAAACATTTGAATCTTGAAATAACCAATGTCTTTTGTACTAAAATATCTTCAATCTTAGTGAGAACTTATACTGAAGGGCATGGATTAAAAGAGTTATGTAAAGAGGTGTTAGGTGTTTCTATCTCTAAATTTCAACAAAGTTCTGATTGGGGAGCACCTATGTTGAGTGCTCAACAAAAAGAATATGCTGCAAAAGATGTAGTTTATTTGCATCAATTGCATAAAATTTTGACAGAAAGATTATTACGAGAAAATAGATATGATATTGCTAAAAAGATTTTTGATTTTTTACCTATAAGGTCAGAGTTAGATTTATTAGGTTGGAATGATATAGATATATTTGCTCATAGTATCAAAAAATATTGAATATTGATTTTATTCCTTAGTGTGATATAAAATTTTTTTAAAATTCCACATTAGTTTGCATGGTTATATATGTCTGATGTTATGAATGTATGTAAAGAAGTTATAGAGCAAGAGATTTATAGTTTAAATAAGCTCTTGAAAAATATCCCAGATGATTTTGATAAATTAGTGAAGCACATAGTTTCTATAGAAGGTGGTAGAGTAATATTAACGGGGATAGGTAAAAGTGGCTATATTGCTCAGAAAATAGCTTCTAGCCTTTCTTCAACGGGGACTCCATCTATATTTGTACATCCTAGTGAAGCAAACCATGGAGATCTCGGAATGATTACTAAAAATGACATAGTTATAGTGTTATCTAAATCTGGCCAAACGCAGGAATTATTGAATCTGATACTTTATTGCCAAATGATTTCTGTACCAATTGCTGCTATTACTTCTAATATTCATTCAGTATTAGCCAATCATAGTAAGTATATCTTAAATATCGAATGTTGCGAGGAAGCTTCCGATATAGGAGCACCTACTACTTCATCTGTACTAATGTTATCGTTATGCCATGCTATGGTAATAGCTTTGCACAAAACTAAAAAATTTACTACAGATAATTTTAAGTTGCTTCACCCTGGAGGGACTATAGGAGTTAATCTTACTAGGGTAAAAGATATAATGCGTGGCAGAGATAAATTTTTATTTATAAAACCAAATCAAAATATCTTTAATGTCGGAATAGAATTATTAAAAAAAAATATTTCTTATGCTTTAGTTTTAGATGACAAGGATATATTATTAGGTACGATATCAGTACATGATATTCAAAAATATATAAACACCAACGATACTATAGAAAATATTGATAGCTCAGAACTTGTTAGATCTCCTTCTGTATTTGTTGAAATCCAGGATAGTTTAGAAAAAGTTGTTAACATTATGTACAGTAATGAGGTAGAAATGCTTCCAGTCATGGATAACAAAAAAATTTTTGGTATCATAACCTTAGATGAGATAAATAATATAATTTATGGTAAATGATACATATAAAACACAAAGTAAGCTTGTATTTGTAAAATACATTATATTAGTGTTATCTATATTGGTAATGCTGCTGTTGGTAATAGCTTATTGGCTATTTTCTAGAGATAAAACTTCTCTTATTACTAATGATAATACTGAGCAAAATAGTGATAATTATAGAGGGGGATTAACATTTTCAGTGAATTATCCAGTATTGGAAGGATATCTAAAAGATCATTGTTATTATAATATCTCAGCAGAAACTATCGTACCTCACACTAATAAAAGATATATGCTAAGTAAAGTGAGGGCGAAATATATATTTAACAATAGTAGTTTATCTCTAAATTCAGATTATGCGATTTTTGATTATATAAATCATATAATAGAATTTAATAAAAATATTGCAATGACATTTGGTAAAATGACTCTAAAAACTGATAAATTAGTTATAAATTCTAATGATAAACAAATGGCTACAGAGAGTATATCATTTACATATAATGGCACTAAAATTACTGCAGAAAATTCTATAGTATATTACACAGAAAAAGTTATAAAATGTAGTGGCAATATAGTGTGTAATATCAGATCTTAATAATTATATTATTTGTACAATAAGCTGTATAAGAATTTTAAAATCAATCATGAATTTTATAGACGAAGCAAAAATTTACGTGAAAGCTGGTAACGGAGGCAGAGGTTGTGTGAGCTTCCATAGAACTAAATATATCAGTAAAGGGGGGCCGGATGGTGGTAATGGAGGTAAAGGTGGCGATATTATTATTGTGTCTGACCATAATGTTAAACATCTTGGACAATTTACATACCAAAAACATTTTAGAGCAAAAAATGGTAATAATGGTAAAGGAGAAAATAAAACAGGTAAATCCGCTGATAGCTTAATTATTAATGTCCCTATAGGTACTTCTATATATCTTAGTGCAATGGATACCAGTCCGGTATATGATTTTATACATCATAATCAGAAAATCAAAATAATTGCCGGAGGTAGAGGAGGGTTAGGGAATACTGTTTTTAAATCTTCTATCAACCAATCGCCTAAAAAATTTACTTATGGACAAATTACTGAAGAAATATCTTTGATATTGAAATTGAAAACTTTGGCTGATATCGGTATTATAGGCTTACCAAATGCTGGTAAATCCACATTTTTTTCTAAAGTCACATCAGGATATTCTAAAATAGCAGACTATCCTTTTACTACTGTTATTCCTAAATTTGGGTTTATGCGCTACAGGAGTAATTCCTGTACTATTGCTGATATACCTGGCCTCATAAAAGATGCTCACATCGGTTCTGGATTAGGTTTTAGATTTTTAAAACATATAGAAAGATGTTCGGTGTTAGTACATTTGATAGATATTACTTGTGAAGATTTAATTTTTAATTACCATAGTATCAGAAATGAGTTAAAACTTTATTCATCATTATTAGCGAATAAAATTGAAATAATATTTTTAAATAAAATAGATAAATTATCCCAATCAGAAGTGCAAAGAAAAGCTTCATCATTATCAAATACTCTAGGAAAAGAAGTATTTATCATTTCATCTCATCAATTTATAAATCTAAGTAAAATACAGGAGTTAATTTTTTCAAAACTAACTAACGCTGCTATTTAATAATTTGTAAGATTAACTATCCACTGATAATAAGTAAAATTGATAAATAATTTTTAGCAAAGTAAAGCGATAAATATACCAAATAAATATAGTATTGAAAAAAGAAATAAGTTTTTTGCATGCATTGAGGGTGTATTATAATTTATACACAGCATAAATATATAATATAAAAATATCAAATTAAGTATAATAGAGACTACAAGATAGCAAGTGTTATTACTAGTAATGTTAACAAAATATGGAATTAAAGATGCTGTAATGGTCAGTATAGAATAAAAAACTATATAATTATTTGTATAAGATATATCTTTTACTACTGGTAAAATTGGTATTTTAGCTTTTTTATAATCATCAGCAGTTAGTATTGCTATTGCCCAAGAATGAGGAGGTGTCCATAAAAAAATTATCAGAAATAAACTAAAGGACTCGAAAGAAATGTTACCAGTAACTGATGCCCAGCCTATCATAGGAGACAGTGCTCCAGAAACCCCTCCTACTACGATAGCATGTACAGAAGATCTTTTTAACCACATAGTATATACGAATATATAAAATGCTATTGCAATGATCAATAGTAATGCTGATAACAAATTTACACATACAGACATAACTATGATAGATAATATGACTATCACAAGACCAAAGTCTAAAGCGTTATCTGGATGAATTCTTTTTTTAATTAATGCCCTGTTTTGGGTGCGTTGCATTAAAAGATCTATATCTTTATCATACCACATATTAATTACAGCTGCTCCTCCGGCCCCCATTACCATGGTAATAATTGAGGTTATTATAATTAATAAATGCTTATCACCTGGGGCAAGGATTATACCACAGATATGTGTAAACACTACCAATAAAATTACTTTTGGTTTCATTAGTGTAATATAATCCATTATATAGCCACGATATAGCTTATCTTCTGTAATATTTATATTAATATTCTTAACTAATAATTGTTGTTTCATCAAATTATTTAGGGTTTAATTATAGGCTGTGTTTCAAAGCTATGAAATTCTGGAGGAGAGGATATACTCCACTCTAAGGTATTTGCTCCATCCCCCCAAGGATTATTAGGACATTTTTTACCAAATTTTATTGTATGAAAAATAATAAACACAAAGAACAATGCTGCAAAAAACGAAATATAGGATCCTATAGATGAAACCAAGTTCCACCCAGCAAATGCATCAGGATAATCTGGTATTCTTCTTGGCATGCCAGCTGCTCCTAAGAAATGCTGTGGGAAGAATGTTAAATTGACTCCAATAAATGTTATAACAAAATGTATTTTTCCTAATGTTTCAGAATATTGATATCCAGACATCTTGCCGAACCAATAATAAAAACCAGCAAATGCACTGAAAAGTGCTCCTAAAGACATAGTGTAGTGAAAATGTGCAACAATATAGTATGTATCATGAAATACTCTATCAAGTGCTGAATTTGATACAACAATTCCTGTCACTCCGCCTATTGTGAACAACATGATAAACCCTATTGAGTATAACATAGGAGTTTTGAACTCAATTGATCCTCCCCACATAGTTGCGATCCAACTAAATATTTTAATCCCAGTAGGGATTGCTATTATCATGGTACCTGCTGTGAAATAGATCAACGCATTGTAGGATAATCCTACTGTAAACATATGATGCGCCCAAACTACAAAACCTATAAATCCTATAAAAGACATAGCTCCTACCATGCCGTGATAACCAAAAACAGGTTTTTTAGAAAATGTCGATATTATTTGGCTAATAATTCCGAAGCCTGGCATAATTACTATATATACTTCAGGATGACCAAAAAACCAAAATAAATGCTGGAATAATACTGGGTCTCCTCCTCCTTCGGGCTTAAAAAACGATGTACCAAAATTACGATCTGTAAGTAACATAGTTATCGCTCCTGCAAGCACAGGTAATGCTAATATTAATAATAAGGCTGTTATTAATATAGACCAGACATATAAAGGCATTTTCATTAGATTCATCCCTGGAGCTCTCATATTGAATATTGTAACAATCATGTTGATAGCTCCTAAAATTGAAGAAATACCAGATAAATGTAAGCTAAAAATCGCTAAATCTACAGCTGCCCCAGGGTGGCCTACTATACTGCTTAGGGGGGGGTATAGTGTCCAGCCGGTACCAGCTCCTTCTTCTATTACAGTTGATAGTAGTAAAAGTATAAAAGCTGGTACTATCAACCAAAAGCTCACATTATTCATTCTAGGAAATGCCATATCAGGTGCTCCAATCAGTAATGGTACAAACCAGTTTCCGAATCCTCCAAACAATGCAGGCATTATCATGAAAAACACCATTATAATAGCGTGTCCTGTAATTAGTACATTGTATAATTGATGATCTCCCATAAGAAAATTTGATCCCGGTTCAGCAAGCTGGATTCGGAATAATACTGAAAATAATCCTCCAACTATACCAGCCACTATAGAAAATATGATATACATCGTTCCAATATCTTTGTGATTGGTGGAAAGTAACCATCTTTTCCATCCTCGAGGATTATCCTTATTACTCATATTAACCTACTAAAAAATGTCATTGATAAAAGACCATTCAAGTCTCTATTGATTTGATTTATATATCCAATTAAGTTCCAGATACCACAGGATACAATAATTATCTGCATCTAATCAATAAGAATTTTTAATACTAACATAGAAAATTTAATAGTAGTTATCTTTCTAATTTTTTATTAATAATTTAAAATACTACTAATGATAGGTAATATTTTTATATAACATTTAATGTTAACACATATATTTGTTGTATTTTTACATGATTTTTAGATATTTGCTATTAAGATAAATTTGTTAATATTACTTATAAAAATCATTTCTGGACAATATTAAAAATTAATGTCATTATACCCTTAGGTGTGGATAGTTATTTATACTACACTTATAGGTTAAGAATTAATGTGCTCCCTTTAGCATTGAAACTTAGAATAATAACAATAAAATATATCAACATTGACTTAAATAATTGGGAAATGTAGGAGTAGAATAACTAGAAGTAAGATACTTATTTACCTAATTTGCTTACTTATTATATTAGCTTCTAGTTAGTTCTACTGCTTCATTAGATTATGAGTGATATTTTTTGGATTCTTATTTTTAGTAGCTGGAGATTTTTTAATAGTATTAAATTGTGTTTCTAGGGTATCATCAGATTGATATTAAATTTTGTGATATAGCGCTATATATAAAAATATAGAATTTATAGTTAATTAAGTCATTTAGTTAATATATTAAAATTTGTATTGTTTTCCTATTTCCTATATTTTTTAGTGAGTAGATAGGTATACTGAGTGCTGTATTTTTTAATCTATTAACAATCCGACTATAAAAATTGTGTGAGGTATTTTACACATTGCATTGTTATTTTTTATACAAGAATCGGAGTAATCATCGAAACATTCACAACAATTATAACAAAGACCTGGGTAAAATTAAAACTGTTAAAAAATCTGTATAGCAACGTCAATTGCCCGTAGTTTTTTTGATAAACACACAGGCAACACGCTTCAATTGACGCCTCTTCCTCAGAAAAAGAGAACTTATATTACAGTTAATTAATAAGATTAAAATCCTCCCATGCCTCCCATGCCTCCCATACCTCCAGCAGCATGAGGCGCATTAGTAGCGGCAGTATCCGATTTATCTTCTTCATCTGTTATTAAAGCTTCTGTAGTAATAACCAAAGATGCAACTGATGCAGCATCTTGCAATGCTGTTCTTACAACTTTCGTAGGATCTATAATTCCAGCTTGGATCATATCTACATATTCCATTGTTTGAGCATTAAAGCCCCAGTTATATGAAGAATTTTCTTCTAATTTACCTACAACAATAGCACCATCAACTCCTGAATTTTCTACTATTTGCTTAACAGGAGATTGTAGAGCTTTTTTGACTATATTTACTCCAGATTGCTGATCTTCATTTTCTAATTTAATAGAATCTAGTGATTTAGATGCATAAAATAGTGTAACTCCACCTCCAGCTACTACACCTTCTTCTACTGCGGCCCTGGTTGCGTGCAAAGCATCTTCTACCCTGTCTTTTCTTTCTTTTAGTTCTACCTCTGTAGCTCCTCCTACTCTTAATACTGCTACTCCTCCTGCAAGCTTAGCTAATCTTTCTTGCAATTTTTCCTTATCGTAATCAGAAGTAGATTCAGATATTTGTCTACGTAACTGTGCGCATCTGGATTCTACATCAGATTTATTACCATTGCCATCAATAATTACTGTTTCATCTTTTGAAATACGTACTTTTTTTGAGCTTCCTAATACACTTAAATCAACATTTTCTAGCTTCATTCCTAGATCATCTGTAATTAACTGACCTCCTGTTAATATAGATAAGTCTTCAAGCATTGACTTTCTTCTATCACCGAATCCAGGTGCTTTAACGGCAGCAACTTTTAGCCCACCTCTTAGCTTATTCACTACCAATGCTGCTAACGCTTCTCCTTCTACATCTTCTGCAACTACTAGCAAAGGCCTACCACCAGATTGCATTACTGATTCAAGCAATGGTACAATAGGCTGTAAAGTAGATATCTTCTTTTCAAAAAGTAATATGTATGGATTCTCTAATTCTGCTATCATTTTTTCAGAATTAGTAACAAAATAAGGAGATAAATATCCTCTATCAAACATCATACCTTCTACTACATCAACTTCAAACCCAAAACTTTTAGCTTCTTCTACTGTAATAACACCTTCTTTACCTACTTTTTTCATAGCTAAAGCTATTTGGCTACCTATTTCACTATCTCCATTAGATGATATGGTACCAACCTGTGCTATTTCTTCTTGTGAACTTATATTTTTACTTCTTGTTTTGATGGTATCTATAACTTTATCCACTGCAATATCAATACCTCTCTTTAAGTCCATAGGATTACATCCAGCTGCTACGAATTTATTGCCTTCTTTTACTATAGATTGGGTTAATATAGTGGCGGTAGTTGTTCCATCACCTGCGACATCTGCTGTTTTACTTGCTACGGCTTTAACTAGCTGCGCTCCGAGGTTTTGTTGTCTATTTTTTAGATCAATTGCTTTAGCAACAGCTACTCCATCTTTAGTTAATCTGGGAGATCCAAAAGATTGTTCAATTGCAACATTTCTTCCTTTAGGTCCTAATGTTACTCTCACTGTATTTGCTAAAACATCTATACCTTTAATTATTTCTTCTCTAGCTTTGGTACTATACTCTATTTTTTTTGCTGTCATATTATTCTCTTATTAATTATGTTTTATAAAAACTAAATTCATTATAAAAATACTAAAATTCTTAAAAATTAAGATCTCATCCTAAAATTCCTAAGATATCACTTTCTTTAATTATTATTAAATCTTCTCCCCCTATATTTACGTCTGTACCACCCCATTTTCCGTAAAGTACTACATCACCTAACTTTATTTCTAATGGAATAAGATTATTATTTTTATCTCTCATACCACTACCAACAGCAACAACCTTACCTCTTAGAGGTTTTTCTTTTGCAGTATCAGGTATGATAATACCTTTAGCGGTTTTAGATTCTTGTACATCAGGCTTTACTAACACACGATCGTGTAAAGGCTTGAAATTCATTTTTACCTCTTATTTATTTAATTTTTATAAAATTCAACTACCTAAAAAACATCCAACACTCTAATGCGATAGATATTTTCTCTTTTGTATATATTCGATTGTTATATATAGTCAATCTGAGATAATAGTTCAAGTGCCAGATAGATATTTTTTTTATTCTATCAGTAATAATTTTTTAAAATACTATCTTACAACAACGATTGTTCTAGACATTCATTTAATTAAAACACGATAGTCAAAAATTATAGCAAAATATCTAAACTTTAGTGAATACCATAGTTAATGGTGTAAAACACTATCTGATTTATCTAAGTCTAATTTAACAAAGTGATATGTTGTACAAGCACAATTTATATATATTAAGAGATATCATCTATGATTTTGTTGAATTCGTTTGGATGCAATACAGAAAGATCAGCAAGAATCTTTCTATTTATGCAGATATTAGCTAATTTTAGTTTATGCATCAACACAGAGTATTTTAAGCCTTGTTGTCTGGCTGCGGCATTTATTCTCTGAATCCACAATTGTCTCAAATCTCTCTTTTTTGTTCTACGATCCCTATAAGAATACGATAAAGCTTTCTCAACTTTTTGGATAGCTATCCTAAAACAATTTTTTGATCTACCTCTATATCCCTTAGCTAAATTTATAATTTTTTTGTGTCTCCTTTTTGATACAATACCAGATCTAGCGCGCGTCATTCAAATACCCATAAACAAAATTAATTCTAAAACAGTTCAATAAATAAAGTTATTCAGTGTATCATCACTGGTATAAATGTTCTGCTTAATCTTTTACTATCAGCTTTGATAAGATATCCAACCTTTCTTTTATCTCTGATTTGTGTTTTACTACGCCTTCTCATCAAGTGCTTTTTACCAGATTGTGCAAATTTTATTTTACCGGTGGAAGTCATCCTAAACCTTTTACTTGCTCCGGAGTGATTCTTAATTTTATACATTTGACTAACAGCAAAAAATTGAACAATTTAACTATAATATTTAATACAAAATAGCTTAGAAACAGTAAACGAACATGTAATACAGTATCAGGCGTTCGGCTAAAAATAACATCTTTCAATAACTAATTGAGTATGTAATATTAACAAACAAAACTAACTAAGTAAAGGCATATAAGCCTAAAGATTACTAAACCACATTATCAACTCCTATTATTTTTCCCTTATGCCTATGGCCTACGAAATGCTCCGAAATACTCCAAAACGAAACACGAATTCTAACTTAATGATAAACAGATGTCAATAAGCTATTACCATTTTAATTTATCTGGTAAAATAACAAAATTAATTATTTAATAATACTTAATTTATTAATTATATAATTTGTATTTCGAAATTTTTATGATATACTTAATATATTAAATAATTATTAATATATTATTTAATTATTAGTATTTTAAAAATTAAAGAAGGTAAGTAATATGGCAGACGGCGTAATAGATGAAAAGAGAACAAAAGAAGGGTTAATAGGGGCTCTGAGTGGTGTATTAGAACACTTTGGTGTGAAGAAACAAGGCAATAGTGTAGGTCAACCAGAAGAAGCAATGACTCCAGAGCAGCAAAAGAAAATTCTGACGATAGTAGAGCCGTTCATAATGGGAGCTGCTGATGCCATAGAGAATAGCCAGCCATTGCCAGAACCAGACAAAGGATCAGACAACGAGCCAAACAAAGGACCAGACAAAGGACCAGAAGGTATTGCTAAAAGACTTAATAACAAATTATATCATAATGTGTTCCTACCTTTATATAGTACAATTAGGAAAATATCTGAAGCTGTAATGGATGCTATAAAAGCTGCAGGTAACTCCATAAAAAATGTCGCTACAACTGTTAAGAATGCAATATCGGCTCAAGTAGTTAAGATTTCTCAAGCTATTAAGGATGGATGGAAAAAATTGAAAACAGAAATTTTAAATCAATATGGTAAAGTGAAAGCTATAGGTACAAAATTAAAAGATAATTTTGTGGAGATTAGAGATCAAGTGCAAGTTGATGCTGCAAAATATGAAGACAACAAAGTTAAGAAACAAGCAAAGAAATTTGAGAACAAAATACAGTCTAGTGGATTGAGGGTACAAAAAAGTTTTGATAGGCAAAATAGTCATAAATTTAGTAAACAAAATAGTAGATCTGGAGGAGGATTTGGTAAATAACCATCACTTTTAGTATGTGATAAATATCTAGTATATATAATTATTTAGTAATTAAATATCGAATTTCGTGATATTTAATTACTAAAAATAGTTTACGACTGACTTGAATTTTCAGTATTTGATAATTTTGGATCATACGTCATCGCATAACGTTTTGGTTAGTTCTTACATCGGGTATTCAATTAATACTGTTACGATCAATTTTTTAGAATACTAGTATGTCCTGTTTTTTTGCTTCTAATATTTTATCAACTTTTAGTATAAAATTATCTAATACATCCTGGATCGTTTTGCATGCTTTAAAAGAATCATCTTTTGAAATATCTCCATTTTTTTCTAAAATTCTTATTTTTGATATTTCTTCTTTTCTGATATTACGTAGAGCAATCTTAGCATTTTCTCCATATTTTACAGCAATTTTTACGAGTTCTTTGCGTCTTTCTTCACTCATTGTAGGTAATTTTATGGTAATAATTTGATCCTTATATAATGGAATTAACCCTAAATTTGCATCAGATATAGCTTTTAAAGCATTCTGTAGTAAAGTTTTATCCCACATTTTTACTGCTAGTGATTGTCCATTAGGTATAGAGATAGTACCTATTTGTGATAAAGGCATATTAGAACCATGTACTTTGACCGGGATTGAATCTATTAAACTAGTTGAGGCTCTTCCTGTTCTAATACCACTTAAATCTTTATTGAATAATAATATTATATGATCCATTTTTTGATTTAATCCGTCTATATTATCTAAGATTTCATGCATAACACAAATTTAAACCTAATTAACGTTTTTAATTGCTAGATTGACTGACAGGATTATAAGGCATAACACATATCTTTCATACCAAAAATTAGTGATATCAACAATTTTTTACTAATTGATCAATTAACTTAGTGTATTAATGTAAATTCTCCTTTATTATTTAGCACTTTTAAAAAATTTTGATTTGATTTGACTGAAAATACTTTAATTGGCAATGAATGTTCCTGAGCAATTGCTATAGCAGCTGTATCCATAATTCCAAGATTCTTTTCTATTACTGTACTATAATTGATAGTGTTATATTTGAATGCCTCAGGTGTTTTTTTAGGGTCAGTATTAAAAATCCCAGGAACATTAGTAGCTTTTAATAAACAATCACACTTCATTTCCACAGCTCTTAGTACTGCAGCTGTATCAGTTGAAAACAGAGGGCTACCAATACCGGCTGCAAATATAACAATTCTGTTTTTTTCAATATGCCTTATTGCCCTTCTTTTAATAAATGGTTCACATATACTAGTCATAGATATAGCGGATTGCACTCTTGTATCAATCCCTGTTTGTTCTAGGATACTTTGTAGTGCTAAAGCATTAATTATAGTACCTAACATACCCATATGGTCCACAATAGAACGTTCCATACATAATCTATCAGATTCTATACCTCTGTATATATTGCCTCCTCCAACTACTATACATATTTGGACTCCGGTATCATAGACTGATTTAATACCGGTTACTATAGATTTGATGGTTTCACAATCATGTACAAAATCTCTATTTCCCATGAGTGCAGCACCAGAGATCTTAAATAGGACTCTTACTTTTTTACTTATCATTATATGTAATAATTAAAATTATATGGATGAATTTTATCTATAAATATTCTAAGGTTCGTATTTTAATTTTGCGATATATTTCACTATGAGAAATTACAGATAAATTAGGTTTAAATCTTTCTATAACAGACCTAACATAGGGCCTTATATAAGCTGAAGTCAGTAATATCACTTGAGATTGCTGACGTGAGTATTTATCAAATAAAGAGTTAATTTTTATAATAAATTCGTCAATTTTAGAAGGTTGAATCGATAGTTTTTTATTCATATCATTTCCTACCAAATTATCTGCGAATGTTCTTTCCCATTCATAAGATAGTACTATTACTGACAAAAGATTATCTTTTGCCATATAGGAGTAACAAATTTGTCTAGATAACCTTACTCTTACTTCTTCTGTAATATATGTTATGTTGTTATTATAGATTCTAGTAGCGTCTGCAATTGCTTCTAATATTGTAGGCAGATCTCTTATAGAAACTTTTTCTAGTAACAATTTGTGTAGTACTTTTTGTAGTATTGAAACTGGTACTACTTCAGGTACGACTGTTTTTACTAAATTTTTATTTTCATCATTTACTGAATCTAGCAGTTGTTGGGTACTGCTATAGGAGAGCAGTTCTGTCAGATTATCTTTAATTAATTCTGATAAATATGTTGTAATGACAGTCACAGGATCTATTACATTATATGCTTTAGATATAGCTTCTTCTTTGCGTTGTATATCTATCCATTTTGCTTTTAGTCCGAATGATTGTTCTATTACTTCTTCTCCTTCTATGTCTAATTCTTCAAGAGTTGGGTTTATTACCATAACAGAGTCAGGTTTTACGAAGCCTTTTCCTACAATTATATCTTTTATTTTGATTATATATTCGTTTTTTTTGAGAGAAACATTATCTTTTATCCTTACAGAAGGTATAATAAACCCAAATTTTTCTCCAATTTGTCTTCTTAATTTTCTTATTTGAGTAATAAGATTCATATCATCCATATCAGTCAGTATTACTAATTCGTGTCCTAATTCAATTCTAATATCATCCATAGCCAGTATATTTGAAGTACTATCTGCATCATCTATTCCAGAGGATTGTTTATTTTGTACAGCAGAAGAAACCTTATCTATTCCTAATGCGTTATTTTTATTTAGCATGGTATTATTGATCTTCTGTATCATTACGTAAGTCACTGATGATATTACGAGAGAAATAGAAATAAATGCAAAAAATGGCAGCCCTGGTAGTAAAGACATAAGTGCTGTTACAGCGGCAGTTATGAGAAGTGATTGTGGATATTTACCTATTTGTTTGAATATTAATTGGTCAGTAGATCCTACTCCTGCAGCCTTAGTTACTAATAACCCTGAAGAAACAGAAATGATTAAAGAAGGGACTTGGGATATTAATCCATCACCTATAGTTAATATGCTATAGGTTTGTACAGCTGTACTAAATGATAATTGTTTTTGTACAATCCCAACAATCATTCCTCCAACCAAATTAATAAACGTGATCACCATGCCTGCAATAGAATCTCCTCTTACAAATTTATTTGCACCATCCATTGAACCGTAAAAAGTATTTTCATCTTCAAGAATTTTTCGTTTATTTTTAGCAGTTTCTTCATCTATTAATCCTGCACTTAAATCTGCATCTATAGACATTTGCTTACCTGGCATAGAATCTAAATTAAATCTTGCTGCAACTTCTGCTATTCTACCTGAGCCTTTAGTAATAACGATAAAATTGATCAGGGTTAATATTAAGAATACTATCAACCCTATTACTACATTTCCTTGCATTACAAAATGTCCAAATGCTTCTATAACCTTGCCTGCTGCATGAGATCCAAGGTGCCCTTCAGATAAAATTAATCTGGTTGAAGATATATTTAAAGATAATCTAATTAGGGTTGTAACTAACAAGATAGTAGGGAAAACGCTAAGTTCTAGAGGAGTTACGATGAATAATGTTGTCATCAAAACAATGATTGATATAGCAATAGAAAATGCTAACAAAAAATCTAACAACAACTTAGGAATGGGGAACAATAATACCATAAGAACTCCAAGTATCACTGATGCAAGGAGCATATTGCTATATTTAAATATATTTGAGAATCTTACCATATAAGCAATGAACAGTTAGTGGCTCTGTATAACAACATCTATTGGGAGCAATAATTTTACTAACATAAGGAATTTATGTTTTACCATCAATAAAGATGATGATAAATACATAAATTAATCATAAACGTTAGTAACCTAACTATCATATTTTAAAAATATCTGCAAGAATTAACTGTGAAGCAAATATAATTTTAGTAACAAGTGCAACCAACGTAATTATAATATATGTGATAAGATGTAATAAAGAGATGACAAATCGACAGAATTTAGGATTAAAATCAGTTATCAAGTAGTTATCAAGCGCAGTTAAACTAAATCATCGATATAAGCAAAATTCAATGCGGTGAGGTAAGAGGGATCTCAAAGGTTAATAGAACGTCTATCAGCTGACAAAAACCTAAGGATTAGTTCCGATAAACCAGATATACAATATAATAAGCGAATGCAGTCAGCAAGAAACGTAAAAAAGCCTATAAAACCTAAATCTTTTTGGCTTGTAAAGGACATCTCAGTGTACTAAGCCACGGTAGCAAGATGGTGCAACACCCTTTTATACTAATTAAATAATTAAATCAAACAACTTTCTATAACACTCTATAACATATAAAATAGATGAAATAAACCTCACTTGCATCCAGTACACTACAACACTAGGTAGCGAATCATCTATTAGCAGATTTATTGAAAAAACCCTATAAGGATACACAGTATTTACAAATACCAGTAACCAACTGTAATAGTTAGCAAAGGAAAGATATCAGCTGTTTAGCTGATTCAGTGGTTTGATATGCGCAGCCTATGTCATTTAAGATGAGAACTCCTTATGAAATGGAAGACACACACCACATGTTTGCAGTGTAGTGTGGTGGTTTGTTGTATATGTCAAAACCACCAACAAGGACTACCAGCGTTTCTCTGTACGAGTAACGCAATGACAGACCACTAGATAAAGTTATACATAATGTATAACTTTAATTATCACCCTACACAAATACAGCTTTTTTCTTATAATTCAAATCTTAAGCCAAGATTGATATTATGCGTATAAATGTATTTAAAGCTTTGATTAGTATGCTTATAAGTTAAAGTAGCATCTGTAATTTTTGCTTTTTTATCTGCTGAAGATTTTAGCTTATCAAATTTCCCGGGCTTTCCTAATCCTCTAAAACTATAAGAAAGATCTATTTTAAATCCAGGGTTTATTTCAGTAGATAATCCTAAATGAGCAGCAAAATTAAAGTTAACTTTAGTTTTATAATTTGCAGTCATCTTTTTTGATGATGCTTCTTTCGTAGCGTTCACTAATTTTGTGTTATACTCATCAACTTCAGTTTTGATTAAATTTACAGCGCTCGATGGGTTATTAGCTGCAGCAATAGTTGTGTTTGTCCAAGTACCTTCTACTGCTGGTGCTGGTGTTCCTGATGTTACTGCTGGTGTTCCTGCTGCACGCGTATGCAACTGGTATCGATCAGCTGTTGTAGCTGCATTAATTACAGTCATTTCGTTGTTATTAGAAAGGTCACGAGTTGCGCTCTCTTCAATTTTCAACCCAAGAGCTCCTATACCTACTCCAGCTCCAGCAAATAGCTTGACCATCCCAAGATCAGCAAACTCAAAATAAGCATTTACCATAGCAGAATGGTTAGTTAACTTAGGCTTCATAACTNNAGTNTNTTCNNNAATCAAANCATNCNTCNCCANNTGCTAATGCAGAATCTATCATAGCNATATCTTCTTTTATAGCTGCTTTAGATGNATCTGTTAACTGTGCATCAGCCACTGGGATAGCTAAATCTATAGTTGCTGGGGTTGGTGCTGCTCTATTTAACAACCCTTGCAAAGCAGTTTTANTGGTATTTAATNCTGNTTTT
>NZ_JADAQY010000002.1:29234-250385 GCF_015476335.1 Rickettsia endosymbiont of Cardiosporidium cionae
ATCAGTAAGCTTTGNCTTTANTGTTTTACTCTNCTTTGAACCTTCCAAAGACTTGTGAGATAAGTCACTAAAGACATACTCANCATCAGCTCTTAAGTTATCTAAAAAATAATAACCAATACCTNCGCCTCCTACGAAGGAACTAGATGACTTAAACTTNANGCCGCTTTTATCTTTAGATTTATCTTTAAGCTTGTTGACGAAATTGATCCCGATTTGACCTTTAAGATAAATCTTNCCTGCGCTCCCCTCATCAGCAGCTAAAGCNCTAGAAGAAACCAAAGCACTGACAGCAGCAGCTGTCAATAATANTTTTTTCATTTTTAAACCTCTTTTTTTATTTTATTTTAATTTGAATATAAATTCAAATATGATTTAGNTTTAATTGATAATAAGTGAATTTATAGCACATATTATAGAATATTTAAATAGAAAACTAAAAAATATTACTAAAAATCTATATTTAAATGAAAAAAATAGNATTATTTAGCAATTTTTGTTGTTTATAAACACTCTCACATATTTAATTGCTCCATAAAGACTAGGTCTATTAAAGGGCAAAATGCTACGATCCAACCTATCACTAATCACAGTATTTTGATAAATAAAATTAACAAATAATGCACATTCTAGTGATATATGATATCGATTCGTGGTATATATGTCGCAGATGTTTATAATTGTAAATTCAAATTAAGTAAATTCTCCAAAATTTGATATTTTTTTAAATTCTTGATCAAATTTTTGCCAAGTTAGATGCAATATTGAGCATTGCATATGTTTTGAGTCTAAAAAATAAGGCTCTAAGACATAATTTTATCAATAACAATACTACGTATTGGTTTAATTAAATATTTTATTAAACCCTGAATATTGTTTTGTATCATAATAGCATCATATCTACGAAAATAGATTATATTACAAATTTGGGATTAATTTTTCTATCATGATATTTATGAATAATAGTTATAATCAAGGCATTAGTTTTCTAACTACTTTCATTATGTTCATTATGTATTAAAGTGCGGGTATTAATTATGGAGAAATTTTTAAAAACGATTCAGGTATCGATAATGTTCATATTGATCTATACAACAGCGCAAGCTAATCTAGGAGATAATATTGAAAAATCTGGAGAAATAAAGTTAAAAAATCGTATCGTTTTTGAAGAAATCATTAATGAGTATAAAGCCTATCTTACTACTTTACCCTTAGAAGTTATAGAAGAAATTATAGAATATCGTCAGAATATTGCAAATATCAATAAACAGAAAATAGAACTTTTCAGACAATTATCACAAGAGGCTCAAATACATCTGCAAAGAGAGCAAGAATTTAAAAAACAGCTTCCAATAAATTCACAAGATTTGTTGGGTTAATTATTTTAGATTAATTGTTTATAGTTTCTTTGCATGAGTGATTGATTAGAAGTAATTTGGAATATCATTGATAATGTTGATGTATTCTGTATAATGGCTAAGTCAAATTAATCTTAGTTCTATCTAAAGATCTAAGGCGGCCGTGGCGAAATTTGGTAGACGCACAGCATTGAGGGTGCTGTTTTAGTGATAAAGTGGAAGTTCGAGTCTTCTCGGCCGCACCAAATGAGACTTTATATGCTCAATCAATAAAATGATTTTTTATCAATTCATTATTTCAGAGCCATGACATGACAAATTTGGATGATAATTCATTAGAAAAATACTATAGAGAATTAGATAATCACCTGTATTATATTACTGAGTTAGTTAAAGAACAAAAATTAGAAGCAGCCGCTGTAGAGTTAGGTGATTTGCACTATGCTGATATAGCTGATTTTATAGATAATCTTAGTAAAAAGTTGCTTAAAGATATTTTACCCATAATTAGTGATAATTTGCATCCTGAAACTTTAGTATGTATTAATAATACTAAAAAACAAGAAGTAGTCGAAATATTGGGTATAAGAAAATCAGCATACTTAATCGATAATCTGGATATAGAAGATGCAATCGAAGTAATAGAAAATTTAGAACCAGAAATAAAGCAAGAAGTACTGGAGAATCTGGAGTATGAACAACAACAAAAAATTCTTGAAGGATTCAATTATCCAGAAAATACTGTAGGAAGAATTTTAGAAAAAGATTTTATAGTATTTAAAGAAAATTGGAATGTAGGCTATGCAATTGATTCTTTAAGAAGAGTCGGGGTATCAAAGGATTTTTACGCAGCAATAATAATAAATAATAAATATGAGCCCGTAGGAAATATTTTAGTTAGTAGTTTATTAAGAACTCCCCGCAATACTCAGTTATCTGAATTGATGAATTCTAAATTCAAAAAAGTTGATGCATATACTGAGATAAATGATCTAGTGTTTATTTTTAAACAATATGCGTTAACAATAGTTCCAGTAGTAACTAAAACAGGAAAGTTATTAGGTACTGTTTCTATAGATAATATGGTGTATATAATACAAGAACAGACCGAAAATGAATTTATGCATCTTGGAGGAGTACATGATATTGATATATTTGCTAATCTATATCTTTCAATACAGCAAAGATTTCCGTGGTTATTCGTGAATCTTGTCAGCGCGTTTGTGACATCTATGATAATTAATCAATTCACATCTTCTATTTCTAAACTTGTTATTCTCGCAACTATAATGCCGATAGTAGCATCTATGGGGGGTAATGTAGGATCACAAACTATGACACTACACGTAAGAGCACTGAGTAACAGAGAGATCACTAATGTTAATGTTACTAAAAATATATTGAAAGAAATTTTTATATGTTTAGTAAATGGCATAATGCTCGCTATAATAGGGGGTATTATTACATATATTTTATTTAGTAACATCAAATTAAGTATAATTTTTTGTGCAGCTGTTATAATAAATTTTATTTTTGCTGGATTATTTGGATCATGTATCCCAATCATACTGGATAACATGTCTATAGACCCTGCTACCGCTTCTGGAGTTTTAATAACAGCATTGACAGATGCTTTTGGATTCCTTAGTTTTTTGGGTCTTGCTTATTTATTTTTGGTTTAGTAGTTGAGTATGTAGTATTTCTTGGATAATGATTAATTAATAAAAATTAATGCAACAGAGTAATGATGAAATTAACGCAAAAAAATCACTATTAGGTAAATATTGGTATAAAAAAAAAATAAATCGTGATTTGATTAGTGATTTATCTAGTGAATTAGGTGTGAGTCATTTTATCGCAACGATACTTTCTGGTCGAGTGAATTCAATAGAGCAAGGCAAGAGTTTTTTGGATCCCAAAATTAAAAATTTATTACCTGATCCATTTCATCTAGTTGATATGGATACAGCTGTTGATAGGGTGGTATTAGCAATAAAAAGAAAAGAAAAATTATGTATCTTTGCAGATTATGATGTAGATGGAGCAACATCTGCAGCTTTACTAAAAAATGTTCTTAGTGAATTGGGAGTGGTATCTGAAATTTATGTACCCGACCGTATTACTGAAGGATACGGACCTAATCAGAGTACCGTGCATAAAATTAAATATCAAATATTAGCTGATTTAATGATTGCTGTTGATTGTGGTACGGTAGCCTTTGAAGCGATTAACTATGCAGTGGAAATCGATTTGGATGTAATAGTAATAGATCATCATATTGCTTCAGAAGGTCTACCCCCTGCATTAGCAATAGTAAACCCTAATAGACCAGATTGTACTACTGAATACAGACATCTTGCAGCAGTCGGTGTAACATTTTTATTTGTGGTTGCACTTATATCAAGATTAAAAGAAGAAGATTTTTTTATTAAACATTCTTTAGATATTCCTGATCTAATCAATCAGCTGGATATAGTAGCACTTGGTACTGTGTGTGATGTAGTAAAACTTACTGATATTAATAGAGCTTTTGTTTGTCAAGGACTAAAAATAGCAAAGAAATTTTTGAATATTGGTTATAAAGCACTATACGATGTTTCAAAAATTAATGATGTAATTAGTGTGTATCATTTAGGATTTATTTTAGGCCCTAGAATCAATGCTGGTGGTAGGGTTGGAGAATCAAATTTGGGTGCAACTCTGCTTTCTACATCTTCAGAACATCAAGCAAAATCCATTGCGCGTAAATTGGATCAGTATAATAAACAACGGAAAGAAATAGAAGATGTAATTTTAAAGGAAGCAATAGAAATTGCTGAAACGCAAAGTGATACTCCAGTAATTTTTGCTGTAGGTTATTCTTGGCACCAAGGTGTAATAGGTATAATTGCTAGTAAATTAAAAGACATATACAATAAACCTGTGATTATTATATCGATGGATCATGATATAGGTAAAGCTTCTTGTAGATCTGTTATTGGGTTGGATTTAGGTGCAAAAATAATGTTAGCAAAATCACAAAATTTAGTAATAAATGGAGGAGGGCACAAAATGGCCGCAGGGTTTACTGTCAAGAAAGAAAATTTGCTCTTATTACATAATTTTTTTATTGATTGCTGTAAAAGAGATTTGGATTCCAATGCAAATCGTTTAGATAGTTTTTATGATACAGAGCTATCTACCAATGCTGTTCATATGCAATTAATAACAGAAATTAATAAGCTTGAGCCTTATGGAACAGGTAATCCTGCTCCTATATTTAAATTTAAAAATCTAAATATAGTAAAATCTAGTATAATAGGTAAATATCATTTGTATTTGCTGTTAAAATCAAATGAAGATTACACAAAATTACATGTCATAGGATTTAATATGATTAATACTCCTATAGCTTCAATAGTATTTTGTGAGAAAAAAGTTAATATATCTATATTAGGTAAATTAAAGCTAAATAAATATAACGAAAAGAAATCAATCCAGGTAGAACTACAAGATGTAATATTAGAATAAAATTTTAATAAATCAGAGTATAGCTATTTGTATATTGTTTTATCATAGTTTAATGGATTAGTTTTCAGGCAGCTTTTTTTACAAGATTTTTATCTTTATATTCAATATCATGAAGGATTTTTATGTGTTGGTCTCATTTTTTCTTTTAACTTTTCTTCCTGTTTCATTCTTTCATTTCTTAAAGAGTTCAGATGGTCTTCTGATTTGGTTTCAATTACAGGCTCTGTCTTTAGAGGCTCTGTTTTTGTGGAGACTGTTTTTACAGAGACTGTCTTTTTTACATGGGTCAGATAGTGAAGCACAATAATAGATAATGTCGTCACTGCTATTGCTGCAACTGGTTTTACAAATCCATAAAAATGAGGTTCCTTAATTATCGTAAAAAGCCCTAGTCCCATGGATATTAATATTATTGCTTTTTTTGTTCTGAAACCAAGAATAGTTAGTAATATCACTGGGGATGATACCACTAGGTAAAGCTTGGCAATATATATTATTATCATGAATAAATTGTTTGAAATAAAAGATAGGATCAATGCTGTCAACACTAAGAATATAGAAAAGAATCTTGCAATAAAGAGTTGTGTTTTAGGATTTTTACAACTGCATAAATCATTAGCGAATGTTATAGCAGATGTATTGATATGAGAAGTATATGTTGATATCATTATAACAGATAATACTAATCCCGTTGAAACTATAGTAATATGTGAGTATTTCTTAACTATTTCAGCTATTAATAAATTAGGATCTAATTTCGGGTTAATGATAAATAAAGATATCGGAATAATCGATATTATTATTTCAATACAGATCAATATTATAGCAGAAATTATCATGACCTTTTTTAACTTTGTTAGGTCACTTTCTATCAATGTTCTATGCATAACTACAGGATTGACAAGGGTTTTTAAAAACAACACTAAATTCAAGTGCATTATATTTTGTACAGGATCATCTATGTTAAATATTTTTTTAAAATTAAATTGCTCAGACTCACCCAGTTGTAATAATTTTTCACTAGAAATATCTGCAGAATAAATAATTATCAAAGATATTAAAATCATTGATAGGCAAAAAACAAATAATGCTACAATATCTCTATATATAATTATTTTTATACCCCATAAGCTAGAACATATTATAACTAATAATATACTAACTGCCGTGTATATTTTAACATCGGTATTGGTAATGAGTGTAAATATATTAAAAAAAGCTTTGAATTGTATAGTGATCATACAAATACCACTCATAATAATTGTTAAAGATACTATACGCCTTACCCACTTACCGTAAATTTTACCTATAGCTTCAGCTATAGATATACTACCTGAAAAGCTTTGTAATCTTGGAATAATCACAAATCCTAATACTAGGATTGCAATATATGAACTAAATTTGGTAAAGAAAATATACAAATTTCCTTTATAAATATTGTTTATCGTTACTATAATGCTACTGCCACTAATGTAACTAACAACGATCGTTGCTACTAACGCTAACGTAGAGAATTTTTGATTACCAAGTGCAAAAGATTTAAAGCAATTCATTCTGAAAATATTTTTAGTTTATTTTTTTAATATACTTATCAATAATATTACCGATATCTAGTGAATCCCTGTAGGATCCAACTTGACATTACATTTTAATATTTCTGTAGATGATAACTAGTAGGTGAGAATGCTAACATTATTTTTGTTATTATGCAATTAAATTACTATTAACTGATAATAATACTAGATTATACTGGTAGTCTAGATTACTGATTCGTATGAATAAACCAGATGTTTATAATTTCTGATATAACAACAATATGTA
Organism: Rickettsia endosymbiont of Cardiosporidium cionae; assembly: GCF_015476335.1. Taxonomy (GTDB): domain Bacteria; phylum Pseudomonadota; class Alphaproteobacteria; order Rickettsiales; family Rickettsiaceae; genus JADHZC01. Next base: position 35,924 of record NZ_JADAQY010000002.1, read on the forward strand.
TTGTCAGGGTGTAAGTTGATTTGTTGCACTGAATAATGTACAATTTTCAGTCTGTTATTGGCTGTATTAAAAAATTATAAATTGAATGATTTATAATAATAGGCAATAATAGATTGCTTTAGTTTCCATGATTAGTGATGGTAAGTAAGGAAGTGTTCAGTTGCGGCAGTTATAATATATTTTTTACTGAAATATCAGATGTAATTAATGTTAAAAAATCTACTTTGGACTCATTATCTAGGTTAAAGATTTTGTGTTTGAGAGATTTGCTATTTCATAGGCCTATAGCTTATGATATATGTTATCATCAATCATCTAATAAGTTGAGTGATCTACCGCAAAATGCTTTAGTATACATTAATGTAGTTATCAAGGATATTACTAAAGTTAAGAATAATAACAAGCTTGTAACTACAATATACACGTATAATGAATCAGGATTGATTAAATTATTGTTTTTTAATCCAATACCTAAATTTATTCATGCTCAATTAGCTATCAATAAACAATATAGGATTTTAGGTAAATTACAGATAGTTTCTAGTAATGTTTTTAGCATTGTGCATCCCAATTTTGTACTTACAGAACAACAAATAAGCGATATATTTCCTACTTATCCATTAACATACGGAATAACAAATTATCAACTATACTCGTATGTGATGATTACATTAGAATTTTTGAATAAATTATTAAAATCTGTTACTTCCACTAGTTCAGAGATAATTTATACTAAAGAATTATACTCTTTGATAAGGAAGATACATTTTATCGATATAACTCACGCAAATAAAAACCAAATAGATTTAGAAATAGAACATACTATGAATAGGTTGGCATATATGGAGTTATTTGCGAATCAATGTGCTGTAAATTTGTTGAATAGCAAGTTTCAATCTTCATATGTATATCGCAAAATATCTAGAGCATCAAATTTACAAAAAAATATATTAGAAAATCTTGGTTTTACTTTAACATCAAGCCAAGCAAATGCCATTAAAGAAATTGAATCTGAACAATTTTCTGCTAAGCAAATGTTAAGGTTGCTACAGGGAGATGTAGGATCAGGCAAAACTCTAGTAGCATTATTGACTATGATAAATGTTATTGCATCTGGGATGCAGGCAGCTCTAATGGTGCCAACCGATTTATTAAGTAGGCAACATTACAAATTTTTTCAACATGCTTTTAGTTTTACATCAGTAAGAATAGTTATTCTTACTGGTTCTATTGGAGTAAAAGAATCACAAAATATAAAAACTAAGCTAAAAAATGGTTTAGTAGATATAGTTATTGGCACACACTCATTATTTCAATATGATATAGAATTTAACAATTTAGGATATGTAGTGATAGACGAACAACATAGATTCGGAGTAGCACAACGCCTGGCATTAATTGATAAAGCTGATAATCCTGATGTATTAATTATGACAGCCACACCAATACCAAGAAGCCTTGCGCTAACAATGTTCGGTAATATTCAGGTTTCTAAATTATTGTCAAAACCCCAATCTAATACATCCGTAATTACAATATTAAAGTCTATTACTCAACTTAGTAGTGTAGTTAAATCACTTGAAAGCAAAATTATTGCAGGAGAAAAAATTTATTGGGTTTGTCCCCTAGTAGAAAAATCATCCTCTAATAATCAAGATTATCTTACGGATATCAATACGCGATACTTGTTATTAAACCAATATTATCCAAATATTGTAGCAATGTTACACGGATCAATGAAACAACCTCTTAGAGAATCTATTATGCAGGATTTTATTGATGGTAAGTATCAATTATTACTGGCTACTACTGTTATAGAGGTCGGGTTAGATATACCCAATAGCACATTAATTGTAATAGAAAATGCAGAAATGTTTGGGCTAGCACAATTACATCAGCTGCGTGGTAGAGTAGGTAGGGAAAATAAACAATCCTATGCGATATTATTGTATAATCCTAATAGATTGTCTAAAATTGCATATCAAAGATTAAAAATAATGAAGGAGAGTACAGATGGGTTTTACATTGCTGAAAAAGATATGTTGTTGCGTGGTTCAGGTGAGATACTCGGTACTAAACAAAGTGGGGAAATAAAATTTATATTTGCGGATTTGCAAAGGGATGTTGAGTTATTATTAAATGCCAACAAAGCAGCTGCAGATATACAGAATATAGATTCTGAATTTATTAATTTTCAAATAAAATTATTTAATAAGTGCAGCCAAGATTATACTAAGAGTTTATAGATAAAATAAAAGGTCAGCTTATATACAGCAAGTTATCCTGCCTATCTATGATAGTAATTTTTCTCACAGTTATATAACACTCATACAAAAACCTTCACTATATATTATTTTTGATTTTTTGTAGCAAAGATGTAATCTTTTTACCTACTACTGGCATAGCATATTCTGTACATAATTTTTGATATGCTAATTTCGAATATTCTTGTGATAATTCTTGGTTATTAATTAGAATTTCAAGATTTTTTGCTAAACTTGCTCCAGATTTAGGCTTTGCTACTAATCCATTCTTTCTATCTTCTATAATATTGGTAGGTCCGTATGAATTTGTTACAACAACAGGTACTGAGCACATAACTGCTTCCAATACTACGATACCAAAACTTTCGTAAATTGAAGGTAAACAAAATATATCAATTTGTTGAAAAAATTCCTTTTTATCTACATATCCTAAAAATACTACAGAATTATCTATTTTTAGCATCTTGGATAATTTTTGTAGAAATTGTTTATTTTTTCCACTTCCTCCTATTAATAGCTTAATTTTATAACCTCTATTGATCAGTATAGAGATGCTTTGTAGAAGATATTCAAATCCCTTTGTTTTAGTTAATGCTCCTAATCCTCCTATAGTTAACTGTTTGTGATAATTGCGTGCAACATAATTTTCAGTAACATTTATCATATTAGCTACAATATGAATATTATTATTGGCAAAACCACAAGTGACAAAATATTTTAGCATGTGTTCACTGGGCACTATCAGTTGGTCAGATTTTTGTAATAAAGCTCTATTTTTATAGCTGTGTGCTACACCTATGACTACTGCATTTTTTATCTTATGAGTAAAGATTTTTATAAATTTTGCTGCTCTAGCAGAATGTATCAAGATTATAGATGGTTTATATTTCTTAATCAGAAAGTTTAAATATATTTTAGATAAAATACAGTTAGAAGAAAAATTTGGTAGCTTGATAGACTGAATGTCACTATTAATTTTAGCAAATGAACTAGTAATATTGATTACACGGTAGCCAGAGTATTGTTCAATAGACTTACTAAAGTCTAAGAAAGCTACTCCGCTACCATCAATATTACGAGATAACATCACATTGAATATAATCATAACTCCATTCTTTAACGGAAACAAGTACACACACTTTGGCATAGCACTAAAAATTCTACAATACCCAAATAGCAATGCAACCACTACGGCACATGTGTGTAAGCGAATTGTACTACAAAGATACCCGATGATTCAAGAAATTTTTACTTCAGTTTATTTCACTCAAGGTTGCAACATGTTTTCTATCTATTATCTTACCATTTTCCAGTTTTAATTTTGTAACTAATCCATTATCTAAAATAAGTTCTACTACCTTAGACTTTGCTTCAGTATTAGTAGCTATTATCTTTTTTGTAACATTATCATTATCTACAATCTTCGATTGTACTTCTATATAATATCTACCTTTTGGCACTAGATTGCCTGCATTATCTTGCCCTGGCCATCTAAAAATATTTTCTCTAGTACCATTAGAAGGCGATTGAGTTGAATATACTAGACACTCATTCATATCGAATATCTTTATATTTGACAATATTCTAGAATCACCAGTCAATATATTATCATTGATATCTAAATTATAAGCAAATTCCACAGGAGTATTACCATCAAAATCTTCTTCTTTAGCTGGATAATTTACCATTTTTCCCAAATAATTGAACCCAGCTGCACTTTCTATAGAATTTGACATTTCAGACATTTGTTGACTTTGTAACTCCATTGCCTGTGTTTCTAGGAATAATTTGTTATTTTCTAACATATCCTTTGACAAATTCTGGTTTTCATTGAAAGGATCAGCATTCTGCAAATTTGCTACCATTAATTCCATAACAGTTTTTTGTATTTCTGCATATGATCCAAAATTGGAATTTTGATTTTGTCTACTATTTGGTGATTGGTTACTAATTCTTCCAAAATCACTGGTTATTGAATTCCACATAGTACTACATATAATTTAATTAAGTTCTTATACTAAGATATCCAAGTGAATGGTACCATATACATAATCTTTATCGTAATTGCTAATGGGTATCTCATTGTTTTTATTTTTATTTATAGAAGAACTTGTAGCATTTATACCATATTTTTTTGAATTTTGGTTATTATATCCGGTATCGTTATTGCTACCTAGATTGTCCTTTAAATTCAAATTTAGTGATGTTTCATAAATTTCTTTTTTATCTTGATTTAAAGCATCTGATAAAATGTTGATTGATTGTTTTAAATATTTTAATGTAGATGGTTCTTCAACTGTAATATTGATATTCTTAGTAAAATACGTATTATTTAGCATTGCTAGATCCATTTCTACATCAATCTTACCTAATTCTTGAGTGATGATATGTATAATAATTTTAGATTTAGCTACATTATAATTAGAATTTATTATTGGTGTTTCTGTACAATATTTGCCGATACAGTCTAGTATATTTTTAAATTTAGAATCCATATTTTGGTAATTAATTGAATATGGAGTGGTGTCTAGATTATTTGTGTAGTGATTTTTTATGTTCTTAGTATACTTAGCAAGTAATTCTGTATTATTCAAATAATTTTTGATATCGTATATCTTGCTAAATTCTTGATAATTAGAATAGTTTAATTGTATTATTTGTTGTTGTTTTATTGATGTACCAAGATTATACGTTGTAGTTGAGTTTTTGAATTCAATTTCATTACAAAACTGTGTTTTATGATCTAAAATGTCAGCATTGGGCTTGATCAATTTAGTTAAATTAGTTTCATTATTATTATGAGTTATCATGTTAGATAGAGAGGGGCTTTGCTTAGAATTCTCTAACAAATTTATATTTATACATCTATTATTGATTTTTTTATCATTAGTTTCTATATTCCAAAAATCACCTTCTGCGTAAGATTGTATACTGATAATATCAGATTTTGCTTCATCAAGGTCTAATTCATTTTCTGTAAAGCTCAAGGCATTTTTTTTGTAAAAATCTAGTATAATATCTTCTAATTCTACCTTTGTGTTCACTGTTTTATTAAGTAACAAAAATTGTGAATTTTCATCTATTTCCAGAAATTTATTGCTATGATGTACATCACTGTCGTTCAGTTCTATTGGTGTGTTTTCGTGCTTTTTAGAATCAGATAATAATTCTGTTAACTCTTCAGTTTGTTGTTCAAAATATATCTTTCCATTCTGTGGAATTCCGATTGCCAAAATAATTAGTGGATCTTCATCTTTTTTAGAAGATTGCTTTGAATATTGTTTATTATTTAATGAAGATGTGGTTGTAGAATCATTTTGTATCTTTTCTAAAGATGGTAATTGATTCAGGATATCATTAAAGTTACACTCAGTATCACAATGCATACTGGATGCTTTAGTGGAAAAATTATGTAGTAATTTATCGATAATATGCATTCTTCGTAATGATAAAATAATTAACTTTACTTACAAACTAAACTAGCATAATTTGTGCCAAATCCTTTTTATTTTAATTGTAAATTATCTAGTTATCATTCAAATTTGGAGCTGATGGAGCTGATGGAGCTGATGGAGCTGATGGAGCTGATGGAGCTGATGGAGCTGATGGAGCTGATGGAGCTGATGGAGCTGATGGAGCTGATGCATCAAAATTAAAGTTAGAATTAAATATTCTAATATTTAATTGATCTAACTGTTTTTAGTTATAATATTTAGTAAATTCTATATGTATTCTGTATGCAGAAATTGATAATTATAAGTTAAGCTAAAGAAGATGAATTTGTAATAATATGTAAATCTGTGTATGCTAGAGATACAAATACTGCAATAAACATAAAAAATTGTTAGATTGTGAATTGAAAAAATAAGAGAGCTATCAATCTCTGCTAACTAGAAGATGTATAATGCTTTTTAAAGGTGAGTATTTGTTGAAGATGTTATAAAATCTACACTTTAGTACAGAAAAAACTCATCATGAATATTTAGGTGTTTTATTTGTTCTAAGAGAATAATATCAAGTAATTTGCTTGGAATGACAAGAAAGACAAAAAGTAAAAGGAATAAATTTGGCATAAACATATCTAACTAATTAATGAATAATAGTTAGAGTAGTTGGAGTAATTATGTATTAAGACAAATAATTCTAGGAATAATATTAATAAACTATTTTTAAGTTGAACAAAATATATATATGACCTAATTAGTAACTGTTAAGAAGTAGTAGATACCTATATAGGACTTGCTGTATAAAATCAGATTACTTAGTGCATTAGTTTAGTTTTAGTTTTTTTATGTTATTCTATCAATAACATTGTAGTAACCATCATTATACTAACAAGATATATAATTATACATTCATATAATTGATATAATTGAAAATTTCACATCTTAAATGAGTAGCATTTTTTGTTATTAGATGCCATTCAATAATATTGATTTTAAGTTTTACTTAAAGATAATTGGTATATTTGTTTATTATTGAAAAATTTAAAATTAATGATTAGTATAGTGCAGGTAAATGCTATTTGAAAATCCTATACCGTAAGATTGTGAGATTTTTAATGAAAATTATTCAATATAATTGCTAAGGATTATGTATTCAGATGTCGCTGTGATAGTACCAGCTAGGTTAAATTCTAAGAGATTACCACGCAAATTGCTGGCTAAAATAGGAGAAATGACATTAATTGAACATGTTATGTATAATCTTCAAAAATTACAATTGGAACATCTTTATTTGGCAACAGATTCTGAAGAAATAGTAAATATAGCTAAAAAAGCAAATATTCAGTACATAGTAACAGAAAATTGTATTTCTGGAACTGATAGGGTCTATAAGGCACTTGAAAGGATAAAAAATAAAGATAAAATTAAATATGTAGTTAATATCCAGGGGGATATGCCATTTATAAGCGCTAATATAGTGGATTATCTTATTTGTCAACTTTTAGAAAGTAACTGTGACATATTGACATTGGCAACTCGTGTTGGTCACGATATTGCTACCTCGGTTAATAACGTAAAATTGGTGAAAGACTGTAATGATAATGTTCTTTATTTTTCAAGGTACCCTATACCTTATGGAGCAAAAGAATTTTTACATCATATAGGTATATATGGATTTAGAGTGAAATGTTTAAAAAAATTTGTATTATTTACGCCTAGCAAGTATGAAAAATACGAGCAGCTAGAACAATTGAGGGCATTAGAAAATGGTATGAGTATAAAAGTTTGTTGTATAAAAGATTCGGTTTTGGCTATAGATATTTTTGATGATTTAGTCAAAGCAAGAAAGATATGGGATACATTGAATCAATCATAGGTTTGTTATACAATGAGTATAAGAAGTATAAAAAAAATTGATGTTTATTGTATTAATAATGTCTAAATTGTTGAAATTAAACATTATTTTTGATTTAAACATAGCATATAAACAATAATGTTGTTGCTTATCAAAAAATTAATCCTACAATGTGTTAGTTGAGTTTTGTTCTATATTGTATCTATTTAAAATCAATCTTTGTTTATAATTCATAGGTAATGTATTTGCTCTGTGCTGTAATCCAAAATTTATTCATATGTTTAGTATATGTACTGGGTTTGTTTGATGCTTTTGCTATGGAAAGCAGAATTAAGGATATTGCATCTGTTGAAGGAGTAAGAGATAATTTGCTTGTTGGTCATGGGTTGGTAGTTGGGTTAAATGGTACTGGAGATAATCTCAAAAATGCAGTATTTACAGAAAAAGGACTCTCTGATTTCTTGGATCGCCTTGGGGTGAATGTTCAAGGTTCAAATATCAATACAAAAAATATAGCCGCCGTTATAGTAACTGCAAATTTACCACCATTTGCAACTCAGGGTAATAAAATAGATATTAAAGTTAGCGCTCTTGGGGATGCAAAAAGTCTTAAGGGAGGAGTTTTGTTAGCCACCACATTGCTAGGGGCTGATGGAAAAGTCTATGCAGTAGCTCAAGGTACGGTTTCTATTTCAGATTTTGTTAGCATCTCTCCAGAAATAAAAACTAGAAATCGTGCTATAGAAACTAATGGTTATATTCAGGCTGGCGCTATTGTTGAAAATGAAATAAATTTTCAGTTTAATGATATGAAAAATATTAGATTATCTTTACATTCTCCAGATTTTAGTACTTCTTATAAAATTGCTAATGCCATTAATAACAACATTAAAGGCAATATAGCTATGGCTACTGATTCAGCTACAGTTAAGATAACTGTACCAGAGTATCGTTACCAAAATTTGGTTGACTTAATATCAGAAATAGAATCTATATCTGTAGTACCTGATTATAAAGCAAAAATTGTGATAAATGAATCTACTGGTACCATTGTTATAGGCGATAAGGTACATATCAGACCAGTAGCAATAGCGCAAGGTAATTTGATAGTGAATGTTATCCAAAATCAATATTATGACTCTTTACCTTTTACTACTTCTCAAGAAGATTTAGAAAATATCAATAATTTAGTGGATCAAAGGAGAGGGAGCAAAATGCATAATCTAGAAGGAGGAGCAAAGCTTAGTGATTTGGTTACAGGATTAAATAAGTTAGGCGTCTGGCCAAGAGATATTATAAATATATTACATAATATTAAACTCGTGGGAGCGTTAGATGCTGTAATAGAGGTGAGATGAATTTGTTATTTATAGGATAATTTGTTATTGTATAATCTTTGTTGCTTTATAAAGAGATTTGATATTCTTATTTTAGAATAAAATAGTATTTTATAAATTTTATATTTATTTGGGTAGTATATGTATATATCTGGAATATATGATGCAGTGCAAATTGATAATGGTAATAATGCTTTACATATGATAAAGCCCTCTGGAGTGAGCTTTAAAAAGCTTTTGAATGAAACATCTAGCACATGTGCTCAGAGTCAGTGTAATCACTTGAGTGATATAGATAATTTTAATAGATATCTTACACGTATATTGTGGAAAAATATGTTGGAAACCTCAGGTGTAAATTTTTCTGATCAGATAATAGTGAACGCGATGATTATAGATAGCATTACTTCGGTAGTAGCTGAAAAATGTGATATAGAGTATGTAGAATCATCTCCCAATTCTATACATCACTAACATTTCTTATATTAGTGATATTCTTAAGTGGTGATTATTTTTCTAAAGTATTAATTGTTTCAAAAAAACAATTAATTTCTAAAATTGACTCGCAATAGATATAACAAAATTTATTTCTATTCCTTTATGTCATATAATAATCATTAATGAATCATTAAGCTATTAAATGTTCTGCTATCTTGTATTAGTAAAATAAGATGAATTTGTTTGCTTTCCTTAAATCCAGAATTGGTGATAAAAATAGTAACAGTAATATTAGTAATACTGGTTTAGATCAGAGTAAAGATTGTTATACAAGACAGTATGAATATATGTTGATTCAACGTAATTGGCTTGTGTTATTGGTGTTTATATTATTACTTACTACCGCTATTGGTACAGTAGCAGTTATATACATGAATCATTTTAGAAAATTTGAGCCATTCGTAGTGCAAATAGATAATACTACAGGTAACCTCAGTATAGTGAATCCATTAGAATCGTCTTTACTTTCAGGTAACGATGCATTATCTCAATATTTTATCAAAAAATATATTATAGCAAGAGAAACTTATAACCCCGTGGATTTTACAACTCTTGCTAGACACACAATTAGACTGTTCTCTACAACAGATGTATATAGACAATATTGGGGGTATATTCAAAATGAAGATAACGATTTAGCGCTTAAATACAATACACAAAATACTACGTATTTAACAATAAAATCATGGTCTAAAATTAAAGATGATAGGTATATTGTCAGATTTTCTATACATGAAACTACAGGATCTATGATGGTTTTTAATAAAATTGTAGTAGTAGAATTCACATACACTGCAGTTGAGCTTACAGAACAAGATAAAGATATTAATCCAGTAGGGTTTGTTGTGACATCTTATAGAGTTGATGATGATTATAGTTAGAACCGTAATATTAATTTTGATTCTTAATCTTAGAATTATAACATGTTTGAGTTATCAAGCGGTATCCGTTACAAAAAATACAGATATTACAGTCGATTACAGAATTAAAAAATATATATATAATCAAGATGAAGTCTATCTTATAGTTCTTCATAGCGGATTTCAATCTTATATTGAATTTGAAAAAAATGAATTTGTTAAAACTCTTACTTTAGGTGATACTTATTCTTGGAAAATTACTCCACTGGATAATAAGTTATTTATTAAGGCCTTAGAAAAATACATAAAGACAAATATGATTGTTATTACTAATAAAAGGACTTATCAGTTTGATCTTGTGTCAAAAGAATTGGTTGAAGGCAGAGAACAAGATTTAGTTTATGTAATAAGATTCTCTTATCATGAAAAGAAGAAAAAATCCTATATTAATAATTCTAAATCGATAGAAAAATAAAATATGGAGAATAAGCCAAACAACAATAATGACGAAATTGCTAATACACATAATGTGGCCCATATTGAAGAAGAATTATCAAAAGTATCTAGTTTCAATAAAAAAAATTTTACGTTATTAGTATTTATATCATTATTTGCGGTTACTTATATATATTATTTTTTTATTAGAGATGATGATACAGAAGATGGCAATGAAAAATTTCAACTACCTAAAATCACAGTGAAAGCTAATGATGGTCATAGAGGATACATCCCTGAAATTCCACAATTGCCTGTATTACAGGATAGTAATGATATGACGTTGGTAAATAATTCAGATTTTATGAATAAGACAGCATCTGATGATCAAATTCAATCTGAAGATAATAATACAAATAATCTGGAATCAGACATAAAAGTAGCAAATTTTGAACCAAGTAAAGATATACAAGCTCTTCAAGAAAAACAAGATATTGTTGATGATAGTTTAAATGAAAAAAAGATTGATAATCCTCCTGTAGTATGGAAATCAACTAATACTCCTCCTAATTTCTTTCCAGCTACTGAGAATCTAGATGCAGAAAAAATTACTAGAAGACGAGAACAAAAAAGGACTTCTCCTATTACTCTAATTAGTGGTGCTTTACCCCAAAAATCTCTTCAAGAACAAGAAGTTAGTAATAACTTTCAGAAGAGAGGTAACTTAAATTTAGTAATGGCTAAAGGTAAATTGATTGAAGCAGTAGTAGAAAGTGCTATAAATACTGATTTTGGAGGTGAAATTAAAGCCGTAATAAGCAGGGATATATACTCAGAAATAGGCAAAAATATATTAATTCCTAAAGGATCTAAGCTATTTGGGCAATATACCACTAATGTGGATGAATTATATGGAAGAGTTGCAGTCGTATGGAGTAGGATAGACTTAACAAATGGTTATAGTATCAATTTTGATGGTACTAATATAGATAATTTAGGATTAAAGGGAACTCAGGGTAACATAGATTTAAAAATAAAAGAAAGATTAACAAATGCTGTTCTACTCTCTACTTTTGACATTGGAGTTGCATCAATTCTAGATAAAATCATTAAACCTATACAAAATACAAATGTATCTACCAAATTACAAACTAATGTTGCCAATATTAGAGTAATTACTAACAATATAGTATTAGATAGCAACCTTAATGATAATGAAAAAATAAATAAAATTTGCAATGATGCTCTAGGAGCATTTGGTACTAATAATGTAAGTTCAAGTGCATATTCTACTATCAGTAGTAAATGCTCTACGCTGAGAAATGATACTACAGCTAATAGCTCAGGTAAATTAACTTCATTGATTTCAACTGTTAACACATCCTTGGATAGTTTGTTAAAGGTTAATAATACTAATACTACAGAAACTCAAGTACAAAAATCTTCTAAAAAGGCATTTAAAGAATTAACTAATACCGCAAGAGAGTTAATATTCAATGAACCAACTTGGAAAACTACAGTTAGTATTCACCAAGGTACTATGATAAAAGTCTATGTTAATAAAGATTATTTGTTTCCATCTGATATAATTATTCAATCTAAATTAATGCCATGAGCTTAAAAGCTTTAGAAACTTATTTATTACCATTTCATAAAATTTTTTCTGAAGAAGGAGTAAACGAAATCATGATCAATAAGCCTTGCGAAGTTTGGATTGAAAAATATGGTAATCAAAGATTAGAACATATTTCTGATTTGGATTTAGAACATTTGTTAGGTTTAGGTAGACTGATAGCTCAATCAACTGAACAAATGATTTCTCAACAAAAGCCCTTATTATCTGCTACATTACCTAATGGATATAGAATACAAATAGTTTTTCCACCTACTTGCGAACCAGGTGTCGTAGCATTATCAATAAGAAAAAGTGGCAGTTTAAATGTATGCTTAGATACATATGCAAATACAGGAGCATTTGATCATGTAAGCACCGAGCCTAGTAGTGATAAAAATCGTGAAATTTTAGATAATTATCTAAAAGAACATAATATTTTGATGTTTTTAAAACATGCAGTGCTCACTAAAAAAAATATATTGATTAGTGGAGGTACTTCTACTGGTAAAACTACTTTTGGTAATGCTATGCTTTCTGCTATCCCAAGTGATGAAAGATTGATTACTATAGAAGATACTAGAGAAATAATACTAAATAACCATCCTAATAAACTGCATCTCTTAGTCTCTAAAGGAGAACAGGGATTGGCACAAGTTATTACACAGGATTTAATAGAAGCATGCCTAAGATTAAGACCAGATAGAATTATAGTAGGAGAATTAAGGGGAGCAGAGGCATTTAGTTTTTTAAGAGCAGTCAATACTGGCCACCCAGGTTCAATTGCTACATTGCATGCAGATACACCAATTATGGCAATAGAGCAATTAAAGTTGATGATTATACAAGCAGGATTAGGAATCCCTGTTGATGAGATTAAAAACTATATCAACTCAGTAATAGATATAATTGTACAGCTTAAAAGAGGAAAAGCTGGTAAAAGATATGTATCTGAAATATTATTTCAGTGATTTAACTTTATATATATAATGTAATATATTTTGTAACACTATGTTTGATGGATTTATATCTATAATATTTCATATTATCATTATAATTTTTTGTTTGTTTTTCAATGCCAATATTATCATTTTAACGGTACAATCCTATGATTTTCTCGGATTAGAATGGAATGTGTTAAAACTTAGTTATAGTTGGATATATTGGCTGTTTATCAATTGGGGTAATATCGATTTAAATTTTTTAGATTATATCAAAATTAAGTTGTCTTTGGCTATATTCTTACCACTAATATTAGAAATACTAATATATATAAAAAAGTTTGATTTTATTATAAACTTAGAATATTTAAAACCGCAGGAGGATGTATATGGATCTGCAAAATGGGCTAATTCATCAGATATTAAACAGGCATCCTTAAGATGTGAAAAAGGAGTTTTACTTGGTAGAGATAGTAAAGGATATTTTGTCGCAGGTGGATATCAACATTCTTTATTATTTGCTCCTACTGGTTCTGGTAAAGGTGTAGGTTTTGTAATACCTAATTTATTATTTTGGGAAGATTCTGTCATAGTGCATGATATAAAATTAGAGAATTATGAATTAACTAGTGGATGGAGAAAAAAAATGGGGCAAGAAATATTTGTTTGGGAACCTTCTAACCCTGATGGTATAACACATTGTTATAATCCGTTAGATTGGATTAGTAAAAAACCTGGACAAATGGTAGATGATGTTCAAAAAATTGCAAATTTAATTATGCCAGAAAAAGAATTCTGGACTAACGAAGCAAGAAGCTTATTTCTAGGAGTAGTGTTATATCTATTATCTGATGATACTAAAGAAAAATCCTTTGGAGAAGTGGTAAGAACTATGAGAAGTGATGATGTTGCATATACTTTGACGGTAGCACTTGATACGTTAGGGGAGGTAATTCACCCTGTAGGTTATATGAATATAGCAGCCTTTTTACAAAAAGCAGAGAAAGAAAGATCTGGAGTAATATCTACAATGAATTCCTCATTAGAATTATGGGCTAATCCGTTGATTGATAAAGCTACAGCAAGCTCAGATTTTAATCTGCAAGAAATGAAGTCTAAAAAAATTACAGTGTATGTAGGATTAACTCCTGATAATATTAATAGATTACAGAAGCTAATGCAGGTATTTTATCAACAAGCTGCAGAATTTTTAACACGTAAAATACCTAATAAAACAACAGAACCTTATGGGGTAATGTTTATGATGGATGAGTTTCCTACTCTGGGGAAAATGGATCAATTTAAAACGGGCATAGCTTATTTTAGAGGATATAATGTAAGGTTATTTTTAATAGTACAAGATACACAACAATTAAAAGGGATATACGAAGAATCAGGTATGAATTCATTTTTATCTAATACCACTTATCGTATCACATTTGCAGCTAATAACTATGAAACTGCTACATTAATATCTCAATTATGTGGCAATAAAACAGTAGAGCAAGAGTCATATAATAGATCTACATTTATTGATATAAATTTTGCTAACAAAACAAAAAATATTTCTAAAGTACAAAGAGCTTTACTTTTGCCACAGGAAGTGATTCAATTACCGAAAGATGAGCAGATTCTGCTTATAGAATCATCTCCTCCTATTAAATCAAAAAAAATCTTGTATTATCAGGATAAAAATTTTACAAAAAAATTGCTACCTAAGACTTTCGTACCAAACCAGATTTTAGAAAACAATATGATTATTGAGTAATATTTTATTAATATGTTGTATACATAGTGAGATGCGATCAGGGATTATAGAGATAGGTTCCAATGCGATTAGGTTTAGTTGTTTTAATGATAATACAGTAGGGGCTTATGAGATCTTAACTAAAACATTTATGGTAGATATTAGGAACTTATTAGCAAATCAGCAGTTTGTTTATTCTGATAAATATTTTGAGTATATTGTATATATATTATACAATTTAAGAATTATGAAAATAAAATGCATCGCTACTGCTGCTCTTAGAGGTCATGAATCATCTCAATCTTTTATACATTATATAAAAAATAAATTTAATTTAGTAATAGAAGTAATCTCCGGAGAACAAGAGGGGTATCTTAGTGCTAAAGGATTATTAAACAATATTTGTTATTCTAGTGGGATGGCAGTAGATTTTGGAGGAGGGAGCTTAGAACTCATAGAAATTATAAATAATCAAGTCAATAAAGTTGTATCACTGGAATTGGGAAGTAAAATAAAAAAATGTCCGTATGAATTTTTGTCTGTATTAAAAATCAAGCAAATTATTGCCAATAACATACAGTGCTCTGGTGTAATAGAGAATATATTTTTTATCGGGGGCAGCCTAAGATTTATAGGAAAGTTATTTGTCAGAATGACTAATTACCCAATAAAAAATGTACATCATATTGAAATACCAGCAGACAGGCTTATGCTTTTCATAGATCAAATTAAGCTAAGTAATCTCTTTTCTAAAGAGCAAAATTTGAATCAAAATGCATGTATGCTAGTAAAGGCACTAATAGATTTATTTGTTCCTAAAATGATAATAGTTTCAAGCTATGGGTTGAAGGAAGGGTTAAGGCTTGAATTGATGGAAAGTAAAGAAAAAGCTAAAAATCCTATACAAGAGCAATTATTGGGATATCAAGTATCTGAAAATGCAGTGGATTTTGATAAATATCATCAAGTTATAGCTGACGTGTTACCGGAAATATCAGGTTTAGATATAAAAAATATAGTGACATATGCTATTATTGTTTTATCAAAATACAGACATATAAATGTTAATTTTGTTCCTAATATGCTAGTAGATTATATATTACAGACATCTATATCATTTACGCATAAGATCAGGGTAATATTATCTCTTATTATGTTCTATGCACATAATTTTTCTCCTAGCTATCATTTAAAACAAATTGCAAAGACAGTTATTAATCGTCAAGAGTTTAGCACATCTATCATTATAGGCAATATGTTGTATATTTCTAAGGAAATAGATGGTTACCAGTTTACTTCTCCTTCTTTTGGAGTAAGTATCAACAATCACCATATTAATATAATTGCTCGCACTGATTTGCCTAGTATACCTAGTATTTTATTTAATGCTATTTCTAATAATCTTAAATATATAGAAAATGCACGAAAGAAAATCTTGTTTGATGGTATATACCACGATTGATGAGAATAGTAATAATCTCCGAGTTGATATCCATATTGATTTGGTGTATTAATGTTATTAGTGTAGGGATGTAAGCTGCCTTTTCTATTTAACTAGTTAAATAGTGGGTAATATTGCTATAATATTGTTTACATAAAATAGAAATTTTGTTTATTGATATAGATATACATATGGGAATCATTGACGATCAAAATCTTAGTAAGAGTGATAATTTACCAAACTCTAAGTCATTAGTAAGCAGTAAAAGTCAAAGTAAAATTGAACAATTTTTATCTTCTCCTTTGACGTTTTTTGGGATAAGAAAAACTAAATCTAAAATAGCTGTATTAAGATTAGAAGGTGTAATAGGCAAGATAGGTAATTTAAGATCTGGTATGAAATTTTCAGATTTGAATAAACTAATTGAGTCTATGTTCAAAATTAAGAATTTAGAAATAGTTATTCTGATTATCAATTCTCCAGGAGGGTCGCCAGTACAATCAGAGCTAATAGCAAGACGTCTTATTAATTTGGGTAAAGAATATTCAGTACCCATATACAGCTTTATAGAGGATATAGCAGCTTCAGGTGGCTATTGGCTGGCATGCGCAGGAGAAAAGATATTCGCTGCTCAAAATTCTGTGATAGGTAGTATAGGAGTAATTAGTACTGGCTTTGGCTTTCATGGTGCCATTTCAAAATTAGGGATAGAGAGAAGGGTTTTTTCTGAAGGTAAAAGCAAATCTGTATTAGACCCTTTTTCACCTCTCAAAGAAACTGACATTAAAATAGTGAAAAATTTACAGCAAACTATTCATCAGAATTTTATAGAATATATTAAACAACGAAGAAGTACAAGATTAACTCAGAATGATGATGTATTATTTAATGGTGAATTTTGGTCTAGTGATGTCGCCAGTAACTTTGGATTAATTGATGGATTAGATGATATTTATTCATTTATTAACAGAAATTATGATATGAAGAATGTTGATATTCAATATATAGAAAGTAAACGATCATGGTTTAAAAAAAAATTAGGAATCAACAGTAATGCGACAATACAAGAGAATTGTGATGAATTGATAAATAATGCTTTTGATACAGTAATAGAAAGAATTATTTTTGATAAGTATAACCTATATTAATCTATAGATTTTATCTACAACTTAATTTCATATGAGTGATAGTATATTACTGTGTTGTTGTAACTTCGAATCAAATTTCTGTTATGGCAATAAATGAGGCTTTTAGCTCATTGATCTTTTCTCTCTGCAGAGTACTTTGGGTTATAAGAGTTCATAAATTTTACCAATTCTTCGTATCCTCCTATGAATTTATGATTTATAAATACAAAAGGTACTGTTGTTTGCGCAGTAAGTTTTACTAGATCTAACTGTAATTGTTGATTAAAACTAATATCTTTATTGGAATAATGTATTTTGTGTTTATCTAAAAGATTTTGTGCAAGAGTACAATATTTACAACCTATTTTAGTATATAATTGCACAGACAAATCTTTTGCCATAGAAGGGTTTTCTAAAATTGTATTTTCCTTAACAGAATCATTTACATAAGCATTAGGATCCAAAAATTTATACACTCCTATTAGAATCAGTACTAATACAAAACATACAACACAAATCTTAAAACATTTCATATGCTAACGTGATATAATATACAATAATTAATTAGATATCCAAAAAAAACCAGTGCATCTCAATAATACTAATAATGATATATTAGTAAATATTAAAAGAGAAACTTTAATATTTTATATAGGTGCATGATATGGATTTTTTGTTATAATTCATCTAAATACAGTGGCTTTTTTATCAGCTAGTTATTACATATTTTAGTTTGTAACTAACCTTTAATACAGATAATTTGTTTTAGTTTATATAGTATTTCTACTAGATCACTTTGTGCTTCCATAACTTTATTAATATCTTTGTAAGCATTAGGAGTTTCATCTATCAGGCCTTCATCTAATTTACATTCTACCCCTTGGATAGCTGTAATATGTTCATCGAGTGAAATAAGCTTCTTTGCTTCTGTTCTTGACATAATTCTTCCAGCTCCGTGAGAACAACTGCAAAAACTTTCTTGATTGCCAAGACCACGTACGATAAAAGATTCTGCCCCCATGCTGCCAGGGATAATACCCATATCCCCCTTTCCCGCTCGCACGGCTCCTTTCCTAGTAACAAAAACATTATTACCATAATGTATTTCACGTGTTACATAATTATGGTGACAATTTATAACTGCAAGATCTGTAGTGAATTTTTTACTTATAGTCTGCCTTAATACTTCGATAATATTTGACATCATAATTTCACGGTTAACATGAGCAAATTTTTGTGCCCATTCTACAGCAAAGATGTAATTATTAAAATTTTTAGTATTTTCTGAAAAATATGCTAGATCTTTATCAGGTAAACTGCCTATATAATCTTTAGCATCCTTTTTAGCGAGCTCAATAAAATATCTACCTATAGCGTTACCAACACCTCTGGAACCTGAATGTAGCATAATCCAAATTTGAGAATTTTCATCAAGGCATATTTCTATAAAGTGATTCCCACCACCTAAAGTACCAAGATGGTTTATATTATTAGTTTTGGATATCTTAGGAGCTACTTCAACAATTAATTTGAATTCATATTCTAATTCTTGCCAAGCATTTTCTACATTTTTGGGTATATTTTTCCAAGCTCCTTCATCAATATTATTTAGTGTATGTTTATATACACTACGGCCATGTGGTACTGCTGCTTCGATAGCTGTACGTATAAGAAACAAATTATCTGGTAAATCTGATGCATTTAATGATGTTTTAATTGCCATCATACCACAACCAATATCTACACCCACAGCAGCAGGGATAATAGCATTAATCGTGGGTATGACACTACCAATAGTTGAACCCTTTCCAACGTGGACATCTGGCATTACTGCTAACCACTTGTAAATAAAAGGCATCTTAGCGGTATTAATCAATTGTACTTTAGCTTTATCATCTACAAACACGCCTTTTGTCCACATTTTAATAGGAGATGCTCCATCTTCATCCAGTGTAATATATCGCTTTTGCATAAAATATCATTATTCAGTTAGTTATATATAAATAGCTTATCTATGGCAAATTTTTTAAATATAAGAAGTTTTAATAATATTCAAATAAAAATATCTTGCTTAATCATGCTGGGATTTAAGAAATGCTAATATATTTGCAATATCTTGTTTTTTTTTGAATCCTATAAACACCATTTTGGTACCAGGTAGATACTTACTAGGTTTTTGTAGAAAATAAAACAAGGATTCTTCATCCCATACACCTCCTAATTCTATCATAGATTTAGAATATGAAAAACCCTTAGCTGTTGCTTTGTTACGACCTACTACATTCCATAAATTTGGCCCTATCTTATTAGCTCCATCTTTTTGCAAACTATGGCAAGCGATACATTTTCTGCTAAGAGATTTACCATGTTCAACACTTGCGTGTGCGATTAATTCTTGAATGTTAAAATCCTCACGGGTATCTTCTACTTTGGAACTTTCTGTACTTATGTTATCGACATCATTGACTACTATTCTATAGCCCCTATCTGAGATGGATAAATTTGGTTTATATATTAAATTTACTATAAACCCTACTAGTGCTGCTATCAAACTTGATAATAGAATTGAAGCAATAATCTTATTAATTTCTAACCCAGACATATAATGTCAATTGATTTTCATATCTTAATTAATATTGATTTTTTAATCGCACTGGCAATATACAACTAATACCTAAATTATAAAGGATATTTTCTGCAACGATAACAAAAAAAGTTATATAGTGCAAATTAATAGGATTAATTTTTATGTAAATTACAATTTGGCATAATTTATGCTCAATATTCATTTGCATTATATTTTAAAAATACAAATACAATTAACTATTATGACATCAGCAACAGATGTAGCAGTTAACTCGCTAGCACCTAATAATAAACATCTTACTATACTTAGTCGTGAGTTGCATGCATCAAAGCAGGTAGGGTTTAAAGAACTAATCCCACATTTTGTTACTGATCCAGGAGGTGGTGCAGCAGTAACAGTGAAGCAAGATCTTCATAAGCAAGGACCATTAGTTGATTCAAATAATAAAATGCATATGGGAATAAATGGAGAAGGGCTTTTTGTAGTTTCTGATGAAGGGGGTAAAGTATCTTATACTAGAAATGGGAGTTTTGATAAAAATCTTAAGGGAGAGTTGCATAATACAGATGGATATAAGTTGTTAGGAGTAAAGTCAAATGAAAATGGTAACGGAGTTGTAAATGTACAAGATGTAAATAACCTTGAACCAATAGATCTCTCTGGGGTTGGTTTTAGTTCTCCAGAAAAAACAAAGAGTATTGCTGTATCTGAACTGCAACTTAATTCTCAGTCCGGCATATTGCAAGCATCTGATATTAGAATGCATTTAAAGAATCACCCTCAAGATGAATTCATTATATCTTATTCTGAAAATCCTAATATAAATATTGGTGATCAAATAATATTAAAAACAGATTCAGGGCCAGAGATAGTATTAGAATATGGAGGTGTTGCAAATTCATATTCAGTATCAGAGCGGTTTAAGGTATTAGATGTTAGTGATATCAATTCTCCATTTGATAGTAAATATTTAGACAAAACGCTAAAGATTACGTTAGTTGGTGGTACCAGCCAGAGTTATGAGTTTATAGTAGGAAATTTAAATAGTGTGGAAGATAATAGATTTAATAGTATTAAAACTCTAGCAGATAAGATTAATGCTGTACATGATTTGACAGCAGTTATAAGAAATAACATTTTATATATAGCTGCGGAGGACCCTAATCTTGAAGTAAAATTTCAAGGAGATATAAAGAATGATTTAGGATTATCTGATATACCAGCTTCTACTAATAGGTTTAATTCTTTTAAATCTTTAGAAAAATTAGTTGATAAATTACCTGATAGCTCAACTGGAACAAAATTGAATGCAGGTAATCTTATAATATCTCCGAATTCTGCAGAAATGTCGTTGTCTCTCTTAGGCAATAGTATAGAAAATAATAAAATATTTTCTGCTAGGATAGGAAATGGAACAGATTTAGGAAGAGCCACGGTAAGAATAGATACCAATACTCATGGTTTGCAAATAGGAGATGTTGTTAATATTTCTGGTATGAATATTAACAATATACCAGATGGTAAATATTTTGTTACTAATGTAGATCCAATGGGTTTTGAAATATCTGTTATTAGTAATGATCCTAAAGCACTTGGAGGAACTACTACAGCTACAGGATTCCCTATAACTACTCAAAATTTGTCTAATCTTAATGCTGTATGGAACCGGGTCCAGTCTGACCGTGGATTATTAGAACCAGATTTTTCAATTTCAGAAATTGATACTGACATTACTGATGCTACTAATCAAGTTATGAAGATTCATAAAATAGGGCACGGACTTACAGATGGTGACATAATTTATCTTAAGGATTTTGGTGTTAGAAAGATTGCTGAATCTGGAGCCTCATCTCCTACAACACACGATGTTTCAATACCAGATGCTTACTATAAAATCACACGAATTGATAATGATAATTTTTCTATATCATATAGTACAGAAATCATTAATAGCTCAGTAATCAATTCAGGTGATTTCTCATATAAGAAAATAGGTAATACCACTGCTGGTATAGAAAATATTACACTATCATCTAGTGTAGTGGCAACTGTTATAACAAGAGATAAAGATGAAATACTAAGATATTTTGGTATAGAAGGTAATAATATGGTGACAGCTGCTTATGATGTTACCGATCCTAATTCTAATTTATCATCTAATAAATTTCCTCAATCTAGTATTTTAAGTTCAAATGTTACATTATTTGATAGTTTAGGAAATGAATTTCAGTTGAATTTTAAATTTGCAAAACTTGCTACTAATAGGTGGGCTGTTGAAATTTTTGATGTTCGTGAAAAAGGTGATCTGCAGTATTTGGATTCAGGTATATTGAACTTTAACAGTGATGGAAAATTAGATTTATCATCTGTAAAAAAATTTAATTCCCCTATTAGCATTAATCATCATAACGGTGATAGTAATATACAAGAAGTTGGTATTGATTTTTTATCGAAATCACAAATACAACAAGTAAATTTAGGGGATGAAAAATTTTTAGGTAATGTACAATTAAAAGCTGGAGGAAGGAAGTATGGTAACATTGATGATATTATAATAAGTGAGGGTACATTATATGGTATGTTTGATAATGGAGATACTAGGATGTTATTTGATATACCAATCGCAACTTTTGATGATATAAATGCGCTAAATACTGTGGAAGGCAATAGTTATACGCGAACTCCAGATGCTGGTAAGATCAAAATAAGATTCAAGGGGAATAATATAGGTACAATTAAGAGTGGGAAATTAGAACAATCTAATGTTGATACAAATAAGTTTATAATAGAATTACAGAAAGGGTCTATTTGGCAGCAGATTGCTCTAAGGGTATTATCTGAACTCATGAAAAATGACAAATCTCTACCACAAATATTATTTGGTTAATTACAACTAATATTATATAATATACTATTGATGTTAGTATAAATAGGTTAATATTTACTCTAAATAAATTGAATATAGTGATAATTGATAGTATTTAGGCTATTTTAGTTAAATTAAACTAATAACACAATCTACACTGGATATTGCAATGTCTATATCGTATAATATATGTAGATATAATTAGTAACCGTTTGTCTTTTATCTGGATGTCGCAGCAAGAATTTTTATCGTTTTTTCACAAGCTTCTACATTACATTAATGATAGGCTAGACGAGCATGCTATATCTGATAATATAGAAGCAGATGTTAGTAATGAAGTATTAACCATTACGATAGATGATTGTAAAACATTTGTTATTAATAAGCAGTGTTCTTTGAAAGAAATATGGGTATCATCTCCGTTTACTGGTCCTTATCATTTTAAACTTGATACCGATAGTAATTTGTGGAAGGATAGTAGCAACAACGAGTTATTCTCTTTGATCACCCATGAAATTGGGGTAACATTCAATTACAGGGAGTTTTTGTCGATGATTGAATAGTTTGATATAACAATTTGTGCTATTACCAGCACGTGATATTCATAATGGTACAAAGCTAGCATAGCATACACGCTACAATACAACGATGAATCTCTAATATTGTCAGTAGTTATGTTCTATGCTGTTACCACTTTTTATGACATCACTCTAGTGAGTTCTATAATCTTTTTTCTACTATTAGAGCTTTTGATTTCACTAAATGCTTGTACTAAGCTAATTATCTCTCTTTCAGATACACAATTCCTATGAGTTTCACCATTATATTGACTTGGTTCTTCTGCAACGAAAAGATTAGACATTGCTGTTGACTCTTCTCCAGATGTATCAAAAAAATAGCTTACAGGCACTTGTAAAAACCTAGCTAAAATATGTAACTTTCCACTGGAAATACGATTTACAGCTTTTTCATATTTCTGTATTTGCTGAATACTAACATCGAGCGCTTTACCTATCTCATGCTGACTCAGACCTAACATTATTCTACGCATTCTAAGACGCTTGCTGACTAATCTATCTATGATTCCAGCACGCCCTTTAGTTTCTGTTTGAGACATATCTACTACTTACCTAATAACTTATATTTACCTAAATACTTAAACCGCCGGTGATGATACTATGAGTATGTTTAGTTATCAAGTATTTTTGGTTGCTAGTGGCGACTTTTTATATATTATTGTAGCAATAATACACTGTAATATTGCTACTGTAGATATTAATGTTAACAAGGTGTAAGTACCATATTTAACGAATAACGTTTTTTGGGTACACGGATACGGAATGTTGCTATCTATTATCCCTAATTGATTCAGTTTTAATTGTTTAATGTTACGTCCATAAGGATCTATTACTGCGGATATACCATTACTTGTAGCTCTGAGCATAGGCAACCCGTTTTCTATAGATCTTACTCTGTTTATTAAATAATGCTGAAAAGGTTCAGAAGAATTTCCATACCATGAATCATTTGTTATATTTATCAGTAAGTTACTATTTTGGTTGGTATAATGAAGATTACGTATATCGGCAGAAAATATTGATTCATAGCATATTATGGGTATAATCTGCAAATTTAGATTTGGTATATATACAGTTTTTGCTGTACCGGCTGAGTAATCTGAAAAGCCATGAGTTATTTTTTTTATAGGCAATATATGTTTATATGGAATATATTCACCAAATGGTACTAAATGACTTTTATGATAGTCAAATATTAATTTCCCTTTATTATCGATAGCAATCATAGAAATAAAGTGATTTTTTTCTTTACTGTATGATGTTTCACTACCCAAACTGATACTACCAGTGATTAGTAGTTGATTGTATTTAGTGAAAACACTCATTAATCTAGTATAAATATTCTCATGCCAGTATGGTAATATCAATGCCGATTCAGGCCATATAATTAAGTCTGGCATTCCGGTTATTTTTGATAGTTCAATATATTTATTGAGTTCTGATAGAAAATGCTGGAAATCCCATTTTTGGGTTTGTGGTGTGGAAATTTGTACTATTCTGGTTTTAATTTTTGTAAAGTCTGTAGCATTATTTTTAAGCCTCATTGATCCGTAAATTATACTCAAACCTATTATTATTAAGGACATTATAGCTTGTATTTTAATTTTTTTTATATCTTTAATTATCAATATATGCCAGTTACTTACTACATATATTGTTATAAAGCTTAATCCTAAAATACCGAAAACACTACTGGATTGTAATAATATATCTGAAAATCCTAAACTATACCCGATACAAGCCCAAGGAAAGCCGCTGAATATCCAAGATATTATCCACTCTGTGCTAACCCATATGATAGAAAAAGCTAAATGATAGAGACTAGACTTTCTAAATAACCAACTTACCATTCCAATCAACCCTGTAAATGTAGACATAAAGATTGGTATTCCGAATAATGCAAATGGGATAACCCACCAAAACTTCTCGATATATATGCTTACTGCAATTGATAACCAATAAAAAGATACTAAAAAAAAACCAAATCCAAAAAAGTAACTATTTACAAAAGCATTAGAAGATTTATTGCTATTCATTATCTGGTAAGATAATACAGAAGTTGTAAATAATCCTAATGTAAAATAGGTAGGAGCAAATGATAGAGCGCATAACATACCATATAGAATATTCTTAACTTTTATGTTCATTTTTAAAAATAATTATCAATTAATTTTTTATGCTGATTTTAATTAAAGTTGTTGCTTTCAGTCTTAAACAATATGATATATTATTTGAGTGATATACAATAAACAACTTAATTTTGATCATAATATGAGAAATCAAGAACATCTCTTAATGCAAGGGAAAAAAGGCTTGGTTACGGGTATTGCAAATAATATGTCAATATCTTGGGCCATAGCAGAATTATTAAAAGAACATGGTGCAGAAATTGCTTTAACATATCAAACAGAGTCTCTTAAATCTAGAGTTCACCCTTTAGCTACGAAGTTAAATAGTGAAATATTAGAAAAATGTGATATTACAGATAGCAACTCTATTGATAATTTATTTAATATCATCAAATCTCAGTGGGGAAGATTAGATTTTATAGTACATTCTATTGCTTTCTCTGATAGAAATGAATTAAGGGGAAGATATATAGATACTAGTTTAGAAAATTTTCTGAATTCTATGCATATATCATGTTATTCTTTAACTGAAATTGCTAGAAAAGCTGAATCTTTGATGGAAAAAAATGGAGCAATATTAACTTTATCATATTATGGAGCAGAAAAAGTGATCCCTGGTTATAATGTAATGGGGTTAGCAAAAGCTGCATTAGAAACAAGCGTAAAATATTTATCTCATGATATGGGTGCAAATAATATAAGAATCAATGCCATTTCTGCTGGGCCTATTAGAACATTAGCTTCAAGTGGAATAGGAGATTTTAAAGCAATGCTTAAAATACATGAAAATACTGCACCGTTAAAAAGAAATATTACACAACAGGAAGTAGCAAAATCAGCTTTATATTTGTTGAGTGATTTATCCAGTGGAGTTACAGGAGAAATCCATTATGTAGATTCTGGATACAATGTCATGGGTACTGGTATTAATCATTAGAGTGATAAGATGCTTGAGGTTTAGTTTATACTTATATTTATTGGTAGCGAGGGAGGGGATCGAACCCACGACATACGGATTATGATTCCGTTGCTCTAACCGACTGAGCTACCTCGCCAAAAAATCCAAATCTCTTCACGCAATACTAAGTCTTACTTATCAAAGTGATTGATTATTATTACGTATATTTTCTAGTATCTTTGTGTTAATCGTTGTAATATCAAGATGTTCTTTTATGTAGCATTTAGTAGCAGAAAGCACCTTTTGATTCAATTCATTACAAATATTTTCTATTTTTAAATTCTTATTCAATATCATCGATTGTTCGGCAGATTTTCTTTTATTTTCTATTGTTGAATTTAATCGTATATTCTTATTTGTAACAAATTGATCCGCACTATATTGTGCGTTATCAATTATTCCTTTTTTGCGTGAAGCAAATCTCTGTATTTCAGTATTTATATCTTCATATAGAAGCTTAGCATTATTTTTTACTAATTCTGCTTCTGAAAATTGCTGTTTTATAGATAAAATTTTCTGATCTAATCTTTGTATTATTACTTTTCGTACTGAAATATATAAATATAAAACTAGAATTATAAAAGCTACAGCAATCCACAAATTTTCATTATTGAGCTTGTCAAACAAATCAGTTATCATAATATTATCAGTTAGTTTATTGTTACTTTTTTGCAAATATCATATAGTTTTTTATCATCTATCCTTTGGGTAGTGATTTTTTGTAAAATTAACATTGATAAATTAAAACACATATTCAACTCATGATTAGCAAATTCTGATTGAAAATCACTAATTACATTATCCAGATTTTTTTTATATTCAATTATTTCTTGTACCAATTTTTGATGTTTATCCTTTTTTATTTCTTCTAACTGAAGCACAGAGTTTTTATATATTAACTGTGCTTCATCGTGTGCTGCATCTACTGAGCATTTATGTTGATTTTGTAGTAGCAATATTCTGTCATTATAGAATTTTGTCAATTCAAAATGTTTGAGCAAGCTATCCTTTCTTTTCTGTAAAATTTGTAAAAACCTTGGAATAATAAATTTAGATACTACGGCATACAGTAATGTAAACAGAATTAATAACCAAAAAATTTGAGAAATAAAATTACTGGAATCGAGCTGTGGCATATTTATCAATATCCGATTATAACAAATAATTATTTAATAAATGATTCTAGGTAAATAACAATAACATTACTATGATAAATGAGAACAGACCCATTGCTTCTGATAGCCCTGCTCCTATCAGTGCCATTTTTTGTAATTGATCTGCCGCAGAAGGGTTACGGGCTGTACTTTCAAGCAATGCACTAAAAATATCTGCTATTGCTCGTGCCGCTGCTGCCATACCAAATACCATAAAACCTATCGCGATAAATTTAAAACCTTCCATATTGACCTACCATATTTGTATAATTTTTTGTATGCCATTAAATCATCTTACTTAAATAGATGTACACGGTAGATTATAATACTAATTTGCTAACAGATTCAATATTATAATTTCAATAATAATATAATATAATTCAAATTTAATGTGTATCAATAATGTGACCCAAATATACACATGATAGTATGCTAAATATATATGCTTGTAATATGGATATAAATATCTCAAATCCTATCAATATAGAAGTTAAAAATATTGGTAAAGGCTTCAAATATAAAGATACTGCCACTACAGATAAAGCTAGTATTTTTAGTATTATATGGCCTGCTATCATATTAATGGTAAGACGTAAACATAGAATAATGGGTTTAGATAAAAATGAGAATAATTCTATAATGACCATTATTGGGATCATCCAACGTGGAATATTTTTAGGTACAAATATAAAAATAAAATTTAATTTATTGGTTATAATAGAGTATATAGTGATTATCACAAAAAATATTGTTGACATCATAAAAGTTATAGATATATGGCTGGTAACTGTGAAGCTGTAGGGTAACATTCCAAAAAGATTGCAACCCAATACGAAGATAAATAAAGTGAATATTAAAGGAAAAAATTTTTCACCTTTAGTGCTTGTATTCTGTTCAATCATAGAATTTATTGCATCTATTATCAGTTCAGCACTTGCTTGTACTCTAGAAGGTATCAATTTTATATTTTTGAAAGCAAAATAATAATATAGCACTATCATTGTACAAATCAGTGTCATCGATAATGACGAGTTAGTGATACTAATATCAAAGCCTAATAAATCTATAGCAAATATTTTGACAATTTTGAACTGATCTAAGGGATTGAAATTCATAACCACTTACTTATTATAGTTTTAAAGTGTTTTGCAAAATCAAATTACAAAATCTACAATATTGTGTGGTATATCTATATCCAGATGCTTTATATCTAGAAGTCAATCTAACGCTGTCATATAGGGAAAAGGTTAAGTTATATAATAAAACCAATTGCGTAATACCCATACCAAATTCAATTTTTCTACTATAAGTCTGACTTATATAAAGCTTGAGGCTGCTGAAAATTTTTGATCCAGATTCATACAGAATGCAATAGAACAAACTAATATAACCTTAAGAGCATAACAACACCACACAGCAAAACTCCGCTCCCGATCATTTTAACTGTTTTTGTTCAGTTTTTCATCAATTATTTTATTCCATTCTCTTATATTATGTGGGAAATCATATTGTTCTCCATTAATGATTAACACAGGTACTACGCCAAAATCAGAAAATTTAGATAATAAATGTGTCTTTTTAATTAAAGGAGAATCTGAATTTTGATTAGCAATAATACAATTTTTGAATTGTTCTTTAGGCACCAGACCTATCTGCGCTATGTTATATAGAATTTCTTTATAATTCTTACTAAATGCCCATTGGAATTGTCTATTAAATATTACATTCATAAATCTTAGATAACTTTCTGTATCACCTATGCATCTAGCAAGTACAGAAGCATAGAATTCTTGTGAGTTAGATACAAACTCTCGAGGAATATATAAAATTTTATTTGTGTTGATATATTGTTCTTTAATTTTTGGATAAATATTTTTGTAATAATATGCGCATCCATAACATACAGGTGATAAATATACTATTACTACTATTTTTGAGTTAATGTCGCCGAACATCATATCATGCTCATCAACCATCATAGCTTTTCTGTGCGCTATTTCTGCTGAAGGAACAATATTTTCATTAATACCATTATTTGCTAATTTATTATTGCCTGGTATTACCGTAGATTGGATCAAGTTATTGTTTTTAGTTTGTTTTGTAATATTATTACTCTCATTGGTTTGTAAATTATTATCTTTAGTAAAATTATTGCCTTGATATATGAAAATTATTAATAGCAACATTAACAGTAATGTTAGAATGGTTTTATATTGATATCTAACGAGTATTAAGATATTTTTGATCATCTTTGTGAATATTTAACTTTATATGAAAACTAGATGAAAATGAGAATCATGATTAATTTCATACTCAATCATGATGATTATATAAAAAATATTCTTAATAGTATATTTTTAGCTAAGATTAATAAGAAAATAAATTTACTAAAGAATATAAAATCATCATTTTTCTACTAAAGATTGATCTGTGTTATTTTTCTAGTTCTCAATAGTTAATTAGTTAACTGTAATTAATGGTTATATAACAATTGTTTTTTTATCTATATCACTCAATAGTAAATTCTCTATTAATACCGGTATATTATATTTGCTTATAGGTGAATAATTAATTAAAATGGCAAGCCTGCAGGATGTTATTAATAAGTCACTTAATTTACTATAGAGCAATGGAAATAATAGAATATGTAATGAATATCACTAAGTTAGAAAAGTTAGCTGTGTTAGCAATATTTATTGCGATAATTTATGTTGCATTTAGAGTGTTCCCACAAGTCAAAACTTTCAAATTTTTTGCCCTGGGTGATAGGAATGTTTCTATCATTATGCTAGTTGGTAGTATAATAGCTAGCCATATTAGTGGGAGTGAGTTTTTTCTTTCATTAAGATCTGTATATGAGTCCGGTTTTGGCTATTTTATCCCAAGTCTAGGGGCTTATATCGGTTTAATTATACTGGCAATTTTTGTAATACCTAAAATGCACATATTTTTAGGAGATTTGTCTATAGCTGAAACTATGGGTAGAATTTATGGAAGCACTGTAAGATATATAGTATCATCTACTAGTATTTTAAGTTATATAATAGTGATAGTTTTACAATTCAATATATTGGTAACAATAGTTCAGTATTTTTTTGGTACTTCTGCAGTTTTGGCTACGATATGTATATCACTTATATTAATTTTATACTCATCTTTCGGAGGTATAAAATCCGTAATATATACAGATTTTATACAGGTATTGACATTTATCATTGCAATTATTATTACTTTGTTTGTAATGGCTAAATTAGCTCTGGATAATTATGAAAATTTTTCTGTATTACAGGAGCATAAAATATTTAGGTTGCGAGAAATTTTTGATGCTACAGGATCTTTTGAAGATATATCTCATCTTTTTTTATTCATAATGTTTAGAAATATATTGCTGCCAACTAATATTCATAGAATATTGGTTTCAGATGATTTAAAAAAATCTAGGCAAATTTTTTTAATTGCTGCATTTATATTGATCATTATTGCTATCATAATTGCTCTTATATCAGTATTATTATTTGTTGGCTCTACTGGGTTAGATGGTGATGATATGCTAAATTTTATATTGCACAAATTATCAGATTCAGGAGTTACTAGTATTTTGTTATTAGGATTAGTATTAGTTTCTATGTCGGGTGCAGATTCTTATATCAATACTGCAGCTGTTACTTTTGTCAATGATATTTGTAAAAATGTTAATTCTAAATATCATCTTTTGTTAGCTAGGATTGCCTCTTTTTTGATCGGTATTATTTCTCTAATACTCAGTCTTTATATGGAAGAAGCAATGTCTGTTATGCTGTTGTTCAAAACACTTTATGTGGGTATGGTGGTTCCTATATTAATTTGCACTATATTTGGATTTAGAACACATAAAAATCTTATATTAGCTAGTATGTATATGGGAGCGCTGGCTATAACTGCGTTTCCGTGGTTGATATTAATGAGAGGTTCATCATTATTATATGCAATAGAACAAGTTTCCCCGATTGGCGATGCAGTAGGGGCAATGATGACAACATTTATTTTAATTTGGTTTCACTATTTTTTTGATTTAGAGGGAGGATTTATGACTTATAAAAGGCCTACTATTGATTCTCATAAAATACTACGATTAGAAGATAAAACTCAGAAAATCAATTCGTTACGGCAAAATTAATATTCATTACAACATGGAGTAATAGATTTATCCCTATGTTTATTGAGTGCAGTATCGAGTAGTATGAAGTTTGAGTTAGGTATAGCAGATTTATTGGTTATTTCTGTATTTGTTATTGCTATGTTTTATGTAGTATTAACAGTTATTTTTCGGGTAAAATCTTTTAAAGAATTTGCTTTAGGTAGTAGGGTATTTTCAACACCTGTACTAGTTGCTACTATAGTAGCAACTTATTTGAGTGGTAGTGGATTTTTTATTGAGTTATCTTGCATTTATGAATATGGGATTGCTTATTTTATAAGTGATATTGCGATTGTTATTTCATTCATAATATTTGGCATTTTTTTTGTACCTAGAATGCAAATAGTTTTAGGGAGTATATCTATTGCAGAAGCTATTTCTAAGATATATGGCAATAATGTTAGATATCTTATATCAGTATCTAGTATATTAAGTTCTATAGGTTCTATAGCTGCGCAATTCAGTGTTTTTAGTAAAATATTTGAATATTTTACTGGTATTGATCCTAAGATATCTATAATATTCTCAGCAATATTAATTATAGTATATTCTGCATTTGGAGGTATAAGATCTGTAATATACACAGATGTATTACAATTTATTGCATTTTCTATCACTATTATGATTATTAGTGCGTTATCATTTCAATATATTTGTAGTAGTACAACTGCTTTAGACACAATTAAAATGTCTAATAAGTTTAACTTGTTATCATTGCTAGATATGTGTAATGCATCATTTTGGGAAATGGTAAATTTATCACTGTTTTTTGGTGTAAAGGGTTTATCTTCTAATACCATAATACATAGGATAATAGTAGCTGGAGATTTATCTAAAATGCGCAAAGTGATTCTTTATTCATCGGTAGTACTGATTATATTTTCAGTATTAATTGTTATTATTCCTGTATCGATATTTTCTATTGAGCAGGATTTAAATCCGGATAATATTATTTCTACCATTATAGGGCAGTATTCATTTTTTTTGGGGATATCTGGGATATTGATCACAGGGATTGTTGCATTATCTATTTCTACTGCAGATTCTCATATAAATAGTGCAGCTGTAACTTTTGCTAATGATCTTTTGCCATCTTCATGTTTTAGGTATAAATTATTAGCCGCTAAATTATTTTCATTGATTCTAGGATCAATTGGAGTGGTAATAGCTTTATATGAAAATAATTTATTGAAGATCATCTTGTTAACAAAGGGTTTTTATTTGGTAATAGCAGTGCCAGTGATTATAATCACAGTGTTAGGTTTCAGGACTCATAAAAATATAGTACTATTAGGCATGGGATTAGGATTATCTACAATGATTTTATTTAAGCATGTAATACAAGTTACGTTTGATCCTTCAGTGATATCGTTTTTTATCACTATAAGTTTTATCTTAGTGATAGGCTACTTATTTAAATTTAAAGTTTATATTAGAAAGTAAAAAGTGACATTGATGAGATATGTAATGATAGTAGCTCTGGTAGCTCTGGTAGCTTGTGGAATAAAAAAACCATTGGTTTATGCAAAGCAACAGAATATGTTTATATCTAATTATATTAATCTATTAATAATATGATAGATTGGGTGCATTTTCAATCTCCACAGAAATATCAGGAGATTATTTTGTTAATGGAACAATATGTAGAAAAAATTATTAGCAAAAATTGTAATGATTCAATATATTTGCTCGAACATGAAGATATTTATACTATAGGTAGAGGTAGCAATAATAAAGAAGAAGAAATTGTTAATAATAGCAATACAGCAGTGATTAAAACCAACCGTGGCGGTAAGGTAACATACCATGGCCCTGGGCAAAGAATCATATATACGATAATTAACTTAGATAATGAATATTATAAAAGAGATCTTAAATACTATCTATATATGATAGAGAAGTGGATGATTAATACTCTGTATAATTACGATGTTATATCCTATAGATTAGAAAATCATATAGGTATTTGGACTAAATATAAAAATCGTCATTCTAAACTAGCATTTATAGGGCTTAGAGTAAGAAAATGGGTAGTATATCACGGAATTGCAGTGAATATTAATACAGATTTAACAAAATTTGACCAAATTATTCCATGTGGTATGAAAAATCTTTCTATTACCTCACTACAAGAGTTAAATATTTCTACTACAACAACAAAATTCGATAGAATATTAAAGGCAGAATTTTATAAACTGTTTAACTTTTATCAGTAATTCTTAATTTTATATCATTCTTGATTAGGATCATATTGTTTCTCAGCATATTTAAAGCAATTGGATCTTTATAGCTCAAAGATATTAGTGTTGGGTTAATATTGAATGTAGATAGTAAATCTAATTTAGTATTATGTATTAATGATTTAGTGTCACTGATCGCATCCGATTTTGTGAATATAATCTGAAAATTAATTGACATAGTAATTAACAAAGATAACATGAGTTTATCTGGATCTTTTACCCCCCTTCTTGCATCTATTAGTAGATTAACAAAAATAGATTCTTTATTATAGTCTAAATAACTATATATAGTATCTTTCCAAGAATTTTTTAATTTATTAGGGGTCTTAGCATAGCCATATCCTGGTGGATCTACTAACAAAAATTGTTCATTAATCAGGAAAAAATTTATAGCTTTGGTACATCCAGGAGTAGATGATACTCTCGCTATTGATTTTCTATAGCATAAATTATTGATCAGGGTAGACTTGCCAACATTAGATTTCCCTATAAACACTATCTGTGGTAGAGTTAATTGGTATGATTGGCTACCGCTATATATAGAGAATATGAACTCTACTTTGTTAAAAATAGTATTCTTTCCCATATTATTGTTTATGTTTGTAGTTTTGTACTAATATGATTGATATATAGTTGTTGAAGTATAGATAATATGTTATTCCAAGACCAGTAAATTAGTAATCCTGCTGGAAAGTTTGCAAACATAAAAAGAAATATCAAAGGCATAAATTTCATGAGCATTGCTTGTATAGGGTCAGCTGGTTCAGGATTTAAACGTTGTTGTATCAACATGGTCAGCGCCATTATTATTGGCCATGCACCTATGTGTAAAAAATCAGGAGTATTAAACGATAGCATTCCGAATAGATTAAATATATTACTAGGGTCTGAAGCAGATAAATCTCTTATCCATAGAAAAAATGGGGCATGCCTCATTTCAATAGTTACACACAACACTTTGTATATAGAGAAAAATACAGGTATTTGTATTATAATAGGTAAGCAACCAGCAACTGGGTTTACCTTTTCTTTTTTATATAACAGCATGACTTCTTGGTTTATCTTTGTTTTATCATTCTGATATATTTCTTTTATTCTTTCTATTTCAGGTTGTAGAGATTTCATTTTTTGTACAGATCTATGAGACTTATTAGATAAAGTGAACATCATTAACTTAATAAGTATTGTAACAATCATTATGCTAATGCCAAAATTCCCTACATATGTATAAAAATAATTCATTGCATAAAATATAGGTTTTGTTAATACGTAGAACCAACCAAAATCTATTGCTCTGTCGAATAGCTTAATATCGTGTATTTTTTCATAATGATCTAATAAATCTACCTTTTTTGCTCCTAAAAATACTCTGTGTGTTACGGAGAGAGTATTATTATCATCTATTGATTGATTATATGAAATAAAATCTGCTTGGTATCTTTCTTGATTTGATGAATTACTATACTGATAATTTGTGTTATAAGTTAATGATTTATCTGGCACAAAAGAAGTAAGCCAGTATTTGTCTGTGATTCCTATCCAATCTACTTTGGTTTGATCAAAGGTTATTTTTTGCTTTTCCTTCACGTCGCTATATTTATATTCTTCCAATTTATTGTTGATATTGCCTATAAAACCTTGATGTATATTACTCATATTATATGGTTGAGATTCATCTACATAATTACGATTTATTAGACCATATAATTTAGTAGATATTGTCTTGCCTGAATTATTAGTAATTGATTGACGTATAGTAAATAAGTAGTGTTGGTCAAGAGATATTTCTATTTTAAATAAAATATTTTTTGAATTTACCCAAGTGAGTGTTACTGAGTCATTAGCTTTTAATGTTTGTTTATCTGATTTCCAAATACTGTTATTATTTGGCGTATCTATGTTAGTATCATTGCTTATCCAACCACATTCTATAAAGTAACGGTGGGTATTTTTATAAGATAACAGTTCTACAAATTCACTATCGTTATCGAGTGTTTTTTGATAATTTTTTAATATTAGATTATCGAATCTTATGCCTTTTAGGTCAATTGATCCAAGCAATGTATCTGAATCAATAATGACCTTTTCTAATGTTTTATCTTTCTTTGTTAACTTATTTGTAGAACTGTATTCTTCTTTATATGAATTTTTGTTATTTTTTTGGTCATTTTCAGTATTTCTCTTATTAGCAATATTTTGATTGCTATCTGTAGATAATTTTTTGTAAAAATAATTCCAACCGAATATAATTAAAAGTGAAATCACTAAAGATACGATTAAATTCAAAAAACTATGATTCATTACTAATTAATATTTTATATTGGATTATATTTATCAAAACAGTATTGATGATTGTATGCCAGCGGATGCTACTTCTAATCGCTAATTTTAATCCAACAAATCTATCAGATACTATTGATAATATCAATATGATTATCTACTTCGTATAATTGTAAATACCGATTAAGGAATATTATTGGAATTACTCGCTATACATCTAATAGATTCTCCTATGGTAGTAAGATCTTGAATTCTCGATAGGCTATGAGAACCGTTTTTTATTAATTTTAAAGTTATATCCTTAGATAAAATTTTATTCATCAATCTAGTAGATACGTCATAAGGTACTGACATGTCATTCATACCGTGTATTAATATAATTGGTATAGTAATGTTAATAACATCCTGTTTAAGTAGCAGGTGTTTTCTACCATCTAATATTAAATCGTAACTTATAGGATATGCATCATTACAATCTACAGATCTTGAGGGTACGTAGTATAAATTATTTTGTACCATTTCTTTTTGTTGTCCTGTGGAAAGATAATCCCAAATTAACTCTTCAGTAAAATCTACTGCTGCAGCTAGCCCTATCACTCCTATAATTTTAGTGAATGGGTGGTACATAGCTGCTAATAAAGAGATCCACCCACCCATGCTTGACCCAACTAGTATTGTTTTTTTATTATTAGTTAATTTATTAATTATTAATTGTAATCCTTCATACCAAGAAGTAATATGTTCAGTTATAAATTCTCCCGAAGAATTACCATGCCCAAAATTATCAAATTTAATAAAATTATAATTATTTCTATAACAAAATTCTTCTAAATAAGCTGCTTTAGCACCCTCCATATTAGACATCAGCCCGTGTGAAAATATCACGTATGTAGCTTCATGATCTAGATTGCAGATATTTATCTTATACGAGATATATCTCTCTGTATTATCTGTATATATTTTTTTTGTTAACATGATTGCCTATCTGTTATTTTGCAATTTTTATGAATTAAGATATTGATACAGTAGTATTTCTGATATTTTTCAATTGAAACAGTACACAGATAAAAACCCCATAAGGTTCATGGCGGAGAGAAAGGGATTCGAACCCTTGATAGAATATGACTTCTATACTCCCTTAGCAGGGGAGCGCCTTAAGCCAACTCGGCCACCTCTCCTTATTTTGATTCCATCACCGAGTCTAGTGTTACAAGTTTCACATATTGACTAAGCAATGAGTATATGTATTAATAATCGCTTAAAAATTCATACTAGATATAATTCTAAGATCAAGAAATAGCTATACAACTCTCCTAATCCACACCGGGATCATAACGCATTGTGTGATAAACTGTCAAATAGTATTTATATTATAAAATTTACTATTTGATATTTGTTTGATATACAGATTTATTTCATTTGTTGATGCTTAAATGTCACTATATGATATTTGAGATCTTGCATTTATTACTATATGCATATAAATGTATACTATTTTAATATAGTATTTAATACTCTATGGCCTAGATAGGTATATGAGAATAGTTATAAAAAAATTTTGATTATGTCAGAAAATGAAGAATCGCAGCCTATGGTATTAGATGGTAGTGTGAAGGGTACAGAATTCAGCGGTGATAATAATGATACTAAAAATGCTAAAACAGTTAAAAATAGTATAATATACCGTGTTAAAGGTTTTATTTTTAATAGTAGTGTAATTGTTGTTTTATCTGCGCTCTCCATCATAGTGGGTGCGTTTATTGTATATTATAGTTTTTTCTATAATTCTCATAAAACTCTTACACCTAATAATAGTTCGAATAATTATGTTGAACTCGGGCCTATGCTAGTGGAGTTACATAGCACTAGTAGTAGCAGTAGCAAAAAGTATCTTAGACTAGGTATTTTTTTAAAATTAGCTCTTGCATCTGATGTTAAGGTAGTAAAAACTATGTTTCCTGTTATTAAAGATAATATTTTGGTATTTTTAACTTCTCTTAATTCACTCGAATTTCATAGTACAGCTGGATTGCTGTTAATTAAAGAAGAGTTGTTAAAGAGGGTGAGTAAAATTGTTGCTCCAGTTGTTGTGCAAGAAATATTGTTAAAAGAGATAGTAACTAATTGAAAATTAATAAAATCAATGATTAATATTTTTAATTTAATGCATTAGCTAAGAATAAGTATTATGGAAGAAAAACATTTCGGTGATGCTAGTGATAGTACAGTGAAAGAGGTAAGTGGCATAAGATTGATGTTGGATAAATTTGTACAGCATTATGACAGATTGCCTATGTTGGAGGTGGCATTTGAAAAGTTTATACAACAATTATCAAATAGTTTAAGAAATTTAATATCTGAGGTAGTAGAAGTAAAAGTTAATGAATTGAGCTCTACAAGATTTATGCAGTATTTTCAGAATTATGATGCTCATTATACCTTAGCTGTATTTAAAGCCGTTGAATGGAACAATTCTTATGGATTGCTAGTATTGGATTATCTTACTGTAGTATCGTTTGTAGATCTGCTATTAGGAGGAAAAAAGAGTTATAATAAAACTAAGATTAATATAAAAAATTCTAAGAAAAAATTAACCTCAATTGAGCGGTGTGTTGCACGTCAATTATCTGAAGTTTTTCTGGTTGCTCTTGGTCAATCTTTTGACCAAATTGTACCTACTAGCTTTATTTTCGAAAAATTAGAGGATAATCCAATTTTTTTAAATATTGCTAGATCAGATGATGCCACTATGGTTATAGAGTTGAAGATTACAATTTATGAGAAATCTTTACCATTTGCAGTTATGATTCCTTATAAAACAATAGAGCCTGTAAAACCACAGATGCAAGAAGTGTTTTTAGGTGAAAAATACGGAACATTGCAGGAATGGAGCGGTGTATTGCGTAAACTGGTTTCAGATGTTGAAATAAATTTGGATACAGTGATTAGTAGTGAATTTAGATTATCGGATATAATGCAAATCCAGGTTGGAGATACCTTAGTGACAAGCCATCATAAAGACCGTGATATGGTTATGTATTCTGATGATACTGGGTTATTGCTTGGAAAAATAGGAAAAATTGGTAATAAAATGGGTTTTAAGGTAAAAAATGCAGTGCAGGTAAGTTCTTAATATGATGACTTAAATATAAGTGTAATGTATATTGCAGATGTATTAGGTAAAAATTTTTGTTCTTTTAAGAGGCATTAAATTTTTAGTGATTTGCTAAATTCAATTGTTAAATTAAAATTAAGTAGTAAGAATGTTATTTCTAGATTTATTAATACTAATAGCTGTAACTACTTGTATAGCTTATAGTATTTTATTAGTAAAGCGCATTAATGAATTTCATAATAGCAAGGTAGAAATCACAAAAATGATGAAGTTGTTGGATGCTACCATTTCTAGAGCAGAGGACAATGTAGAAAATGCTCAAGAAATAAGTTCAGCAGCGTGTGATAAGTTGAAGTCATTGATCAGTAGCGCTATAAAAATAGAGAATAATTTAGTAAGTTCTGTTAAAGTAAGTAAGAAAATACTGGCATCAGATAAGATAGATAATCAAGAAGATATTTTAAAACATACTACCCATGCTATAATTAATGATCCTCAAGTTAAAACTCAAATAGATGTTGATGAAGCTGTTGAGTTTGACCAATCTGTAGATACAAATAATTTAGTAGAAAGTGATAATAGTAATAAAAAAAATGAAGCAGTTCATTCTAAAGATACAAATAAAAATCTATTGAATAAAAATACAAGAAATTTAAAAGATGTTTTACAAGAAATAATTGTAGCAAATAAAGATAGCAATAATGACGAGGCGCAGCAGATGAATTTTTATGATTTTTTAAAAAATGTAACTAGTGTTAAAAAGTGAAAGTTTTATCATTTATGACATTTTTATTAGCGCTAATTGCTATACTGACATTCAAGGTTGGTGCCTTATGTAGTAAGGTTGCTATATGGTCATATTTCTCTAAAGATCATACTACAGAATCGATTTTGTTAGAAAATGCCTATGCTAAGGTGGATGATCAGCAATTGTCTACTACACAAGGTTCAAACCATGATGAAGTCCGGAGTGATAATGGAACCATTAATAGTTCCAATATTTCAAGAGTGGATACTACGCAGGGTAACAAAAATACCAATTCACCTGAAGATGCATCAATAAATAGTGTGTTTGATCGTTATGGATCACTGGGTGATATGAGTGATAGTGAACTGGAAATTCTAAAATCTTTATCTAATAGAAGGCAAGTATTAGAAAAAAATAGTCAAAAATTATCTGTACAGCAGTCATTCCTTAATGCTACAGTAGAGAAAATAAATAAAAAATTTTCAGAAATGCAAGAGTTGGTTGATCAACTCAGATCTCTAGTAGAGAAAGATAATAAACAAAATAGTGAAAATATTATTAGGTTGACTAAGGTATATGAAACTATGAAACCTAAGGAGGCAGCTCAGATATTTAATACTATGGAAATAGATGATTTAGTAAAAATAGTTTCTTACATGAAAGAAGTGAAAATAGCTCCTATACTTGCTAGTATGGATAGAGCTAAAGCAAAAGAATTATCAATGATAATGATTCACAATAAATCTATAAAGAAATTATTAACTAATTAAATAATTAATGAAATATTATTAGTTTCTACTAAATTATTAATAACACTTCTTTTGTTGCATATTGTTTGACATATCTAGGATTTTTATATAGGATGGTGGTGCGTGGCTTCGCAAATCAAGAGCGGTGTTAGGTAGTTCATTTTACCTGTTTTATTAGCTTTAGGTTTTGTGTTTAAATTTTATTTAGACTGGCTGTAGTTGATAGCTAAGGGTTAGTGAATTTTTAGTTGTTTTTATTATCATTTTATTTATTTTGTTAGTTTAGATTGAGAATATTTAGTTCTGTGTTCTCGATTGAGTGAAAATTTGTAAGTAAAAATAAAGTTCTATATAGTTATAGTAATGTCATCTAAGAAAAAAAATAAAACTTTCCTTGTGAAATTGGTGAGTACATCCGATACAGGTTATTTTTTAGTAAGAAAACGTAATCCTAAAACTTTAACTGAAAAATTATCATTTAGGAAATATGATCCAAAAATTCGTAAACATGTGGAGTTTAAGGAAGTAAAAATTAAATAATCAATTATAAATAATATAAATTAGTTATGGCCGTTAAGATTCGTTTAGCAAGATTTGGAAGAAAAAAATGTCCTCATTATAGGTTGGTTTCCGCCGATGTTAGGTCTCCCCGTGATGGTGATATTATAGAAAGATTGGGTTATTATAACCCTTTATTAAAAAAGGATAATTTGCATCGTTTTTCATGTAAAGAAGATCGTGTCCAGTACTGGTTGAATCAGGGAGCCACTCCTACAGATCGTGTCCTATATTTAATAAAGGACTGTGAAAATATAATAATTTCTGATAAAATACGAAGTAGGTTGTTTAGTAAAAAGGAGAAAAAGAAAACTTGAGTCTCGGTGTGTATCTGCAGTTAGTTTTTGGTTAATATAAAGTTGTTGTGTGTCTTTTGTTGAATTGTTAATAGTAATATTAGTAGCGATTTTAGTTATAAAGCCCAGGGATCTGGTGTGTATAGTAAAAAAGGTAAAAGTCTTACTTAAGATGGTCAACGATTTCAAGGCTACTGTTCTTAAGAGTTTAGGAAATTTCGGTATGGATGAAATCAATGATACAGAAA
Source organism: Rickettsia endosymbiont of Cardiosporidium cionae (assembly GCF_015476335.1). Lineage (GTDB taxonomy): Bacteria > Pseudomonadota > Alphaproteobacteria > Rickettsiales > Rickettsiaceae > JADHZC01. The sequence goes on from NZ_JADAQY010000002.1 coordinate 78,170, forward strand.
AGATGAGTGAAATTGATGAAATTAATGATCTGTTAGCGAAGATTGTTGATATCCAAAAAAAGGAGTATACTGGTGATTATTCATTAGAATCTTTGAGGGAATATTATCTATACCTTACCAAAAAAAAAATGTGAAGTTGGTTGATAGAGTTAATACTTTGGCGATAGAGTTGTCGGATATGATATTATGTTATATTCTATTATTTCTTACGTAAATTTTTGAATTGTACATTTTAAGTTTATGAATATTTTAAAAATTTCTAATTTAAATAATAAGCTTCTAATTGCTAGCCCTTCAATACATCAAGGTAAGTTATTTCACAAATCTTTGATCTATATCACTCATCATGGAGATGATGGAGCTTTTGGATTAATTATTAATCAGCCACTGAATCAGTTGCTTAATCAGATTGAGGATCATTTAATAATATCAGAACTAAAGCTTGAGGTCTATTTAGGGGGGCCTATCTCTACTGAAAAAAAATTTTTTCTACATTCTAACGAATATAATAAAAATCTACTATTTGATAAGTCTGATAATTATCTTAATGTAAGTACTAATTCTCAGATATTACAAGATATATCTAGTGGCACTGGACCAAAAAATACCATGATTATGGTAGGTTATTCTAGTTGGCAACCTGGTCAATTAGAATTTGAAATCGAAAACGGTTTATGGTTATTATCTGAGGTAGACGTAGATTTAGTATTTTTAACTAATAACCAGGATAAATGGGAAATAGCACTAAATTCACTGTTAGGTGATGCTAAGTGTTATATACCAAATATTGGTTCTTGCTGAAGAAAGCTTTGTACTTTCAATTAAAATGTTCGATCAAGAGCAATTATCTCCTTAATAAGTGGTATTGTAATCTTTCTTTTATATTGAAGAGAATATTCATTGACATTTTTAACAAAATTAATGATCTTAAAATATTCTCTAGATAGTATATTAACTATATATGCTATTACCTCTTTTTCTATATTTATAGAATATTTAGAAAAATTTTTAACTAATAGATTTTTGATAAATGTTTCATCAGGCATCAATATTTTTACCTTGTATGTTGCACCGATTCTAGAGTTTAGATCTGGCAATTTAGTGTTAGGAATATTTGTAAAGAAAATTAATAAATATTTCTTGTGTTCATTAATTATATTGAAATAACGTAATAATAGTTCTTCATCCCAATTGATATTGTCAAAGTCATCTATTATAAATCCCTGAAGTTGTTTTATCCAAGAGATATTTAGTTTTTTTTTATAATTAATAAACTCTGCCTTTAGCAGATTTTGCCAGATTTTACCTAGATAAGTTTTACCAGAACTTTTAGGTCCTTGTATTATTAATGTATTTCTGAAGGGCTCTGTTCCCCATATTTTTGTATAATTTGTAATCAGATTATATGAATTCAGATTGCTTGAAGAAATTATAAAATCTTCTGTATTATACGTGTTATCTGGTGATAAGCTCAAGATATTTTGTGATAATATCATATATCTAATTGTAAATAATTATATTTTATATAACATTTTAGGTTGCACAGGTTGTATATTAGTCAAAATATACTCAGCAACTACTAATTTATTAATAAGTGATCAAGTAAAAATATCTCTCCAGTTATATTTAAATGTTAGTGACAGATTAACTATCTTATTAATTCTTCTGCGATCTGTAAAGAGTTTAACGCAGCTCCTTTTCTTAAATTATCAGTAGATATCCACAAAGATATTGCATTTCTGGTAGAATTGTCTTTCCTAATCCTTGATACAAAAACTGCATCTTGCTGTACTGCGTTAATAGGTGAGATATACTGCAATTTATCATTAATACCATTTACTGAGATACCATCTGATTCTTTTAAAATCTCTTCTATTTCTTGTACAGTGATATCATGATTAAACTCTATGTTAGCAGAAATTGAGTGAGAAACAAATACTGGCACTCTAACACATGTAACATTTGCACTAATGTGATTACCAATAATTTTGATTAATTCATTTTCTATCTTATACTCTTCTTCTGTGTAACCATCTTCTCTTATATTACCTATGTGAGGAAATAAATTAAAAGCAATTTGTTCAGGGAAAATATCATTTTTTTTGATATCCCTAAAGCTATATTTATCGCGTGTTTGATAATATAATTCATCCATTGCTGCTTTTCCAGCACCAGAGACTGACTGATATGTAGATATTACTATTCTTTTTATTTTCACAGCATTATCCAAAGGTTTTAACGCCGTTACAATAGGTATTACACAGCAATTAGGATTCGATATTATAAAGGCTTTTTTATTTTTTAAATGTTTTATATTAGCAATATTAGCTTCAGGTACTATTAACTCAACATTTTCATCCAGACGGTAGTGAGATGATTTATCTATGACTATACAGTTTTTATCAATCGCTTTAGGTATATATTGTTTTGCAAGATTATCATTAGTACATGAAAATAATATGTCAATCTCGTTAAATGTTGCATCTTCTAAAGATAAAATTGGTATTTTGTGTTCTTTATAACTTAGTGTTTTCCCTAATGATTGCTTGGATGCATATAAATATATGTTGTTAACAGGAAAATTTCTTTCCTCGATGAATTTTAATAATTCTTGTCCTACATTACCTGTAGCCCCTGCTATTGCAATATTGTATTTTTTATGAGTTTTTTGGATCATTTATCACTAATTTTTAGTATTATTATTGTTTACTCGATATATAATTTAAATTATATAATGAAATGAATCATTAATCACTAGTCTAGTTACCTATTAGTGCTCCTAATTTTTTGCCTCCGATCACGTGGGTGTGAAAATGTGTTATTGTTTGCCCTGCGCTTGTGCCTTTGTTAGTTAATACTCTATACTCAGTTGCTCCACATTTGTTGGCTAATATTTGTATCATTTTATAATAGTGAGAAATGAGTTCTGGAGTTGCATTTTTCACAAAATCTTCAAAATCTATGTAAGTGTCTTTGGGTAGAACTAAAAAATGTATTGGTGCTACGGGATATAAATCTTGAATTGCTATTAACTCTTGATCTTCATATAATTTATTGGATTTTATTTGTCCATGTATAATTTTATAAAAAATATTTTCTTTGTTATATAAATTATTGTTTTTTACTGACATTTTTAAATTTCATCTATAAAGATTTTGCTAACATGTACATGTTATCCAGAGTACTGGATAATTAACTCTAATATTATTGACTTTGGATAAAAATTCAATTAAAAAAGCTGTGTAAAGTATTTTCTATCTTGCAATAAAGCTTAGTATATGGTTTGATCTGTGTATTCGGTTGTTCTATTTAAGATATTAGTTAGATACTTATAATTGGAATGCGGTAATACAATATTAGAAATTAATTTAGTTGAAGTATGTGTGATTCATTTTCAAATCAGGGTAAGCTAGATATAAAAGGAACTACTATACTCTGTCTAAAAAAAAATGATGAGGTTGTCATTGCAGCAGATGGACAAGTATCGTTAGGTAATACTGTTATGAAGTCTAGTGCTAAAAAATTAAGAACGCTTGTTGGTAGTAAAGTTGTAGCAGGTTTTGCTGGCTCCACCGCAGATGCTTTAACTTTATTTGAGCGTTTAGAAGAAAAATTGGAAAAATATTCAAATAAATTGCTTAGAAGCGCAGTAGAACTGGCAAAGGATTGGAGAACAAATAAATATCTTAGAAATCTTGAAGCAATGTTGATCGTTGCTGATCAAGATAATATTTTAATAATAACAGGTAGAGGAGATGTAATAGAGCCTGAAGGGTATATTGCAGCAATAGGATCAGGCGGTTTGTTTGCGTTATCTGCGGCTAAGGCTCTTGTTTCAATTGAAACAAACATGTCCGCTGAAGAAATAGCTATCAAATCTATGAATATAGCTGCAGAAATTTGTGTGTTTTCAAATAATAACATTATTGTCAAAAAAGTATCCACAGTTAAGTAATTTATTAAATTGACAATATAGTCAATTCAAAGTTGATATTAGTGGTATTATGTTTTATTTTTAATATACTAGGATTATTAAAGATTTATTATAAAAATATTTTGGTTATGAATACAAAAGATATACAAGCTGTTAGTCAAAAATCAGATAGAAAATTAGACATGATGGGTTTGAGTCCAAAAGAGATCTCTAAAGAATTAGATAGATTTATTGTTGGTCAAGACCAAGCAAAAAAAGTTGTTGCTATAGCTTTACGAAATAGGTATAGACGCATTAATGTACCAGAACCATTGCGTAGTGAAATAATGCCCAAAAATATCTTAATGATAGGCAGTACTGGTGTAGGAAAGACGGAGATTGCAAGGAGATTAGCAAAAATGGCAAGTGCTCCATTTATTAAGGTTGAGGCTACAAAATTTACAGAAGTAGGATATGTAGGTAGAGATGTTGAATCTATAGTTAGAGACCTTTTAGAAATTGCTATCAATTATCAGAAATCTACCGCAAAATCTGCTATAGCTTCTAAAGCAAAAGTAAAGGCTATAGAAAGAATCGTAGATGCCCTGGTAGGTAAAACAGCATCTCCTGATACTAGAGCGCAATTTCGTAAAAATGTACTTAGTGATCAATTAGATAATACAGAAATAGAAATTGATGTAATAGATAACCCTGCAGCTCCTGGAGGTGTAGAAATACCTGGTATACCTGGAGCAGCAATGGGAGTTTTTAATATTAGTGAAATGCTAGGCAAAGCCTTCGGAGGTAATAAGGTTAAACAGCGTAAACTCACCGTTAAAGAAGCTAAAAGGATCATTACATTAGAAGAATCAGATAAAATGATTGATCAAGATAAAATAATTCAACAGGCTATATCTTCTGTTGAAAATGATGGCATTGTATTTCTAGATGAAATAGATAAAATTACTTCTAAATCTGATTCAAGAGGGGCAGAAGTTAGTAGAGAAGGAGTACAAAGGGATTTGTTACCTCTGATAGAAGGTACCAGCGTTGCTACTAAATATGGGACTGTAAACACAGACCATATTCTTTTCATTGCTTCAGGTGCTTTTCACCTTACCAAACCTTCAGATCTATTACCGGAGTTACAAGGAAGATTACCTATCAGAGTTGAGATGAATCCCCTGACTAAAGGAGATCTGGTAAGGATTTTGTTGGAGCCTGAATCTAGTTTAATAAAACAATATACAGCATTGATTGCAACAGAAAATTATAAAATAAAATTTACAGAGGCTGCAATATCTGAAATAGCTGGCTATGCAGAAAAATTTAATATGGAAATAGAAAATATAGGAGCTCGTAGATTGCATACCATCCTTGAAAAGTTACTCGAGGATATAAGTTATGATGTGACATCTTATAAAAAAAAAAATATCAGTATCGATGATAATTTTGTTAAAGATAAATTGATAGGGTTTGTTAAAAACATAGATCTAGCAAAATTTATACTTTGATTTTACTATTGGTTTTATTGAATATTGAAAATAACATTTTGAATATTTTTTTCCCAATCAGTGTAATGAAGTAATTAGATTGGTTAACACTGTAGTTGTTTATTAGGATTATAATATAGGTTATAAGTACACTATAAATAATATCGCTTGGGTAGTGCATAGCAAGAGAAATTCTTGATATTGATACTATCAATATTATAGTGATAAATAGATATTTTACTGTTTTGTTGCTATATTGCCATAAATAATAACTAATGAGTATTACAGAACCTGTATGTGCACTAGGAAATGAGTGAAAGCATGATGACATTTTTAGTTGTTCTATAGTGATGAATTCAAAATTATTGAGCGAGCAAAATGGCCTCGGCATATTGCTACTAATTTTTAGTATAGTAAATAATATAATAAAAATTCCGTAACATAATGTAATTTTAATTACTACTAAGTATCTCGGTAAAAAATATTCTTCTATTTTTAGATACTTTATCTTTGTGTTTTTAAAGTTGAATGTTTTAACCTTATAATTGATAGCAATACATAGGTATACACAATAAATCAAATAAATTACCGCTAGGGATTTAGTGTCAAAACTATGTGCAACAATATATAAAAATTTATCTATAAAACTTATGTTGGTTAATTGGTTGATCCATATAAATAGCCATTTATTTATACCTAGCATATCATAAAATATTGCTTTATATGTCATGTAATTTTATACTTAAGTTTTTGTATAGGAATCAATTAAATTATATACTATTTTAAGTAGCATGAATGAGTAACTAACACATGTTAAAGATCAAAATCTTAGGATGCGGAGCTTCTCTTGGTGTACCCATTATAGGATGCAATTGTACAGTATGTAAGTCTAGTTCAGACTATAATAAAAGAACCAGATCTGCAATATATATTTATACGGAAAACACCAAGGTGTTAGTGGATTTTGGTTGTGATATCAAGCAGCAGCTAATTAGAGAACGTATATCGCAATTGGATGCAGCAATTCTAACCCACTACCATGCAGATCACGTTGCTGGGATAGATGATATCAGAATATTTTCCTGCATAAATAATTCAGCATTAGCTATCTACACTGATTATAGCACAACTGAGATACTTAAAAAAAGACATGATTATCTATTTAAAAATAATCAATTAAAGATACATTCATGCAATTTCTATGAAAGATTTAATATAAAAAATCTAGAGATTCAGTTTTTTGCTCAACATCATGGAAAAATTAACAGTATTGGAATCAAAATTAATGACTTTGTATATTCTTGCGATGTGGAATCTTTTCCTGAAGAATCAGAAAAATATTTATATAACATTAATTATTGGGTACTGGATTGTATAGGATATGAACATAATCATTCACACGCAGGATTGGATAAGATACTCGATTGGAATAAAAAATATACACCAAATAATATCTTGCTAACTGGTATGCATCACACAATTGACTATCATAAAATACAAGATGTGCTACCAAACAATATTCAGCCATTATATGATGGATTTGAAATCAATCTATAGATTTTTGTTATCCATATCTAATATCTGATTACAAATTACTTGTATTTTTATTACACATAGAGCAAATTTTTAATAAACTACTTAATTACAAATTGATCATGATTATCGTTATTGGTATGCTCTGCGTCGCGAAGATGTTGATGATCCATGTGGTAATTATTAAAGTTTAGATTTTTTGTTTGTTATGTGTATTTTTGTAAGACTAAAGCTTGCTATTGAATTTGCATTCATGCTGTGTTTTATATTGGCTGTTGCAGGGCAGTATAGCGCCTGCACTGTAGTTGCAGCAGTGCGTGGTGGAGTAAAAACTACTCAAAATGTACCCTGTAATAAGAATACCGTAAAGGGTGTAAATACATCTAGTTTAATCAAGCAATATCTGGAATTTCTTTCTTTAAGACATAAAACCCTGAGTGAAAATATAGCTAATTTAAACACTCCAAATTACAAAGCGAAAGATGTATCTATGGCCGATAATACTGGGAATCTAGTGAAAGCAGCACCTAAAAGATATGTATTTTGTTTATCTACAACTTCTGCCAAGCATATAGGGTCAAAGAATATGGGGCCAAATGGTATCAATGGTATCCATTATAAGATAAATAAAATAAAAAATTCCTACGAGACTAAGCCAAATGGTAATAATGTATCCATGAATCAGCAGATGAGTGAGATATCACAAAATCAACAAAGCTATAATGTTGCTATTAGAGCCTACTCTGCATTAAATAATTTGTTTCTATCAGTATTAGGAGGTAAGTAAATGAAGTTTTATAAGAAATTTGTTTTTTTTGTTGTTATGACATTAACCAGCATCCCCTATGTTACTTTTGCAAAACAAGATTATCTAAAGCATGCAATAGAGTTGGCTGTGTACGGAAATATTGTTCAGCTTACGAGAATTAAAATTGCTACAGAAAATTTAGTAAATAGTGACTCTACATCTGGTGGATTGAATAAAAATCCTTATTCTAGAAGAAGATTATTGGTATTTAATCAATATAATAAAAAAAAGAGTTTCAATATTCCTAAAATTAAAAACATTGCTTTTGACAAGTCACCATTTATTTTAAAATTCGATCCGAGTCATCCAGAAGCGAACGCTAACGGATATGTTGCATATCCGAATGTTATACTGCAAATTGAGAAAGCTGATATAAGTGAAGCTCAGAAAAGTTATGAGGCGAATTTATTTGTCATGGAAATTTCAAATTCTTTGATTAGTAAAACCATTGAGTTGATAAGATGATGGTATCACTTAGATTAATATTCTTCAATTCTTACTTATAATAAAATCTAATTTTAACAAAATATTTCGATTATTATGGACATTCAGTTGATACCAAGTAGCTGTAATTATTTTCAGAACGTAAATAATATGTATAGCACTTATTTTCAAAATCTTAATAATTTATGTCATGTTTATTCACACGACCCAGTTAAATTCCATAACATGGTTAATGCAGAATTTAATAAAATAAATAATTCAAAAATTCCTACTTCTACTGTTACATCGTCTTTACATTGTACTCATGATATTGCTAGCAATAATGACCATAACATACTTGGTGATTTAAAGCGCATATTACAGTCACAAGAGCAGGCTGCCGCTAGCTTAAGTAATGAAAATACTTCAGTTATCGATGTTATGACAACAGCAAATGAGGCAACCCATACTCTTAAAACTGTGGTGGAAATAAAAAATAAGTTAGTGGATTCTCTAGATAAAGTCATGAATATGTCAATATAAGCTGTTATTACTAATTTTTTTTCTAGTATTGTAGATGGTTATCTTGAGTTAGATTATTTTTATGTAGATTGACTTTTAAATTAATTCAGCTAATATCCTTATTGATTGTTATTAGTAAGTTTCTTGAATATATTGAAGTAACTCCTAATATTTAATGTTAGGAGTTGATTAATTAATATCTGGTTGTAATGTTGCTTATTAATTTATTACTAGTATTTTATATGGATTTATACTGTCATATAAAATGAGTGGTAGCTATTGTGTGTTTTGGTAATTATATAATTTTTTTTAGTTTTATATGACGTTCTTAGGTTAAAAAGATAAAATATTATGGACAAACAGAAAGCGTTAGAAGTGGCATTACATCAGATTGAAAAAAATCATGGTAAGGGTTCTATAATGAAACTTGGAGAGCATAGAAAAACGAATATCGATTCTATTTCTACTGGCTCTTTAGGGCTGGATATAGCATTGGAGGTAGGAGGTTTTCCTAAAGGAAGAATAATTGAAATATTTGGTCCTGAAAGTTCCGGAAAAACTACATTAGCATTGCACGCTATAGCAGAGTGCCAAAAAGCAGGAGGTAGTTGCGCGTTTATTGATGCTGAACATGCTCTCGATGCTTTGTACGCTAAAAATCTTGGAATTAAAATTGACGAATTAATACTATCTCAACCTGATACCGGAGAACAAGCGTTAGAAATTGTAGATACCTTAGTAAGGTCTAGTGCAGTGGATTTGATAATAGTAGATAGTGTAGCTGCGTTGGTTCCTAAGGCAGAAATAGAAGGCGAAATGGGTGATGCACATATGGGTTTGCAGGCTAGACTTATGAGTCAAGCTCTGAGAAAATTGACTTCATCTATATCTAAAACTCAGTCTATCATAATTTTTATTAATCAAATAAGGATGAAAATAGGCGTTGTGTTTGGTACGCCTGAAACTACTACGGGAGGCAATGCACTTAAATTTTATGCTTCTGTTAGAATTGATATTAGAAGAATTGGTACCATTAAAGATAAGGATGAGATTGTAGGTAATCAAACAAGGGTAAAAATTGTTAAAAATAAAGTAGCGCCTCCGTTTAAGGTAGTAGACTTTGATATATTATATGGACATGGTATCTCGAAAGAGGGGGAACTTATAGATTTTGCCGTTAAACTTGAATTGATTGAGAAGTCAGGTTCTTGGTTTTCTTATCAAGGCAATAAAATAGCCCAAGGGAAAGAAAATGTAAAACGATATTTACTAGAACATCAAGATTTATATAGCGAAATTGAAAGAAAAGTCAGGGGAAAATTTTGTCAAAATAATCAAGAATTTTTATTACAAAATGTTTCGAATAATAAATCTGAAAATGGTTTAAACAACGAATCTGTACTATAGATAACACTCTATTAGCATACTAAATAATTTATTTTAATATTCTGGTATATGATAAAATTAGATAATTATAATATTCTAGTTACAGGAGCTTCTGGAACTATAGGTGCTGCTATTAGCAGATTAATGTATGAATTGGGTGCATCTGTGTATATCACGGGTACCAATATTGAAAAATTAGAGAAACTTTGCAGTGAGTTAGGTGATCGTTGTTATATTAAACCGTGTGACTTGAAAAATGAAAAAGCCTGTTGTGAATTAGTTAATTCAATAGATCATATTGACGTTATTGTTTGTAATGCGGGTATCACACGTGATAAATTATCTATTCAGATGAAAAATGATGATTTTACTGAAGTAATAGAAGTAAACTTAAAGGCCAATTTCATATTGAATAGAGAAGCAATAAAAAAAATGTTGAAAAATAGATTTGGTCGTATTATTAATATTAGTTCTGTGGTTGCTATTTCTGGTAATATAGGCCAGGCTAATTATGCTGCATCTAAAGCTGGTTTAATTGGTATGTCAAAATCTTTTGCTGCAGAAGTTGCGAATAAGTCTATTACCGTTAATACGATTGCACCAGGGTTTATAAAATCAGACATGACAGATATTTTAAGCATGAGTCAAAAAGAACAAATTTTCCAAAAAATACCGCAAAAAAGATTCGGAGAAGCACAGGATGTTGCTAATCTTGTAGCATTTTTAGCTAGTCCGTTATCTTCTTATATAACAGGTCAAACATTTCATGTCAATGGAGGTATGTTAATGGTTTAGTGTGTTGGATAATAAAAAATATTGATAGATGTTATCCATAAAGGTTATATTTCATATTATAAGTTGAAATTTTATTAATTTTGGATAATATTATAGTTAATCTTAACGAGGTTTTGTTTATGAAAGAAGGTATTGAACAGAAAGTAATTCAAATGATAATAGATACTCTTAAATTAAAAGAAGAAAAAGTTGAAGTAACTTTGGAGTCAAAATTAAAATCTGATTTAGGAGCAGATAGTTTAGATACAGTAGAATTAATGATGGCTTTTGAAGAGGCTTTTGGGTGTAATATTAGTGAAGAAGAGTCTGAGGGTATTGTGACTGTAGAAGATTTGATCAATTACATAAAAAGTAAAACTGGCAATGATTTATAATTTTTAATAGTAAATTAAGGGTGTTATGAATTAAAATATATCACTCGATATTTTATTTTAGAATGTATCAGTTAATTGAGTAACATAGTGTATTTCGATAAATGAATAGTGATAAGTAAATATCTGTGTAGTTAATTTGAAAATTATATGATAAGAAGAGTTGTAGTAACTGGATTAGGCTTAGTTAATTCTTTAGGAATTAATGTAGGGGATACTTGGGTAAATATTTTAAATTCTGTCAGTGGAGTAAAAAAAATAAATTATTTTGATACATCTAAAATATCCTGTAAAATAGCCGCCTATATAGATGGTCTGGATATAGAAAAATTTGTTGCGCCAAGAGATTTACATAAAATGGATAAATTTATCCATTATGGTATTGTTGCTGCTACAGAAGCTATTGCTGATAGTGGCTGGGCACCTGATAATGAGCATGATCAAAATAGCACTGGAGTTATTATTGGTTCTGGTATTGGTGGTCTTGGCGCTATAGAAAATACTTCAGTTAGTTTTCATTCTAGTGATAAATCTAAGATTAGCCCTTATTTTATACCATCAGCTTTGATTAATTTGCTACCAGGGCATGTCGCTATTAAATATGGATTTTCAGGTCCTAACACTTCAGTTGTTACTGCTTGTTCTACAGGTGCTCACGCTATAGGTGATGCTGGTAGAATAATTAAATATGGAGATGCAGATGTTATGATAGCAGGTGGAGCTGAAGCGCCTATTACACCAGTAGGTGTTGCTGGTTTTGCTGCTGCAAGATCATTAGCTATAAATTATAATGATAATCCTAAGGCTGCTTCTAGGCCTTGGGATAAAGATCGTTGTGGTTTTGTCATGGGAGAAGGAGCAGCAATATTAGTACTAGAAGAGTATTCACATGCATTAAAACGTGGTGCCAATATTTATGCAGAATTGTTGGGATATGGCCTCACTGGTGATGCTTATCATATAACTGCACCTAGTGGCAAAGGTGCTTATCGTGCTATGAATAATGCACTGAATGATGCAGGATTAAATCCTAATTCAGTTGATTATATCAATGCTCATGGTACTTCTACTAAGTTAGGGGATGAAGTGGAACTGAATATGGTGCAAAAGTTGTTTGAGGATAATAAAAATATTTCTATGTCATCTACTAAATCTGCTACCGGGCATTTATTAGGCGCCGCAGGAAGCGCTGAAGCGATATTCTCTGTATTGTCACTACGTGACCAAGTTATGCCTCCTACTCTAAATTTAGATAATCCTATAGATTCTGCCAAGATTAATTTGGTACCATTTGAAGCTCAAGAATCAAAACTGAATTATGTATTATCAAATTCATTTGGGTTTGGTGGTACCAATGTTAGTTTAATTTTTGGCAAAATTTAATTTTGTTCATTATACTATATCATTAAGACGTATTTATTGATTTTATTATTTGTCTGAAGCTGTATATGCAGAAACTTATATCTCTGGTAGGGAAGCCCAATACTGGTAAATCCACATTATTTAACCGTTTTTCTTTATCATCTAGGGCCCTAACACATAATACTGTTAGTACTACTAGAGATAGGAAATATTCAGATGCATGTCTGAAAGATATTAATTTTAGGATAGTCGATACACCAGGCATCGTTAGTAACCAACCTAATGAATCATTACAATTAAAAATGTTAGAACAGACCAAGCTAGCTATCATTGAATCTGATTTGGTATTTTTAGTAGTTGATCAAAATCCTATAACTATTGTAGACCACTACATATCAAATTTTATTAGACAATGTCATAAAAGTTGTTTGTTAATAGTTAATAAATCAGAGGCAAATTTTTACCACGAACTAGACTATTACAAGTTAGGAGGAAAAGAAATGGTAGCAATATCAGCAAAACACGGAGTCGGTATTATAGATATATATCAATTCTTATTAGAAGAGTGGAAAGATTTTTTACAGAGTAAAACATTAGTTAATACTACTATAACAAAAAATATAAATATACCGATTGATACTGCAAGTGATAATATAATATCTTTAGCGGTTGCTGGCAGACCTAATGTAGGCAAGTCTACATTCATTAATTCTATATTGAAACAAGATAGGGTGATAACTGGTGAAGAAATGGGTACTACTAGAGAATCAATCGATATATATCACCAACATAATGGTTATAAACTTAAAATTATTGATACAGCAGGATTAAAAAAAAGATCATCTATTCGTTTAAATACATTAGAGCAGTATTCTTATCAAGATAGTATTAAATCAATAAATTTATCCAATATCATAATACTCATGCTAGATAGCAAAGTGGGTATAGAATCTCAAGATTGTAAAATAGCCAATTACGCTGCTTCGCAAGGGCGTGGGATAGTGTTTTTAATCAATAAAATTGATTTAATATCAGATAAAATTAATTATCAAAAGTTATTTCATAATTTATTGAGCGATAAATTACCTCAAATGAAAAACTATTATGTGACTTTTATATCCGCTAAAAAATCACAAAATATCCATGAAGTATTTAATACTGTAATTAAGGCATATGAGAATTGGAATATGCGTATTTCAACAGGCAAAATTAATAATTGGATAGCTAAATTATTAAAAAAACATCCTTTACCTATAAATAAAAAAATAGGAAGAAGAGTGAAAATTAAATATTTGACTCAAAATAAAACGCGACCTCCAAGTTTTAAAATATTCACAAATGATCCGGAGAATATTACAGAATGTTATAAAAAATATTTAGTTAGTGAATTAATAAAAGATTTTAAATTATATTCAACCCCTATCAGGTTAGAGTTTATAAAAACTAATAATCCATACGTATAAGTTATTACATCTGATTAACAAAATAAGTTTTCAATTCTATCTATCTTAGATTAATTGGGGTGATGTATCATTTTCTTATAAACATGATAATTTCAGGCTTAAAGAATAATAAAGATTCTATCTTTGATTAAGAATATATAACTTAGATGTGCTAAAGTGTAGAATCATTATGTTTATTTAGAAAGAATTACTGTAAGAAATATAGGTAAATGATCTAATCTTAGTATGTTCAAAAATATTATATAAATTGTGTTCTAAAGCTGTAGTAGAATTCTTATAAACTAGAATATATCTAAATCTGATCAATAATTGTTAAAAAGTAGTAGATCTTGAGATATTACTTAATTGCGTAAGAACAGTTAGTATACATAGTTGGATTGTTTTTAAATAAGTAAGCTTTTTTTGGAGTGCGTAGGAATTTTACCTATTAAATTACCCATTCCATCAATTTCGTACTGAATTTTATGCTCTGTCCGGTATTTAGATAATATTTCTCTTACATCGCCTTCAAAACCACTAACACCATAGGCATCACAAAGCTTTTTTAAATTTTCTAAGCTGGTATCAGTATAAGCTGAATTACAAGCAATTAAAATTAAATAAAAGTAAATTAATATCATTCTTAAAGAAGAATTTTTCATACCATCACTCCACATTAACCATTTATAATTTATCTTTATTACTCCACACATTAAATTCACAGATTTCTTCAAATCCAAACCTTTTATATATACCCAAACCATCTTCAGATGCTTGTAATACTATTTCTTTTAAACCGTTATCTAGAGCAAACTTTAATGCCGTATAAAACATAGCAGAACCATAGCCTTTATTTTGCATTTCTGGATGAGTAGATATATCATAAATTCCAGCAACATCAGTTATAAAAACACCAGCTGTTGATATAGGCCTATCATTTACATAACCAATGAAAAGTCTTAAATTCTTCCTTGATTGATCAGGTATTATAGATGAAATTTTTTTATAGAAGCTTTTCACATGCTCACAAGTAGGTTCAAAAATAGAAGCGGCACGTTACCAAAATCTGTAAAATGTTTATCACTGCTACATTCTTTAATAGTTAGTATCTCAGGTATTGGATAATGCTTTAGGTTATATTGATCTAAATCACAATACAGCCTATATTAAGTTCATCATGTACGAAACCTGCTTCTTGCATATTGCTTTCTAAATCTTTATTCTGTGCTGAAAATGGTCCAATCCACCATGCCACTGGCAATTTTTTCTGTAAATAATATTGCATTACATCATTTGCAACTGTTTTTGTGATGAGTCACCATAGGCTGTATTAAAGGTGTCTGTCGCCATACCAGAATCCACTACTAAAGTTTGTTCTATATTTTTTATGCTCATAGTAGATATTTTTGATGGAATATATTGTAGCTTTTGATGCATATTGAGTTCCATATTCTTAATTATTGTATCTTTGTTAATTTCAGTACAATTCATAAATTTTCCCTCTGTTTGATTTGATTGTTAATAAAAGATGTTATTTCTAATATATTTTCCCAAATATAAAAATGCCCACCATGAAATTTTTTAAAATTTACTGGCAAGGAACTCTCATTTTTCCACAATAATATGTTTTCACTTTGTATATATTCATCTGAATCTCCCCATAGAATAGTTATTTTAGATGGTAATTTAAAACTATCATCATTATGATATTTGTATAATTCGCATAATTTAAAATCGCTATAAATGGTAGGAAAAAATGGTTCAAAATCTTCTATTTTAATTGAAGAATACATTTTTAGTCTTCCTAGTTTTTGTATTTCTTGAAACAGTTCTTTTTTAGGTATTTTGTGTATATATTCTCTATTATGCATAAGACTTGGAGATCTAAACCCTTAGGCAAATAAATGACAAGGTACAATATTAAATTTTTTATACAATGATTTGCCTGGCTCAAAGGCAATAAGAGCTCCCATGCTATGTCCAAAAAAACTAAATGCTTTATCAAGTATAGTATATAGTTTTGGAAAAAAATCATCAATTAACTCCTCTATCGTGTCAAAAGCATTTTCATGAAAATGCCGTCCTCTACCTTTTAATTCCGCATATCTACAACAAATATTAGAAGAAAAATATTTGAACCATGGGATGTATAATTCACCGCTTCCTACAGCAAAAGGGAAAAAAACTAGAATATGATCGTAATTTTGTGTGGTGTTATAGCTGATCATAAAATTCTTCTTCGCATTTTGTTTTTTTTATTAACAAGGTTATTTTAGTAATAGCGTTGGAGTAATCATAGCTGTACTACAATACTAGCTAACTAATACCTGCATTGGTAGAGATAAATATCCATGCCTAAAAGTAGCATCAAAATCTTTTGCTATTAGATTGTCCTATCGCAATACAGATTGATTAATAGGAGTACAGTGGTATCTGTTTGCTACTGTTAAAATAGATTCATTGACATTGTTTTATTATTTGGTTAGAATCTCCATCATTGGAGATACCGGGTTGTAATGATCTGCGTTTTATTTTCATTGCTAGGTTCAAAAAATATTTTGTTTAGTAATGTATTATGTATTGCTCTTATGTTTTATAATTTAATTATGTGAATTAGTTATGTCTCGTCGTCATTCGGCTATAAAAAGGGTTATCAAGCCAGATATTAGGTATAATAGTGTTTTATTAGCTAAATTTATAAATCATATAATGCAATCCGGGAAAAAGGCTCTTGCTGAATCTATAGTGTATCAAGCACTTGATAGAGTCTCAGACAAATATAGCCTTGATGCATTTCAAGTGTTTACTGAAAGCATCTCGAATATTCGGCCTGAACTTGAGGTAACTCCTGTAAGAGTTGGTGGTACTACCTACCAAGTTCCTGTACAGGTCAATATTGTTAGAGGGAATACTTTATCTATGCGTTGGTTAATTGCTGCAGCTAGTAATTATCCTGGCCGTAGTATGGTAGTAAAATTATCTGAGGCACTATTTGATACGTTTAATAATAGAGGTAGTGCTATAAAAAAGAGAGATGATATGCATAAAATGGCTGAGTCTAACAAAGCTTTTGCGCATTTTGCACAGAGGGGTTTATCGCGTCATTAACTTTTGTTAATTATAGCATATTTATAAGAATTTTTGTAAATTAAGTGCTGAAATTCGTGTGGTATTTCGTTTGTTATTGTGGATAAATGAGTAGCTCTAGCTTTTTTATGTCCTATGATACAAACAGATATCTATTGTATAACATTTCGTGCATTTAGACTAGATTTTAAAATCTAGTCTACCGTTGTTATTATTGTACATTACTAAATATATTTAATTGGTTATAAATTTTTGATATGTCGAATCATTATAAGTTATCTGATATACGTAATATAGGCATTTGTGCACATATTGATGCTGGTAAAACTACAACCACTGAGCGTATATTATATTATACTGGAAAGTCTTATAGTATAGGAGAAGTACATGAAGGTGGGGCCACTATGGATTGGATGGAACAAGAACAAGAGAGAGGTATCACTATTACCTCTGCTGCTACTACCTGCTTTTGGCAAGATAAAAGGATTAACATTATTGATACTCCTGGTCATGTAGATTTTACTATAGAAGTAGAAAGGTCTTTAAGAGTATTAGATGGAATGGTAGCAGTTTTTGATGGTGTCGCAGGTGTAGAGACTCAGTCTGAAACTGTTTGGCGTCAGGCAGATAAACATAATGTACCAAGAATATGTTTCGTTAATAAAATGGATCGTACTGGAGCCGATTTCTATAGATGTGTGCGTATGATTAAAGATAGATTATCTTCTAATCCTCTAGTAATACATTTGCCTATAGGCAGTAATGAAAATTTTGTAGGAGTAGTGGATCTGATAGAAATGCATGCTGTTGTTTGGTCTAGTGAATCTTATGGATTGGAATTTACTCATAAGCCTATCCCTGATGATTTGGTAGAAATCTCAAATAGTTATCGAGCTAGTTTATTAGATTCTTTATCTGAGTTGGATGATGAATTGATGGAAAAATATCTTGCAGCTGAACCACTATCTGTGAATGCTATTAAAAAAGTTATAAAGCAAGCTACTGTTAGTGGAAAATTTATCCCTATTCTATGTGGAAGTGCATTCAAAAATAAAGCTGTACAGTCACTTCTGGATGCTATTGTTGAATATTTACCATCCCCTGATGAAATAAAAATTGTTAATGCAATAGATAAAAAAACTGATTCATTAGTGAATATTCAGAGTAATATACAAAATGCCTTCATAGGATTGGCTTTTAAAGTTATGAGTGATCAATTTGTAGGATCATTGACTTTTATTAGAATTTATTCAGGTCAGATTAATTCCGGTGATACCATTTTGAATGTTTCAAAAAATAAAAAAGAGCGTGTGGGTAGAATATTATTGATGCATGCTAATAATCGTGAAGATATAAAATATGCAGCCGCTGGTAGCATAGTAGCGATTGCCGGATTGAAATATACAACTACTGGTGATACCTTGGGACAAATTGATTCTAATTTGTTATTAGAAAAAATTGAATTCCCCGAGCCTGTAATTCAATTGGCTATTGAACCAAAATCTGTATCAGATCAAGAAAAAATGTCGTTAGCCCTTTCAAGATTAGCTTCTGAAGATCCTTCTTTTAGGGTAAGAACAGATCAAGAAACTTCTCAAACTGTTATTAGTGGAATGGGAGAGTTACATCTTGAGATCTTAGTTGATAGAATGAAAAGAGAATTCAAAGTAGAAGCAAATATAGGAGCACCTGAGGTATCTTATCGTGAAACTATTACTAAATTTGGAGTCGTTGATTATACACACAAGAAACAAACTGGGGGGGCAGGTCAATTTGCTAGAGTTAAAATAGAGTTTGAACCTCTTTCCCCAGGAGATGGGTTTGTATTCATGAGTAAAATTGTAGGTGGAGTAATACCAAAAGATTTTATACCTGGAGTAGAGAAGGGGTTGAAAACAATTATGAATACAGGTATTATTGCTGGATATCCTATGGTTGATTTTAAAGCTACACTGATAGATGGAGCATTTCATGATGTGGACTCTAGTGTATTAGCCTTTGAAATTGCTGCAAAATATGCATTTAAAGAAATAATACCTAAATGTGCACCAAAACTCTTGGAACCTATTATGAAAGTTGAAGTTATTACTCCTGACGAATATCTGGGTGATGTGATAGGTGATTTAAATTCTCGTAGAGGACAAATAAATGATATGACGCAGAACAATAACATACAAGTAATTAATGCCTTTGTACCACTTGCGGAAATGTTTGGTTATGTGAATAACTTGCGTTCTTTATCTCAAGGCAGATCCCAGTACAGTATGATATTTTCTCATTATGATCAAGTGCCGAATAATATTGTGAATCAAATAATTACTAAATAGGTCTGTATAAGATTTATTTAGTAATTATTTGTAGCGTAAGATAATATAATAGAACTTTTATATTGATAATTACAATTTGTATGAACTGTTGGCTTTTGCGGTTCATTGACATTTGTTAATAATTTAAATAGAATCGACCATTAGTATAGTTTTAGTCTGAGATTTCTTGCTATAAGTGTTTATTTCACTGTATGTGCAATTATTGTTAATTTGGTTTAAGGTATTAAATATATATAGTAAGAGTCAGTAATTTTATCTGCTTTTATTTTGAATATTTATCAGGTATATTGGTTAGTGTTATGTATATTGTAAATTATTTTTGTAGGAGTGTAGCTCAATGGTTAGAGCGTCGGTCTCCAAAACCGAAGGTTGCAGGTTCGAGCCCTGTCTCTCCTGCTCTTTAGGTAGCATATGAAGCATATAAGGGAATCTTCGTTATATAAATTTCTATTCCAGTTGTATCAAGAATTTAAAAAAATTCATTGGATAAATAGAAAAGAATTGTTTAATTTGGTATTGGTAGTGGTAATAGCAGTCTTTTGTTGTAGTGTAGTTATTTTATTTATTGATTATTTAATACATCATGCAATACAATTTATAATTCATTTAAAATAATTTCAAATAATAATTACACTGAATAATTGGTATGTATAATTGGTATATATTGCAGACAATTGCAGGTTCTGAAAAGAAGTTCAAGTCAAATTTGGAAGAGCAGATTATTAAAAGTAATATGCAGCAATATTTCAAAGATATTGTGTTGCCTATAGTAGAAGTACCAGATATAAGGCATGGTAAAAAAATTATAGTAGAAAAAAGGGTAATGCCTGGATATATACTAGTAAATATGGAAATGAACGATAAATCTTTCTATTTAGTTAAGCATATTTCTAAAGGTACAAGTTTTTTAGGTAGTAAAACCACCCCTCAACCTCTTACAAAAGAAGAGGTACAAAGTATTTTTAAGCAGTTGCAGCAAGAATCTGATGCCGCAAATAATGTTAGCATTTACAATGTAGGGGATAAGGTTACGGTAACAGATGGCCCTTTTGATTCTTTTTCTGGTATCGTAGAAGAAGTTAATTTATCTACAGAAAGATTGAAAATTTCTGTATCGATTTTTGGTAAAGCTACTCCTATTACACTGAATTTTACTCAAGTTACTAAGTAGTGATAAATCATTGCTTGATATCAAATGTAAGTTCATTATAAATCTTGCATATTTTTTTAAAATCTGTAAAATGGTCTTTAGCTTGGCTAAATATTTACAAAAAGTATTTTTATTATGAAATCTCAGAAAAAAGTCTCTGGATATATTAAACTAACAGTACCAGCAGGAAATGCTAAAGCAGGCCCCCCTATAGGGCCTGCTTTAGGCCAAAGAGGTGTGAATATTATGTCTTTTTGTAAGCTGTTTAACGAAGCCACTAGTAAAATGGATGAGAATACCCCTGTACCTGTAGTTATTACAGTGTATCTTGATAAGACATTTGATTTTATCACTAAAACTCCTCCTGTATCTTTTTATTTGAAGAAATATACAAATATTACTAAAGGCTCAGCTGCAACTAAAAAATTAGATTATATTGCTAATCTCTCTAAACAAGACTGTTTAGAAATTGCAAAAATAAAATTACAAGATCTAAATGCATATGATATAGAAGCAGCAGCTAAAATAGTCGAGGGTTCTGCTGATTCTATGGGAATAAAGATATTACAGTGAATAAAGATATTATATTAAGTGTTATTTGAATACTATTGCATTATTGTTGGTTAATGATATGGGTAAAAAATTAAGACAAGTGTTTCAGGAGTTTGATAAGGATAAGTTCTACAGTATCGAAGATGCTGTATCTGTTATTAAAAAATTCAGTTTTGTGAATTTTGATGAAACATTGGATATAGCTATAAAATTGGGTGTAGATCCTAGAAATTCTTCTCAGATGGTGCGTGGCACTGTGGTGTTACCTGCAGGCACAGGCAGATCAGTGAAAGTTGCTGTGATATGTAAGGATGATAATATAAAACTATCATTAGATTCAGGAGCTGATATGGCTGGTTCTGTGGATATTATAGATAATATTAAAAAATCTATTATAGATTTTGATGTGTGCATTACTACGCCTGATATGATGTCTTTAGTTGCGCCTGTGGCTAAGATTTTAGGACCTAAAGGGTTAATGCCTAACCCTAAATTGGGTACAGTGACTACAAATTTGCCGGAAACAATAAGAAATATTAAAAATGGACAGGTTGAGTACAGAATAGATAAGTCTGGTATTATTCATTCTGGATTAGGTAAAATATCATTCATAATAGCTGATCTTGTAAGTAATATCGATAGTTTTTTAACTTCCATTGTAAAAGCTAAACCAGATAATATCAAAGGTAGTTATTTAAAAAAAATATTTTTGTCGTCCACTATGGGGCCATCTGTAAAAATAGACTTGTCTAGTATATCAATTAAGTGTTAATAACTGTTTATTTAGATTAGAAGGAATTAAGGTGTTAAAGACTAATAAATCTCAGTTTATTGCAAATATGCAAAAAATATATTCTGACATGAAGTGTATAATAATAATACGGTATCAAGGTTTAACGGTTGCAGATCTTACGTTGTTGCGTAATTCTCTGAGAAAGGAAAAGACTAAAATCAAAATTATACATAATAAATTATCTAAGATTGCAGCATTAAATTCAAATTTTATACATAATGAATCGTTTTTTAGTGGTGCTACTGCTGTGGTTTATTCTCAAGAATCTTTAAGCCCAATAAAGACTGTGGTAGACCTTAGTAAAGATTTTCAGTTTTTAAAGATTGTCTCCGCAGTTATTGATAGTGAAATATTCAATCCAACAGAGATAATGGAAATTGCGAAATTACCATCATTAGATGTGTTGAGAGCAAGAATTAGTAACTTACTAAAATTGCCAGCTGTGCAATTAATAAATGTTATTAAAACTCCTTACTCCAATATTGCTAAATTGTGTAAATTATATTCAGAAAAATCGTAAAATTCCTATCTGATAATGTTTATTGTACTTGTATTTTTAGGATATTTATATATTATTCTTACAATAGTTGTAGTAGGCTGTAGATAGGGCTTGTTGTTGTTTATATACATAAACTAATATAAAATTTAACTTTTTTATTTTTTTGTGAATGTATTGGATAGTGGTGTAAGCTGCTCTATATGATTATTAGTTATAAAAATAAAAATTGAGGTGTAATTAAGTCTTATGGCAAATATAGAGAAATTAGTAGAAGATTTATCTTCTTTGACTATAATTGAAGCCGCAGAATTATCTAAAGTATTAGAAGAAAAATGGGGAGTGAGTGCTTCGGCTGTATCTGTTGCTCCTATATCAACTGAATCTAAAGTTGAGGAAGTCGCGGAAAAAACAGAGTTTGATGTTACCTTAATCTCGTTTGGCGCTAAAAAACTTGAGGTGATTAAGGTAGTAAAGGCAGTATTATCTATTGGGTTGAAAGAAGCAAAAGAGTTAATAGAAAAAGCGCCTGTCGTGCTTAAATCTGCTGTTAGTAATGATGTAGCACAAGAACTTAAATCTAAACTTGAAGAAGCAGGTGCTCAAGTGGAGTTGAAGTGATATAGGGGATTCTAAGCAGTAACTTAGTTTAAGTTACTGCGTTTATTATTTGTATCTGGTAACACTTTATTTTTCTAGATGTTTAAGCAATATTTTACTTGAATTTGTTTTAGTTCGCTTGTTATAGAGCGGGTTTTTTTACTATTTCTATGTGTGTTGTAATACTGTAGTGCTCAAGTTGCTTCTCGCTTTGTGATGAATTGTTGAAATTGTTGTTCAGTTATGTCTTAGTTGTTTTTTATAGTTGGGTGAGTGGTTTTTAGTTATAGTGTTTATAAAATTAGGGTGTATTGTTAAGCTAAATAAAATATATTAAATGGATTAAAAAACCATTTTTACATGATGTTTAGATTGTTATATTCAATTGTTAGTTCTGTCGTTAATAGATATTGAGGGATCGTTATTATCATGAATGATAAATCAAAATTTGTACCACGTATTAGGAAAGATTTCAGTAAGATAAGAGTAATAACAGATGTGCCTAACCTAATAGAAGTGCAGAGAGAATCTTATGAAGAAAATTTCTTACAGTTAAAAATTGCTGAATCTCAGCGTAAAAATAAAGGATTACAAGCAGTTTTATCTAGTATGTTCCCTATAAAAGATTCTGGTAATAATATAATATTAGAATTTGTTAGGTATATTATTGAAGATGCTAAAAATGATATTGATGAATGCAGAAAAAGTAGTGCTAGTTATGTAGCAGCATTAAAGATCCTAGTTAATCTTGTCATTATGGAAAATAATCTTGATACTGGTGTAAGAGAGATTAAAGGTATTAAGGAGCAAGAAGTGTATCTTGGAGATATTCCTCTGATGACCCCTAATAGTAGTTTTATTATTAATGGTATAGATCGTGTTATTGTTTCTCAAATGCATAGGTCTCCAGGAGTATTTTTTTACCATGATGATGGTAAATCTCATGCTTCAGGCAAGTTTTTATACTCTGCACGAATCATACCTTATAGAGGAGCATGGTTAGATCTTGAGTTTGATGCTAAAGATTGCATATTTTTTAGAATAGATAAGAAAAGAAAAATACCTATTACATCACTCTTGATGGCACTTGGTATGAGCAGTACAGATATAATTAGTGCTTTTTATGATTCCAATACTTATTACTTAAATGATAAAAATGAGTGGGTAACAGATTTTTTACATACTGGTTTTACATCTCAGCGCTTATCATATGATTTAGTTAATGCAGATAATATGGAGGTTGTATTATCTGCAGGGCAAAAAATCACTCCTAGATTAGCCAAAAAATTTGCAGATCTAGGATTAAAGCGTTTTATTGTAAGTAAAGATCTTATCTATTCTAAATACTCAGCTCAGGACATTATAGATGCTAAAACAGGAGAAGTAATTATTAAAATCGGAACTCAGCTAAATGAAAATCTGCTGGAATTAATTGAATCAAATAATTTGAAGGAGTTTTCTGTACTCAATTATCCTGTGTATAGTGATGCCTATATCAGGCATTCTTTATTATCTGATAAAAATTACAATCAAGAATCTGCTTTAGTTGATATTTTTAAGATATTAAGGCCTGGAGAGCCAGTTAGTAATGATTTAGCAAAAAATCTATTTAAAAATTTGTTTTTTAACCCTGATAGATATGATCTCTCTGAAGTGGGTAGAATAAAAATTAATGCTAGAATAGGTCTAAATATAGATATATCGAATACTTGTTTAACTTTAGATGATATAAAACATACTATAAAATATTTGATTGATATAAAGGACGCTAGAGGTTATGTGGATGATATAGACCATCTTGGAAATAGGAGGGTGAGATCAGTAGGAGAATTAATAGAGAATCAGTTTAGAATTGGCTTGGTTAGAGTTGAAAAAGCAGTGATAGAACGAATGTCTATGTTAGATGTTGCTACTGTTATGCCTAATGAATTAATAAATTCTAAGTTGCTTACATCTGTTATAAAAGAGTTTTTTAATACTTCCCAATTGTCTCAATTTATGGATCAGACTAATCCTTTATCAGAAATCACCCATAAAAGGCGTTTATCTGCTTTAGGCCCTGGAGGTGTTAGTAGAGATCGAGTAGGGTTTGAGGTAAGAGATGTACATCCTACACATTATGGCCGTATTTGTCCTATCGAAACTCCTGAAGGTCAAAATATTGGATTAATCAATTCAATAGCAATATATGCAAGAATTAATAAATATGGTTTTATAGAGAGTCCTTATCGTAGTGTAAAGCAAGGAGTAGTTTCTGATAATATTGTGTATCTCTCTGCAATCGATGAAAGTAAGTATAAGATAGCACAATCTGATATATCAATAAATGAAGATAATGTTATAACTGAAGATGTAGTAAGATGTTATACAGATTCAGGTAATTTAGTAATATGTAAGCCAGGAGAAGTAGATTATATTGATTTAACTCCTATGCAGGTTGTGTCTGTAGCAGCTTCATTGATTCCATTTTTAGAAAATGATGATGCTAATCGTGCATTGATGGGATCCAATATGCAAAGGCAAGCTGTACCGTTAGTCACTACTGAAGCACCTATTGTAGGTACAGGTATAGAGTCCAGTGTAGCTAGAGATTCAGGCTCTGCTATTGTGGCATTGAATGATGGGGTAATAGAGTTTGTTGATAGTACTAGAATAGTATTAAGGGCAGATGAATACGATGAATATGGAACTCCTCGTGTATATATACATCAACTATTGACATTTCAAAAATCTAATCATAATACCTGCGTGCATCATAAGCCTATTGTATCTTCTGGTGAATATGTAAAAAAAGGTACTGTTATCGCTGATGGGCCGGCTATTGATCAGGGTGAAATAGCACTAGGTAGAAATGTACTTGTTGCGTTCATTTCTTGGTATGGTTATAACTTTGAGGATTCAATTGTTGTCTCTGAAAAAGTAGTACAGGATGATGTTTTTACTTCAATTCATATTCAAGAATTTGAAGTTGTAGCTCGTGATACCAGGTTAGGACCAGAAGAAATTACACGTGATATGCCGAATGTTAGTGAAGAATATTTAAGGCATCTTGATGAGGTAGGTATAGTAAGGATAGGTGCAAAAGTAAAGTCAGGAGATATTTTAGTAGGTAAGGTGACTCCAAAAACTGAATCTGCTATTACCGCAGAAGAAAAATTATTGCGTGCTATATTCGGAGAAAAAGCAGCAGATGTAAAAGATTCTTCATTATATGTACCACCTGGTGTTACTGGTACTGTAGTGGAAGTGAGAATTTTTTCAAGAAGAGGAATAGAAAAAGATGAAAGAGCTTTGACTATTGAAAAACAGGAAATAGAAAAATTATTAAAAAATCAACATGATGAGATTAAGATAATTGAAAGCTTCATATTGATAAGAATTAAACAATTATTGGTTAATCAAATTTCATCTAGTAATACACATTATACTGATATTGGTAAGGTTATTAGTAGTGAATCTTTGAAGTCACTAACGTTGAGCCAATGTTGTGATATATCTATAGCAGATACTAGTGTTATGGATCAAATCCACAGCATTAAAAAACATTATGATAATAGTATAAATTCTCTGAATAATAAAATAGATGCCAAAATTAAGAAAATTCAAATAGGTGATAATATTGCACAAGGGGCTTTAAAGATAGTAAAAGTATTTATAGCAAGTAAATATAAGTTACAACCAGGAGATAAAATGGCAGGGAGGCATGGTAATAAAGGGGTGGTATCTAAGGTAGTACCGGTAGAGGATATGCCATTTACAGAAGATGGTGAAGTAATTGATGTTATATTGAATCCCCTAGGGATTCCTTCTAGGATGAATATAGGACAGATTTTAGAAACACATTTAGGGTGGGCAGGAAAAAATTTTGCCAAATCTATCCAAGAGAAATTAGATCTTTATTATCATAATAGATATGATATCGAGTCTATCAGGCAGTTCGTTTATAATATATACAGTAAAGACGTTGAATTAGAAAAACTCAAAACTCTTGGGGATGAAGAATTTTTATCTTTTTGTCAATCTATAAAAAAATCAGTATTTTTTGCTACTCCAGTGTTTGATGGAGCTAAAATTCAGAATATAAAAGATATGCTAGAGTTAGCTAATCAAGATCTTTCTGGCCAAGTAAAGTTAATTGATGGTAGAACAGGAGATTTGTTTGATCGTAATATTACATTAGGTTATAAATATTTATTGAAATTACATCATCTCGTAGATGATAAGATCCATTCTAGATCTACAGGCCCGTATAGTTTAGTTACACAGCAACCTTTAGGAGGCAAGTCTCATTTTGGAGGACAAAGATTTGGAGAAATGGAGTGTTGGGCATTGCAGGCTTATGGAGCAGCTTATACATTGCAAGAAATGCTTACAATAAAATCTGATGATGTGATTGGCAGAATTAAAACTTATGAAACTATGGTAAAAGGTCATAAAAATTTCGAATCTAGTATACCAGAATCGTTCAATGTTATGATGAAAGAGTTTAGGTCATTATGTTTGAATATACAGTTAGAAGAAAGTAATGGATCTAGCACTGATCAAAGTGAAAATTAATTTATCGATAAGTTATTAGGTATTGTTATATATGTTTAAGGAATTTAATGTATTAGGTCAGGTTTCTAATACTCAGCAGTTTAATCAAATTAGAATAAATATAGCTAGTCCTGAGCAAGTAAGAGCCTGGTCATTTGGTGAAGTAACTAAACCTGAAACTATTAATTATCGTACATTTAAGCCAGAAAAAGATGGGTTATTTTGTGCACGTATTTTTGGTCCAGTAAAAGACTATGAGTGCTTGTGTGGAAAATATAAAAGAATGAAATATAAGGGCGTTATATGTGAAAAATGTGGAGTTGAAATTACATCCTCCAGAGTTAGGAGAGAAAGGATGGGGCACATAGAGCTTGCATCTCCTGTGGTTCATATATGGTTTTTGAAATCTTTACCTTCTAGGATTGGTGCTTTGCTCGATATTACTATGAAAAATCTAGAAAAAATATTATATTTCGAGACATATATCGTGGTAGACCCTGGATTATCGCCTTTAAGTAAAGGGGATATTTTATCAGTAGAATCTTATAATAAGGCAATGAATCTTTATAGTGGTAGCAATTTGGTTGCATCAACAGGCGCCGAGGTTATTAAGCAGCTACTATCAGAGCTGGATTTAAAGTCTCTGAAGACTAATTTAAGTGAGGATATATTACAATCTAACTCTGAAACTCGTAAAAAAAAATTATCTAAGAGATTGAAGTTAGTAGAAGATTTTCTTGCTTCTGATAATAAACCTGAGTGGATGATTATGGACGTATTGCCTGTTATCCCTCCTGAAATTAGACCATTAGTGATGTTAGATGGAGGAAGGTTTGCTACTTCAGATTTAAATGAATTATATAGAAGGGTAATTAATAGAAATAATAGACTTAAGAGGCTATTGGAGCTGAAAGCACCTGATATCATTATTAAAAATGAAAAGAGGATGTTGCAAGAATCTGTAGTTGCATTGTTTGATAATGGTCGTAAAGGAAAAGTAGTAAAAAATTCTAGTAAACGTCCATTTAAATCTTTGAGTGATATGCTAAAAGGTAAACAAGGGAGATTTAGGCAGAATTTACTTGGTAAAAGGGTGGATTACTCTGGTCGTTCTGTAATAGTAGTGGGGCCAGAACTGAAGTTACACCAGTGTGGGTTGCCTAAAAAAATGGCTCTGGAATTATTTAAACCTTTTATCTACTCAAAATTAGAACTATATGGAATTTCTAGTACAATAAAAAATTCTAAA
The DNA here is from genome assembly GCF_015476335.1 of Rickettsia endosymbiont of Cardiosporidium cionae. Lineage (GTDB taxonomy): Bacteria > Pseudomonadota > Alphaproteobacteria > Rickettsiales > Rickettsiaceae > JADHZC01. Next base: position 107,008 of record NZ_JADAQY010000002.1, read on the forward strand.
AAAATAGTTGATGCAGAAAAAGTTGAAGTATGGGATATATTAGAAGAAGTGATGAGAGAGCACCCAGTATTATTAAATCGAGCTCCTACTTTGCACCGTCTTAGTATTCAGGCGTTTGAGCCTATATTAATAGAAGGTAAAGCAATACAGTTGCACCCGTTGGTATGTGCAGCATTTAATGCGGATTTTGATGGCGATCAGATGGCGGTTCACATACCTCTTTCTTTAGAATCTCAGGTAGAATCTAGAATTTTAATGATGTCCACAAATAATATTTTGAGTCCCGCTAATGGTAAGCCTATCATATCAGCTGATAAGGATATAGTTCTTGGGTTATATTATCTAACATTAGAATTTGATAATGTTGATGGAAACACTTTAATATTTAATGATATACAGGAAGTGGAATATGCTCTATTCCATAATGTGATTACTTTACATTCTAAAATAAAATGTAGAATTTCATTGCTTAATATAAATAATGAACTTATACCATCTATAGTTGATACTACCCCTGGTAGATTTATATTAGGGCAACTATTGCCTAAAAATCATTACATTGATTTTAGAATTTTGAATCAACAAATGACAAAAAAAAATATTTCTAATGCTATTGATTCTGTGTACAGATATTGCGGTCCTAAGGCTACCGTAATATTTGCAGATCAATTGATGCAATTAGGTTTTAAATATGCTTCTCAGTCTGGTATATCTTTTGGTATGGACGATATGATTGTGCCGCAATCTAAATCTAAGCATGTAGATAATACAATAGCTTTAACAAAAGAATTTGAGAGACAATATTCAGAAGGTTTAATTACTTTTGGTGAAAAATATAATAAAGTTATAGATGCTTGGTCTATATGTACTGATAAAGTAGCAGATGATATGCTGCATGATTTAGGTAGAACTCACTCTACTGAGTCGCAATCTCAAATTCAGCAACAAAATGTTAATTCTATCTATATGATGGCTATGTCTGGCGCGAGAGGTTCTGCAGCTCAGATTAAGCAATTGTCTGGTATGAGGGGGTTAATGACTAAACCTTCCGGAGAAATAATTGAAACTCCTATAATATCAAATTTTAAAGAAGGATTGAACGTACGTGAATATTTCCATTCTACTCATGGAGCCCGTAAAGGATTAACAGATACTGCCTTGAAAACAGCTAATTCTGGGTATCTTACTAGAAGGTTAGTAGATGTAGCGCAGGATTGTACTATTACAATTGAAGATTGTGGTACAGAGCAAGGAATAGAAGTAAAAACAGTTATAGATTCAGGGGAAATTACTGTTGCACTTGCAGAACAAATACTAGGTAGAACTCTCGTGTTGGATACTTATCACCCTGTAACCAATGAACTTTTAGCTAAATCTGGTGAAGTGATTAATGAAGAAATATTAGATAAGATAGAATCTTCTGGGTTAGACTTACTTAAAGTAAGGTCAGTTATATTTTGTAAAACTAATATAGGTGTGTGTGCTAAATGTTATGGGCGTGATTTAGCTACTGGGGTATTGGTTTCTGTTGGGGAAGCAATCGGAGTAATAGCAGCTCAGTCTATTGGAGAGCCTGGTACTCAGCTCACTATGAGAACATTTCATATAGGAGGAGCCGCAACTAAAGGTGTAGATGTATCTTCTGTAGAGGCAAATTTTTTAGCAATAGCAAAGGTTATTAATGCTAATATTGTTAAAAATTCTCAGGGTATGAATATAGTGATGAGTCGTTCTTGTGAGCTAGTGTTAACTGATAATGATTCACGTGAAAAAGCTAGATATAAATTACCATACGGTACAAATTTGATAGTACAAGATAGTGATATAGTACACAAAAATCAAAAACTTGCAGAATGGGATCCTTATAATATACCTATTATTACAGAAAAATCTGGAATAGTAGTATTCAAGGATATGATAGATGGAGTGTCTTTTAAAGATTTTGTGGATGATGTTACTGGTATATCAAGTAAAATAGTTATTGAGTCGAAACAATATTCAAGAAAGGTAGATTTAAGGCCTCGTATCCAGTTGTTAGATGATGATGGTAACGTGGTAGAGCTGTCTAATGGATTAGAGGTGAAGCACTATCTATCAATCAATACGATATTAAGTGTCTTAGATGGTGATAAAGTACTTGCAGGCGATATATTAGGTCGTATCCCTAGAGAATCAAGCAAAACTAGAGATATTACTGGAGGGTTACCTAGAGTTGCAGAGTTAGTTGAAGCGCGTTTCCCTAAAGATCATGCTGTTATTTCTGATATTGATGGTTATGTAAGTTTTGGTAAGGATTATAAGTCTAAACGTAGAATCATTATTACTTCAGATACTACAGAAGATAGTTTAGAGTATGTGATTAATAAGGGTAAACATTTAATCGTGACTGAAGGGGATTTCGTTAAAAAAGGTGACACCATAGTAGATGGTAACCCTGTATTACAGGATATCTTAAAAGTTATGGGGGTTGAAGCATTATCTCAATACATGATACAAGAAATTCAATCCGTATATAGATTACAGGGGGTAAAGATAGATAATAAGCATATAGAGGTTATAATTAGACAAATGTTAAGGAAAGTGAGAGTGACTGATTCTGGTGATACAAATATTGTAGTAGGAGAGGTGATCGATAAACAACAGTTGTTAGAAATTAATAATGCAACTATTAAAGCTGGTAATACACCAGCATCTTACGAATTGGTATTGCAAGGTATTACTAAAGCTTCATTAGAAACAAACTCATTTATTTCTGCCGCATCATTCCAAGAGACTACAAAGGTGCTAACACAGGCAGCTGTATCGGGTAAAGTAGATAAGTTATTAGGTTTGAAAGAAAATGTTATAGTAGGTAGGTTAATACCTGCTGGTACAGGATTTTATATGAATAGTATATATAAAGAAGCTCATAAGAGAGAAACAAAATAGAAAATAGCAACCACTAAACAATATACTATTATTTGAGTTTTATTTTGCACCTGTAGCTCAGTTTGGTAGAGTCCTGTTTTCCGGAGACAGTGGTCGTTGGTTCAAATCCGACCAGGTGCCTTCCTATTATCGTTCAATGGGATATGGTATATTGTGATGAGATTAATGTGTTATTTTCTGTATTTATGTTGTATCCATTTATTACTCATCGCTATGAAGTGAGGATTGGCAAAATTGTTTTTTCTGTATTTAATATCTTGGTTGGTATTATTTGCATTTACTATTTTCCCTCCTGTTGCATTTATTAATGCGTGTCCTGCGGCTGTATCCCATGCCATTGTGTGACCAAATTTTGGATATATATCACATGTGCCGTCTGCTATCAAACATAGTTTAATGGAACTAGGTATAATTTTAATGTTATGCACATTATTGAATTGCATGTATTCTTTGGTGATAGAATCTGTATTTTTTGTTCCGATTACTCCAATAAATTCATCATTTTCGTGAACTTTAGATGAAAAATAATTATTATTGTTTAATTCTTTAATTAATTGTTGTTCATGATCTGTAAAATATAGATTTTTAAATACAGGAAGATATATCATACCAAATATAGGGTTCTGATTATAAATAAGAGCTATATTTACAGTATAATGTTTACCTTGGTTAATAAAACCCTTAGTGCCATCTATGGGGTCAATTAGCCAAAAATAATCAGATTGGAAATCTATACTGGCTCTTTCTTCGCAGATTATAGGAATATTAAGATTCATCTTCTTAATATTTTTATATATAAAATCACTGAGATCAATATCTGCATTAGTAACCGGGGTGTTATCTTTTTTGTATTTTATAATTAATCCATCATTTCTAATATTTATAGACAAATCCCCCGCTTCAGTTATGATTTCCTTTAAATTTTTGATTAAAGTTTGGTGAATTAGCATGATTTCATTAGCATACTGAATATTACAAGGCTATATAATGCATATATGCATACAAAATATTTATTTAGGATGTTATTTAACTTTATCTTTAACATGGTTAATTTGCATTGCTATAAACACATTAACTAATAAAAACGCAATGGTCATAGGCCCGACAGAGTTTGGTACAGGCGTTATATATTTTGCTTTATGTTTTACTGTATCAAAATCTACATCACCTAATATCTTATACTTATCCCCTATAGATATTCTACTAATACCAGCATCTATTATAATTGCGTTATTGTTAAAATATTCCTCTGTTAAAAATTTTGCTTTTCCTATAGCGGAGACTACTATATCTGCTGTTGATGTTATATTAGACAAATTATCAGTTTTTGAATGGCATATACTTACAGTACAATTATCTCTTAATAACAGTGATGCTAGAGGTTTACCTATTATATTAGAACGATTAATAATTACTGTATGTTTGCCTGTAAGATCACTTTGGCAGTATTTGATCATTTCATAGCATGCACGGGCAGCACATGGTATAAACCCCTGACTACTACCATTGCTTAGCAATCCTACATTTATTGGGTGCAATCCATCTACATCTTTACTAGCTTCTATTGCATTAATTACTGCTAATGCATCTATATGTTCTGGTAGTGGTAGTTGTACCAATATTGCAGATACTGTAGGATTTTTATTGAGATCTTGAATATGTGATATAAGACTCTCTGTACTAATATCCTCACTATATGCATCTAATTTTGTTAGAATATTTACAGATTTTGCAGCTTTAATTTTTCTACTTACGTATATATCACTTGCTTCATCATTTCCTACTATTATTATAGCTATCTTTGGAAAGATATTTTGTTTGGAATGGTAGTCCAAAATTTTTTCATGCAATGTAAATAAAATTTTTTTACTTAATGACTTTCCATCTAAAATATTGCTTGTATCTTGCATCATATATACTAAATATATGTTATTGAATCATGTAGTGATAACTTTCAGGTAACATCTTACATAAATATGCTACAAAATACAAATTAAGAATTCATCGTAATTTTTTAAATTGAAGTTTATAATTATTATGTTCATTTAAATTAGTAGAGAAATAATATTTATTATTATGATCTGTGATGAAATATATTGCATTTATTTCTGCCGGATTTATTACTGCTTCTATTGACTTTATTCCTGGACAACAGATAGGTTTTTTAGGTAATCCATCAATATAATAGGTGTTATATTCTGATGGCGTTTTTAAATCTTTATAATTCAAATCTCTATTGAGAGTTGATTTGCCAAAAGTTAGTGCATATATTACTGTAACATCTGACTGTAGTTTCATACCGCATTTTAAACGATTTAGAAAAACTGCAGCAACCTTAGATTTTGCAATATCATCACTTGACTCTTTTTCTACTATAGAAGCCAGTATAAGTAAATCTTTACTGTTTTTTAATATGGATTTATCCTCTACTTTTTTATATAAATCCTCCAATAAATTTAACATATCATAATGCATTTTTTTTATTAAATTATTTTTAGTATCATTATATAAATAGAAATATGTAGATGGCATCAATTCCCCTTCTTCTACAGCAAAATCTATCTTACCACTTAGTTTCTGGTTACTTGCTATTATTGGTAATATTTGGTTTATGGAGTATCCTTCTGGAATAGTTAATTTATATATTATAGATTCTCCTAATATTAGAATTTTTGTAATTGTTGCTATACTGGAGTATTTATGTATTTTATATTCACCAACTTTAAAAAAAATGCCGAATTTACTAAATATATATCCTATAATTTTAAATAAATATGGGGAATCAATAATATCTTTTGCTGCTAGTTCGTTAGATATTTGTGTTATGTTTTTTCCAGTGCTAATTGTAAGAACAGTATCTTTTTTCAGTGGACCAGGCCTATATATTATCCAAAACATGCTAACTGAAGCTGTGATGAGTATCACTAATATTAATATAATAGAAATAATTCTGGTATTGTGCTTTGATAACATTAGTAATCAAAAATTTTCTGTAAAAAATTTATTTTAAAAGAGATAATATAAACTATTTTTATATCTTATGCTCTACAAATATTTAATATACTAAGTAATGTAAAGTTAACTATATATAGCAAAAATTAGGGTTCCATTCGGATTCATTGAAATTAATAGATCAAATAGTAATAAATAAAGTCAGTTTTCATTACTATGTTACTCAATGAATAGTCCCCCAGCTTAGATTACTGTTTTATATGATAGTAGCAAATTTGCATTTTGCATACCTCATTTCTTAATTGTTAAATAATCTGAGTAGTTTTATAAATAAGTACTAATTAATTAAAACTCAGAAATTAGCTAAACTGTGTGAAGTCTTAGTTATTAATGTTAGTTCTTGGTTAAGTATTATAACCTTAAAAGCGATGAATTCAATAGTATTTATAATCTAAAATTTAGTACTGCAAAATTTTCATACTACGCTTCCAAGGAAATTATTACGATACATAGTATAATACAAGGTTTTAGAACTTTGTGTTTTCTTAAATAATTATTTTACACATACAACAGGAGCTATAGGCAGAAATTATTTAGATATTTTATTTACTATATCTAAAGAAATCACAAGCTGGCGCGGAAGGGAAGGGATTCGAACCCTCGTTACCATAAGGTAAACACGCTTTCCAGGCGTGCGCTTTAAACCGCTTAGCTACCCCTCCTACTATATCTATTTAATTAGTGATATATTATACTTAACTTTGTATAAGCTAGTTGTATATCTGAATTTTAGTTGATGTTATCTAAATATCAAGCTATTTCTTGTAAAGGTAAATCAATTTTTAATTTATAAAATACATCTAGCAGCCCAGCAATTAGATCTTTGATCATAGACTCAGTATGCAATTGTGTAGGGGTAATTCTAAGTCTTTCAGTGCCTCTAGGTACAGTAGGAAAATTGATGTGCTGTATAAAAATATTGTGATTCCTAAGTAACATTTCAGATGCCTGTTTTGCTTTGTTTGGATCTCCTATAACTATTGCTATTATGTGGGTATCATTTTTAATATAGCGAATCCCAGCCTGATTCAAGTAATTTTTTACAGAATTTATAACTTGTTTATGTTGTGTACGCTCAATATTAGAGTGTCTCAAATATTTAATGCTCTCTCTTGCTGTATCTGTAATAACTGGAGGCAATGATGTGGTGAATATGAATCCCTTAGAATTTAACCTTATTGCATCAATTAGTACCGTATTAGAAGCAATATAACCACCTATAACACCAAAAGCTTTTGCTAATGTTGCTTGTATTATATCTATTTTATCTTCGTACCCTAACATATTAGCTAAACCTGCCCCTTGTTCACCATATAATCCTACGGAATGTACTTCATCTATGTAAGTTAAGGCGTTATATTTTTTTGCAAGAGCACAAATATTTTGTATAGGTGAAACCGAACCATCCATAGAATATATTGATTCAAAAATAATTATTTTTGGTGTATTGATATCTATTTTTTGTAGCAATTCTTCTAGATGATCCATATTTAAATGTTTATATATATATTTTTGAGATCTAGAGTTATATATACCAGATATTATTGATGCGTGATTTAATTCATCAGAAAAAAATACTAGATCTGGTAATATTCTAGATAAAGCTACTAATGCAGAGTCATTTGCTATGTACCCAGAAGTAAATACTAAAGAAGATTCTTTAGTATGTAGTGCTGCAATTTCTTGTTCAAGTTTAACTATTGATTCTGTAGTACCAGAAATATTTCTTGTCCCTCCGGACCCTATACCATATTTTTCTATTGAATGCTTAGCAGTATCTATTAATTTTTGATTGTTACTCATTCCTAAATAGTCATTACTGCACCATACCACTATTTGAGTTCCATTAACCAAATATGCATTTGGTATATCAGAGATACATCTATTTTTATTCAGTGGCTCAAACAACCTATATCTGTTTTCTGTTAGGATTTTATTTATATAGTCAACACACAACTTATTGTAGTTTATCATAATTGGTTAATCAATTCTTATTAGTTTCATTGATTGCATATCTTACTATTGAGGTTAGTGTATTTTTTTTAAACCAGTAGTAGATGTAGTATCGTATATCTTTTAGGATATTTAGTATAACGTTCAATATATCTTATACTAATCCGGTTAACATAAATTGTTTTACTTTTGCAAAAGCTCTATTCTCTATTTGTCTTACACGTTCCTTCGATATAGAGTATTTTATACTTAATTCTAGCAACGTTGAAGGCGATTCTTTTAATTTACGTGCTATAAATATTTCTTTATCTCGTTTTTGCAGAGAATCAATAGCTTTGTTAAGCAATGCTTGCTGGAGTTTAGTATTTTGGATGAGCATGTATTTTTTTTCTTGACCCAACCTGGTTTCTGGTATTAATTCTAGCATTTCTGGTGAATTATTATTATCATTTAAACTTTGGTTGAGAGATACATCATGCCCTGAAAGTCTTTGCTCCATTTCTAAAAGCTCAGACTCATTTACTCCTAAAGATATTGCAATATCTTTACTATCTTCACTATTGACAGGTCTAGCATACATATTAGATATTTTTTGTTTGATTTTATTCAGACTAAAGAATATTTTTTTCTGTGCGTTTGTAGTTCCTATTTTTACTAATGACCAAGACTTTAATATAAATTCCTGTATTGCGGCTTTAATCCACCACATAGCATATGTAGATAATCTATGCCCTAGGTGTGGGTTATATTTTTTAACTGCTTGCATCAGACCTATGTTGCCTTCTGCTATTAAGTCAAACATCGGTAGTTTATAATTTCTATAACCAAGTGCAATTTTTACTACAAGCTTGAGGTGGCTGGTGACTAACTTATGTGCAGCTTCTATTGTTTTGCTTGCGTAATATTGTTTTGCTAAATCCACTTCTTCTTCGCAGCTTAAGGAAGGGATGTTATTAACTTGCTGTAAGTATTCATATATACAATACTTACTATTAATTGCAGTTAGTTCATACATAACCACCTAAAATTTTAAGTTTCATCTATTTAATTAATAATCATTTACTTTTAAAATACACCTAACATCGTTATCTTATCAACACATATATAATATCATTATATACTAAATATCAATAGATTTTTTATTTAAATATTAGAAATACAGATTCTATTAACTTTTTGATTATGATATAATAATAGCTATTAGTTACTTATACATAAGTGTGTTTATATGGTACTGCTGAGGAACAGAAAAAGAGGAAGTATTGATGCCTTATTTGAGCTGCTCAATATGCTATTTATGATATTTTATAATATGTTGCCGGTGCTATTACTGATGCTATCAATTTATTTTATATCTCTGTCTTTTTATCCTTTTCAGTCCAGGCTAGTCCTCGGTATTACAGGGAAGATGTTGTATTTCAATAACTTATTCTATAGTGAGTGCAACAATTGCATTGCTGGTATTAAGAAAAAGATATTTTTTTATCAGCAATTAGATTCAGAGAATAAACGTCTGATTTTAGAAAATATTAATTTACACGATTCTCATAATCGATATCTTATGCTAAAAAAGGAGAATGAGCATTTGAAACAGTTATTAAATATTGCATATACATTGCCTCCTAAAACAGTTATAGCAAAGATAATTGGTAGATCACTCAATAATCATAGTGCAGGACGTTTAGTCATTAATGCAGGATCTGAACTTGGAGTTCATGTGCATGATATAGTAACTTTTAATCGTGCGCTGATTGGTAGAATAATAAATACAAGTAAGCATTATTCTGAGGTAATGTTGATATTAGATCCTAACTCTAATATTTCAGTTGTTACTGAGCATTCTAAAGAAAAAGCTGTATTATCAGTAAAGAATGGTAACCTTAAAGTGAAATATCTACAAACAAAAAATTCTATTCATACTGGGGAAAAAATATATACTTCAGGAGATAGTCAATTTTATCCTCCTGGTATTTTAATAGGCAAAGTTAAATATATCGGATTTGATGATATATTTATCGAAAAAGAAATAAATATAGAAAATACAGATTTTGTAATGGTTGAGTCTCAAGAGCACCGTATTGTAAACTAAATTAGTGTTAGCGCCTTTTTTGTATTTAGAATATCTTGTATAAGTAAAGTTTTTATAACATTTAGGTTATTTTATGATTCATCAGTATTAATAATGTATCCCAGTATTAACAGAAGCAGCACTATAGATGTAGTAAATGATCTTTATAAGATAGATTTAGCACAACATATATACAAGCTTAGTAATGATTTCTGTGATTATTATTGTGCATTTAATATTCACAATTCTCAAAAATATTTTGCTATAATTTATAAAAATAATTTTTTAGTACCTGTAGAAGAAATTAGTAAGTTAGTGAATTTTAGGGATTGTTATTTAAATAACGTGATTGATTATTCTATAGTAAGACTTTCAAGAGATCATTCTACTCATTTGGTATCTATAGTAGAATATTATGACTATCATGATAATTTAACAAATATATTTTTAAATAATAGATTAATATCTAAGTTAGAGTTAGAAACTCTTATATCTAGTCTTACAGAATTGATGTCGAAATTAGGCGAAGTTGGTATCTATGGATATAATATACATAGTAGTAATATTATATTGAAAAATGATAACGGCCCTAAATTTTTACTACGTGAATTTATAACTAGCTATAAATATTATTATCAACCTAATCACTATATTGCACCTGAGTTTCTATTTTGTCATCCAGCTGGTAGAAGACCTAATAGCGTTAAAGGTGATATTTATGCATTAGGTATATTAGTATTTTCTTTGCTATCAAAGCAATCTCCATGGGATCAATTCGAGAATACAGAGGATTATAATATATTTCGGCTAGAACATACTACATATAAAACCATAGTTTCAGAACAAATAACTAGTAAGATCCCAAACAAAATGCAATATTTTTTGCAATCTACGTTAGAGGATAAAATATCTACAAGGTCTGACCTTTTAGATATTGTTATGTGGCAAAGCAACAACAATAATCAAAAATTCCTATATCGTGAATTGTTTAATAAAAATCATTATCCATTGGTATTTAGTAACAAAAAATATTATTCTGTCCAGGCTATTGCTTATGTGATATTTAAGAATTGGCAGCATTCTTCAAATCTTGTTAATGATGTTCAGTTTAAGCAATGGATAGCTAATATGCAAATTCTTAATAATATTCCAGATTTTTTTTATCAAATTAGTAGTGCTAAGCAGTATAATAATATACAAACCATCGTTATGGACCTTAAGTTCTGTCATTTATTAGCAATTTTGGATTCAGAAGGATGTATTAGAATTAAAAATATAGGAGTAACAGCAGTAGCAATTCCGGAATTATTTTATCATTTTATGATAACTAAACAATTTCAACTTGCAGAAGAGTTATTTAATTATCTTATTAAGGAATCTGCTTGGAAGTATTATAGTAATACAGAATCTATAGGCTATGTATTAGAAAAACACAAACAGCTTTTTGCTCAAATCGTTGAGCATTATAAATATTACTCATCTAGATGTAATTTAGAGACAGTTTTATATATGTTGAACCCTAATATTGGATGTATTAGTAGTATCTTAAACCAATATATAGATAATATATCTGTTTTGTTGACTGAGTTAGAAGAGTATAGTAAAGAGTATAAGAAAACGATTTACCTGGATCAGTATGTTATTTCATTTATTATGTATAGATTAAAATTAGAAAATAATATTAATCCTACTATTGGTATACAAAAATTATCAGCATTATCTAAGCATTATATTTTGAAATTTATATCTATAATAAATCTACTACATAGTCAATTACCAAGAATTCCTATCAATAGCTTATGTAATGTTATTACAGACGAACTAAAGATTTTACTTAGTAATATTGTATATGATACGAAGTTAAAAAATTCTATGATAAAGCGTTTAGATAAAATAGCTACACTACATGATATAAAGCTTATAGCGAAATTTCTTATATCAAGTAACAAGTTGGTTTTTAATGATAATTCAAAGTATATTAAAGTTAAGAAAAAGCTACAGCATATAAAGAAAAAAATGAAAGATTTAACTAGTAATAAACAAGAAAATTATAAATTGTATAAAGAGTTAGGAGAGAACATTACTATAATTACTTCTTATATATTATTGGCTATAATTATTCTAGTTTTAACAGTTAAAAATATTTGATATATTAATATGTACTTTAAGATTATTAATGTTATTAATTCATTATTTTATAGAGTAGTAATTTTTTTCTTAGGTGTAGTTGCCTTATTTTTATTCACTATAAACTACAACAGTTTTATTTTGTTTATATTGATAATAATCCCTTCATTGTTGGTATTAGTCATAAATGTGAGTAAAAATATGTCGTACGTGGTAGTCAATTTTAACTTAATTGGAATATTGCCGTTTTTACTAAAACTCTTTAGTTCTAGTAATGTAGAGGGTGTAATATTAGATTATATCTCTACGAAAGATTTGTGGTACCAGGTATATTTTACAACAGCTGTAGGATTGATGATATATTTTATATTACCAATAATACTAAAAAAAATATATAAGCTTTTTTTTAATGTTAGGATTTATTTATTAACCACTCAGTATGTTAATATTTGTGATAGGTGGGGTATTAATGCAGATGATGATACTTTATTAGAGTTTAAAAAAAATAATGATATTAAATTAGACTAATAATGAAATTTCAATATAATAAGTCTTTATATATTTTTTATTGATCAGTGGTGCAGTGGGTGCTTGAGAGAGAGATTTTAGAGTTGATTTACCATTTTTTATTAGTATTAACTAGAGTTGGGGCTGCTATTAGTAATTTTTATGTTATGAATAATGAGTATCTTTTGAAGAGACACAAGTTATTAATAATGTTTACTTTCACTATAGTTCTATTACCAAATGTAGTCGTATATTTACCAAAATATCAAGATAATATATTGCCTAATTTGGGATATCTTGCTTTGGAGTTTTTTATAGGTATTGTTATTAGTATCACATCTCGTATCATATTCAGTATTACTCAGTTTATTGACCATCTAATTTCTACACAGTCTTCTTTAGGAGCTTCATTGTTTTTTGATCCTCATCAAAGAATACAAAAATCTCTATTTTCTAATTTTTTTATTTTATACTTGATATTGGTTATAATGATATCAGATATTCATCATATATTTTTATATGCTATAGCAGAAAGTTATAAGAGTTTATCAATATTACATCAGAATGTCCAAATATCAGATATAGGCAATATGGTCGCAGAAGCTATGAATCAAAGCTTTTTGTTAGCTTTTAAAATTTGTGCTCCTATTATAATATTAAGTGGTGTATTGCTGATTTCTGGTGCAATAGTATCTAGGATGATTCCAAGTTTTCAGGTCTTTTTTATATTCACACCTGTACAAATCATGGTAATGTTCTGTACAGTATATTTTATCGCACATCACGTAGTCATGAAGCTAGCTGATGCTATAAAAGAATCCTTTGGGCATTTCACCTCTTTATACTAGTTTATGTATTATTAGTGAGAGTAGAATTTAGTTCAAGGTTTAGCTGTGATTACTTACTATATATTTAATGCAGCTTTGTATAATTCTAATACTGTTTCGTGTTCTTCCAGTTTTGCTTTATCAATATTTTTAATTCTTAAGATTTCTTTCATTACTCTGGTATCAAATCCTGCGGATTTTGCTTCATCGTAAACAGATTTGATATCTTGTAATATATCTTTTTTAGTAGCTTCTAAATTTTCTATTTTATCTATATAGTATTTTAACTTTTGAGATTCTATGACTTGTTCCATGATGTTGTAATTAAAAATTGTTAATAATTATGTTGTTGTGATATGCAAAATATTTATATCTTACATATATTAATTAATTTTATTGGTTGCTGTAATAGATACCCTAGAATCAAAAACAAAACATTCTCCGCGCCAGTTTTTATGTTCTATTGACTGGTTAGCCAGATATTCCAGGATTCCACCTTTTAATTGAAAAAGCTGTGTATATCCTGCAGTTTTCATATATGCTGTAGCTTTTTCGCACCTTATTCCTCCTGTACAGTACATTGCAATTTTTTTGTTTCCTGATAATAAAGATTTATTAGACTTTAACCAATATACAAAATCCCGGAAGGAATCTGTATTAGGGTGAATTGCTTTTCTAAAATGCCCCAATTTTGTTTCATAGTGATTTCTTGTATCTATTAATATTACATCTTCTGAATTGATAAAATTATCCCAATTTTCTGAGTGAATATATGTAGCTGCATGTTTTGCTACATCAATATATCCAACATTTAGCTTTACTATTTCAGATTTAATCTTTACTTTGATCTTATCAAATGGATGCAAATTGCTAAAGCTTAGTTTAGTATTAATGTTATCTGTATTAGAGATCTTTATGATATCCGATAACAACAGCTTTATAGCTTTTTCTTCCCCTGAAATTGTTCCATTAAACCCTTCATCTGATATTATTACTGTACCTCTTATATATTTTTTCTTTGCCTGAAATAATATTTTGTATAGCAAATAATCTTTATCTTGAATTTTAGTAAAACTATAAAAATTTAAAATTGCAATTTCTTCATTGAAAGAATCCTGAAGTATCATGGTATAAAATGTTGATTTTTTATATGTATTAATTCAGTTGCAAGCTTATATCAAATTTATAAAATAACAAAATATGATTTTAACTATAAATTCAGCAGTTAGTAAGCTATATTCAAAATCATTTACAAATAAAGAGCTCTAATGGAACAATTTTAGGTATTTTAAAAATTCTGATTTAGGTGATAATACCAAATATGTGTTATCTTGTAATGCCTCTTTGTATGTAGACAATGATTTATAGAATAAGTAGAATTCAGGATCTTTACTATATGCAGAGTTATAAAGCCTTGTAGATTCTTTATCACCTATACCCTTCATTCTTTGAGCTTCCATATAAGCATTTGCGATAATTACTTTTACTTCTTTATCTGCTTTTGATCTAATTCTTGCAGACTCTTCATTACCTTCTGCTCTGATTTGTTTAGCTTCTTTTTCTCTTTCTGTTTGCATTCTGCGGTAAATTGCAGCTCCATTTTCTGAAGGGAGGTCTGCTTTTAGAATTTTTACATCAAGTATTTTAATCCCGAAGTCTTTTGCTTCTTCATCCACTAAATTTTTAATTTTATGCATTAATACAGTCCTTTGGTCTGTAAGAAGAGTGTTTAATGGAAACCTTCCTATTACTTTTCTCATTGAAGATTCTAAAATTTTATTTAACCTTAGTTCAGCTCCTTGATAATTATAGACGGTCTTATAGAATACAATAGGCTGTATAATATGAAATTTTAGAAAGGCATTTACTATAATTCTTTTACCATCTGAAGCTGTTAACTCTTTAGATTCAGCATTGACATCCAGTAAATGCTTATCAAAAAGGGAATATGTTTGAATTAGAGGTATAATTAAGTTTAAGCCAGGTTTTTCCACTACTCTCACTGCTTCTCCAAACTGGAAGACTATAGCATTTTGTCTTTGTTCTACCTGAAACAGGCTAGCATTAAGCAAAATGGCAATTATTAGCAGAACAGAAATTATAGCGTAGATTTTATTCATTTCTATTAATTAATTTTTTAATTTTGTATTAAGATCCATATGAGGTAGAGTAGAATTCTCTATAATCACTTTAGAGTTATTCATGAGAATATCACGCACTGTATCTAGGTATAGTCTGTTTTTTGTTACTTCCTTACTATGTAGATATTCTGTATATATTGAGTTAAATCTATCTATATCCCCTTTAGCTTTTGATATTATTTCTTGTTTGTATGCGTCAGCCTCTTGCAACAATTTTGCTGCCTCTCCCCTAGCTTTTGGTAGTACATCATTATTATATGATTGTGCCTGATTAATCTCTTTTTCTTTATCAGCTTTAGAAGTTTGTACATCTCTATATGATTCTATTACTTCTTTTGGAGGTTCTGCTTTTAGTAATTGTACTTGTTCTAGTTTAATACCAATATTATATTGATCTAGGGTACTCTGTATTAAAATTTCTATTTTATCGGTAATTTCTTGTTTTTGACTAGATAACACTGATGCTATAGGAGTATTACCAATGACTTCACGTATAGCGCTTTCTGCTACCAATTTTATTGTTGCATTAGGGTTTTCAACGTTGAATATGTATTTTTTCAAATCACTGATATGCCACATTACATCCACGTTCAATTCTATAATATTTTCATCTCCTGTGAGCATAATGCTTTCATTACCTATATCTCTGAAAGCAGTATTAGAAGCATTTTGATAACGTCCATAATGTTTTGAAGAGTTATTTGAGCGGTAACCTATTTCTACCCTACGAGATTGAGCAATTTTTTCTATAAATTTATTTTCTATCGGATTTGGTAGGTGGTAGTTAAGACCTGGCTTAGCGATACGATTGAAAGCTCCAAATCTTGTGACTACTGCTTCAGATCCCTCTTTTATTTCGTAAATACCAGAAGTTAACCATAATAAGCAAATAGCTAAAATAATGAATAACACAAATTTACTATTAAAGTTAAATTGAAAATTCATGAAATCATATTTCTTTTTACTGAAGATGTTCGTATTTTTCGAATCATCTAAATCATCCCAAGGAGACTTTTTTAAAAGATGCATTACCAAATCTAATTAATTTATGCTTGTTTATAATACTAAATTTAAGCTATAACCATATTAATATATGAATTTTATAATAATTGCAAGTATGACTGACATTATAGCTCAAATATATAGTAAATTTGATGAATTATTGCTAGAAAATGGTTCATGTATCAGGGATATGGTCTCAAATGTTAGAATTAGAGATAACGAGATATTGGTTATGGTTGATTCATTAAATTTCAGTAATCAAGATTTGAATATAATTAAAATTAAAATACAAGATAAGCTTTCTGGACTTGTTAAGGGGAAAGCTTTGAAAATACTTTTTATTAGTCATAGATCTAAAAAATCAGATGATACTCACGCTGAAAGGGATATTAATATATTAAATGGTAAAAGTAATAAGATCAGAATAGATGCAGCAAAAAAAGTTATAACTATAGTTTCTGGTAAAGGTGGAGTAGGAAAATCTACGTTAACATCTTTAATAGCACAAAAGCTATCTAAAGTATATAATAAGAGGGTAGGGTTATTGGATGCAGATATATATACACCATCTATTCCCACGATATTTAATAGTAATAGAACCCCGGAAATCATTGACAATAAAATGTTGCCCATATTTTCTCATGGAGTATATATAAATTCTATTGGTTTTATAGTTAATCGTGATACGGCAATAAGTTGGCGAAGCCCTATTTTAAGCAAGGCATTATATAAATTACTTTCTCTTACTTTATGGGATAATTTAGATTATTTACTAATAGATACACCACCTGGTACTGGGGATATACATTTAAGTTTATTACAGAATTATTTTATTGATTATGTAGTTATGGTGACTACACCCCAAAAAATATCTCAAATAGATGTAGCAAGATCCATCGATTTATACCAGAAATTTGGGATAAAGATACTTGGTATCATAGAGAATATGCATCTAGTAACAAATTTGTCAGATCATAATAAAAGAATTTTTGCTGGCAATAGTGCCGAAACTTTATCTAAATCATACAACATTCCTATTTTAGATAAAATACCACTAGATCCTAGTTTATCTAAATCATGCGATGAGGGTTATTCTTTAGAAGATTTTTTTGTATTAATAAATCTAGATAAATTTTTGAATTAATCTATAAAATATATAACCAATAATATATAAAAATTAATACAGAATAAAAGTAGGTAAAAATATTTGCTAAAGTTTGCTATAATAAAACCATTCTCGATTCCAACCTACACGTTATTATATTCTCAAATATACAATATGTAAAACTAATTTAAGATTTATATTCTATTACTCAATATAGCTCATGGTGATTTATTTTTTAAGATAGGACAACAGCACAGAGCAGAAATTGATTCTGCTCTGTGGGTGGTACACATATCAGTAAAAAAAACTATTCAAACCATTTTCTTTCGCTATTATTATGCCCATCTCTATTTACACCACGATCAGTATTTTTTTTAAAACTTTTATTGGCAGCAAAATTATTGTTATACTCACTATTACGCTTCCCTGCATTTCTACGTACTCCTACTCTAGGGTTGTTATTAACGTTCGAGTTATTATCATTATTATATCTTCTATAATTTCTGTTATTAGGTGCAGAAGTATTAGAATAATTGGATTCTCCAGAACGATTACGATCTTTACGGGAATCAAAATCTATATCATTGTGAAGATTTTTAATTGTCAATTTTACCTTACCAGATCTATCAACGCCGATAATCTTAACATTAACCATTTGTCCTTCGTGCAATACATCTTCAACTTTATTTATATGTTTTTTATCTATTTCGCTTATATGCACAAAGCCCTCCTTAGAACCTACATAATTTATAAATGCCCCTGCTTCTATAATTTTTACTACTTTACCTTCAAAAATTGTTCCTATTTTTGGTTCGGCAATAATATCATTAATTTTATCTACAGCAAGCTGTATGTTATCTTTAGACGTACTAGAAATAGAAACCACAGATTTATCATCTATAATCTCTATATTAGTATTTGTAGTACTAGAAATCTCTTTGATAGTTCTTCCTCCAAATCCAATAATTTTTTTAATATGATCATGATTTACCTTCATTGATTTGAATACTGGTACAAGTGGTGATAATTCATTAGGAGATTTAATAGATTCATCCATTTTATCTACAATAAAATTTATTCCGACTGTTGCCTGGTCAATGATTTGTTCAATGATATCAATTGATACACCAGTAGATTTCACATCCATTTGCAGTGCTGTTATAGATTCTCTAGTTCCTGCTATTTTGAAATCCATACAACCCATATAATCTTCATCTGCTGCGATATCTGATAAAATTAGATATTCGTTTTGATTTTTAACTAGCCCCATAGCTATTCCTGCTATATGTTCTTTAATTGGTATTCCTGCATCCATCATAGACATAGATGCTGCGCAAACCGTAGCCATAGATGACGAGCCATTTGATTCAGTAATCTTAGATACAATTTTGATTGTGTATGGAAAATGGTCTACTTTAGTAGGCAGAGCAGATTTCAGTGCTTTCCAAGCAAGCTTTCCATGGCCTATCTCTCTTCTACTAGGAGCCCTTAGACCTGCTATATCTCCTGTAGAATATGGAGGAAACACATATTCCAATAGAAATGATTCTTTATATGTATCTTCTAATCCGTCTATAAATTTTTCATCCTGTGCAGTACCCAATGTAGTAACTGAAAGTGCTTGAGTTTCTCCTCTAGTAAATAACGAAGACCCATGTGTGCTCTTTAACAAAGATACCTCTGATGCAATATTTCTTATTTCTGTTGCTGTTCTTCCATCAATTCTAATTTTTTTGTTTAAAATTTCGTCACTTAATAATTGATTTCTAACTTTTAGGAATTCTAAGCTTATTTCTTCTTCTGTATAGAGTTCTTTTAGTGAATCATGAGATTTAATTTTATCTAATATATTGCTGATTATTTCATATTTCTCAGATTTATCAGTAATTCTAAAATTATTGATGATATCTTCTGTTGCTAAAGATTCAATTTTAGCTTTCAGTTCTTTGTTAGTATTTTCTAAAATATCATATTGATATAATTGTTTTGATGATTGGCTATTAAGTACAGTAGTAGAAAAATCTTCTATAAGTTGTATTACTGGCTGTATAGATTCTTGGCCTAATTTAATTGCTTTTAACAATTCTGATTTTGCTAAAAAACCACAACCTGATTCTAGCATTATTACTGAATCTTTAGTGCTTGAAATGATTAAATCTAATTTACTAGAAGCTAGTTCTTGTATGCTAGGATTGATAGTTAGTTTATTATCTCTATAACCAATTCTACAGGAAGCTAATATTGTAAAAGAAGGGATATTTGCTATTGATAATGCAGCAGAAGCCCCTATTAGTGATAAAACATCGGGGTTATGAGCTGAATCGTATGATATTACTGTACAAATTATCTGAATTTCATAGTTAAAATTTTTTCCTAATAACGTTCTAACTGATCTATCTATTAGCCTTGATACTATTACTTCACGTTCAGAATTATTTCCTTCACGCTTCATATATCCTCCTGGGATACGCCCAGCTGCATATGATTGTTCCTGATAATTTACTGTTAACGGTACAAAATCTATATTTTGCTTTGCTTGTTTATCTATAACAACAGTACATAATACCGAAGTATTACCCATTTTCACTAATACAGAAGACGTAGCTTGTCTAGCTATCTTGCCTGTGCTCAATTCTATAATGTTGCCATTCCAATCTATTTTTTTTATCGTTTCGTTAAACATGATACCTTTTATTAATCTAAGTTATATTTAATTATTTAAAATTAAGTTTTTATATCAAGCTTGGTCTGTAGCTTGTTTTACCTTAATGATTTAACATATTGTAACTACATATTCTAATATTATTAATAATATGTAATTTATGTCTATATTAGTTTCGAATGGTATAAATACCGCGCAATAATCAGGATATAAATAGTTACTAATTAATTAGCATACTAGTTTTATATAATGACTATCTAAAAAAGCGCATACAAAATCTACATATCCTGCTTTTAACCAACCATGCTTTCTCTGATGAACTGACACCATTTTTCAAATAAACTCAGAATTCCAATTTCAAGCAGTCACTTGAAAATATTTAGTACACATACGCATATTAATTCGCATACTACTAAACATATATGAGGACTGCATTTTACTTGATTGCTCATGACAATTTTATACATATACTACACAAACCATCATAGAGTATATACTACTAGAATTTTGAATCAACAAATTTTTTGATATTTATCTTAATTAATGTAACAATTATATCAGTTTAATTTACAAAAGATAAAATTCATATCAAATGTATAATTGCCGGCCGTGACTTATGGAATTTATTTAAACATTGGTTATATACTTAATAGCTGATAATTTTGTAGCGGTTTTAGGTAGTTAGTTCAAATAATTCAATATAAGACACAGAAAAATACCGGAATTTATCCACAAGAAACGCTAAAAGTTGTAACTCTAATTAAGATAGAAGCTACAGCTCGTTGTATTCTTCCTATTTAATTATATATATATATGTTGTAAGCTTATCGCACTCATAGCAGTTGATGTTTCTAGGCAGTTATACTTGTGCAAAGTAAATGATATACAAATCCACTACTTAGAAACAGTTACACTATTTAATCACTATGCTTCGCAGTATAATAACTGCTCTTCTGTTATTTCAGATCATACCATTTCTGTTATTTCTCCTTGTTCTATATGTTGTTCAGCACCAACATTGGTGATACTATAATCATCCAGAATATTGAACTCACTATCATTTAGTTCATTATCACAACAAGAGTTAGTTTCACTACCAGCGTCAGTGGAATTAGCAATTGTCTGTGTATCAGAGTTAAGGTCAAGTTTAGTGAATTTATCCTCAACATCGCTGGATTGATAATTATTAATATTAATTCCTTCTAATCTTGTAGATAATTCTCCTAATCTTGTGGCTAGTTGTTCTGATATAGGTCTCGCATTGCCAGCAAATATGAATTTCTCTAGTTCATCATTTTTAGTTGTCTGCGGATTTGAAGAAAATATTTCGGATACAAGATAGTATTTTCCATCTTCTTTATTATACATTGTTTTGTATTCAGAATTATTGTTGTCACTGAACTCGATACGGAATTTTGGTAAAGGATGATCAGCACAGGATAAAAAATCTATTACAGTTTTTAATATATTCTTATTAGAATCCTCTTTGAAAATATTTGCTTGTTCCTTTATTGGGCATAGATTCACAGAGCACACTTTACTTGTTATTTGGGATTTTATACTATTAATAATATTTGTTCCTCCATTTATAACCTGGAAATACACATCTTTTGCAGCAGCTTTATCTTGAATCAAATTTTTAGATCCAGGATTTTCTATAGTCAAAGATGATATCTGTATACACTCTTTGAGTGCTCCTTCACAAGTTTTTTTGTGAAAATGTACAGCTGATAAATCTGATATAACTGCTCCCAGTGAGTGCCCTGTAAATATCACTTTCCAAGTACCAGGGCCATTATCAGGATCAGCAACACACTCACTTACTATTTTTGTCACTTTTTGATCAATAAAGCTCTTAGCTTGATACACCTTTGAAGGAGTATAACCTAAAAGCAACTGTAAATCATTGATTATATCGTATAACCTCACACCAACTAAACCAATTTTTGTCCCGGGATTGCTGATAATCACTGTCTTATCTGCTTCATTAACAAAAACATCAGATTGATACATATTAAATTCACTATTTTTGTAAAAAAAGCCTGCACTAGAATCTTGTAACTTAAACCCATGTTTCTTAGAGACACTTGACAATGCTATCTTTCTATTCTTAAAATCCTTTTGATAGCTCACGGTAGTGGTATCAATTATTGCACTAAGTAACTTCTGACCATAATGATAATCAGCAGCTTCTAACTTACACTCACGTTTTTCAGAGACACTTGACAATGCTGGTATCCCAGTCTCTGGATTTTGTTGATAGCTTGAGGTATTGGTATCAATTATTGTATTAAGTAACTTCGAATCATGATAATAATCAGGAGTTTTCAATGTATCTTCAGATTTTAGTAAATTACTATTATAAAATTGCTTTGCTACAGTTGTGCACTCTTTAGCTATAGCATATGAAGCAGAGGCTACAGTTTTGGCTCCGCTAAATGTAGTGCTAGCTATTTTACTAGCTATTGGTGCAGTAGTTTTTAAGGTCCAGGCTGCTATATCATACATTGTATTAGCGGCACTTTTCATATTTTCTGCGGTGACGTGTTCTTTAGCTATAGCATATGAAGCAGAGGCTACAGTTTTGGCTCCGCTAAATGTAGTACTAGCTATTTTACTAGCTATTGGTGCAGTAGTTTTTAAGGTCCAGGCTGCTATATCATACATTGTATTAGCGGCACTTTTCATATTTTCTGCGGTGACGTGTTTCTTAGCTATAGCATATGAAGCAGAGGCTACAGTTTTGGTTCCGCTAAATGTAGTAGTAGCTATTTTACTAGCTATTGGTGCAGTAGTTTTCAAGGCCTGGGTTGCTATAGAATTAATACTATGGAAGATGCTAGCTGCTATGCCATGCTGGTTAGTATTATTATCATTCTCACTTTGAGGAGAATCATTGCTTTTTAGATTGTTCTTAGCATTATCTTCCTTGCTACTAACTGTAGTATTATCGAACTTAGAACTGCTTTTTGCTTTAAAGCAGACACTTGCTAGCCCTGATAAAAATTTATTTGATTTAAACATATTAATTTGGTTTAAAAATGAATAACTATACTTTACGTAAAGTGTTATAGAAAATTGTAACCATCCTGTTCTATAAAGGCTACAGCCAACTGTAGGTGTTTTATGAACTAGACTTTAATGATACAGTATGACCAATATAAGACTACTTAAGATTTACATCATAAAATATCTAACAACCTTCCGATTACCGCCTATGATAATTGTTATTTTCATATTAGTCAACTAAAAAATAGGGATTATTGATAGAATTAGTATTAATTCAAGAGACAACTTATAAGTATATTTAGTAAAAAAAAACTGCTAATTACAGGTTAATTAACTCGTAATTGATAGCTAATTTGAACAAGTAGCTTAACTTAACTTTAGATAGTGATTATGAATCAAAAAATTTTTACTTGGTCCTTCAATATTGTATGTTATACAAAGATAATTCAGTGAAAAATCATATTTAAAGCTATATGTATCTTTATTGCAGATATATTTGCCGTTAGCACGGTTGTTTACCATAAAGATGTTACATAGGAAACTGTTATCGCTAAGATATTTAGAAATTATAGTATTTTGTTGATTATATTTATATAGATATTTTTGATATGCAATAATATTGCTTGATTTTATAAGATCATTTTTTAGTAAGAGTTTTTCTTCATACAACATTGTGTTAGGTGTATTTTGTAGAATTTTAAAACTTGCGCCGCCTGATCCTTTATAAATACATCTTACATCTGATTTGTTAGTGATGTTCTTTAGTATTTTCCAATTTCCTAAAAATTTTTCAAGTATTTTATTAACACATTCTTTGTTGCGGTTTTTATACATTACGTAAAATAATTTCTATGTTATCTATTTTAAGTGATGTAGATCCTAATAATAATCCTCCGATATTTTCTATAGAAAGTATATTTTTATAATTTTTTGTTCCTACAGAACCACCGTATACCATGCAACAATTCTCTGTTAAGAATTTTAAGTCTTCATTATTTTTTATAAAATCAAAAATTTCATTAATTTTATCTTGATCGAGGCTTTTTCCTGATCCTATAGCCCACATGGGCTCGTATGCTAGTATAATTTTTTTACCACTTAGATTTTGAGGAACAGAGTTAATAATTTGGGTTTTTATGAACTCTTTATAAGAGTTACTGTTTCTTATGGTAATAGGTTCTCCTACACAAATGATTGGTGTAATGCCTGCATTAAGACAATTTTTTACCTTGATCTTTATTTCTGCTTCTTTTTCATTCATGTATAATTTGCGTTCGCTATGCCCTAGAATTGCATATTCTACTCCGATATCCCTTATCATTTGTGCAGAATATTCACCTGTAAAAGATCCATATCCTGTAAATAAGCTTATATTTTGAGTACAGAACTTGTACTCTGTATATTTATATAATAAATATGATAATAGTGGTACGGGAGGTGCAATTATTAATTCAAAATTACTGGTGTTTTTCAACGATTGTAATTTATCTAAAAAAAATAATGATTCATTCAGTGAATAATGCATCTTCCAGTTGATAATAACCATTTTTGGCATAAACAGATAATTTTTTAAATATAAAAAAATTAATAAAACATCTTGCACTATTTTTTATAAAGCACTATCTTTTGAGAGTACTTGGATAGATATCATTCGATCGAATCTAATCGGTAAATATTGATCAAACCAAATTTTGTTTTCAATTAATGCAGTTACACAAAAATTTTACTAAATTCATACTTAAGTTGCTATTAACTTTAGTTATCATTAGTTTTATCGGATTTCAGTCAATAGCATTATTCCAAAGTAGTAATACAGAAGATTATGTTGTAACATTTTCTAACGGTATTAAGAATATATCAAAAAAAGAATTTGTTAAGCTAAAAAAATACGAAATAGAAGATATACAAAAAAAAACTAATAAAACCTTGACTGAAAATGAAATATTGCATTTAGGAATAGATAACAGAGTAATACAAAAATTAATTAATAAATCCGTATTAGAATATTTTATTAAATATTATAACCTAAATCTAAGTAATAATTATGCTATTAACTTTATAAAAACGCTGGAATATTTTCAGGATTCTAATAATAATTTTGATCCAAATATTTTTCGATCCTATTTTAGCGGAGCTTCTGATGGTCTAGAGAAGCAGTATATTAAAGAGGTAAAAGGAGATTTATTAAGGCAGTATGTGGCTGGGGTTTTCTTAGATATTTTCTTACCTTCTAAGATACTCGCTAAGAATTTTTTATATTACATTGCAGAAGAGAGGGTAGTGGATATAGTTAAGTATGATTTAAAAAAACGATATGCTAATAGCAAATCATCAAATCCTACTAAAGATCAGATAAATGAAATATACGAGGCTACTAAGCAGGAGTTTTTAGTACCAGAGCAAAGAAGTTTTAGCTATGTATTTGTTAATAGTGATACATTGAACGGTCAAACTATTCCTATTACTTATGCAGAAATTAAGGCATATTATGAAGAAAATATTGAGGATTTTAGTGGTAAAAGCTTAGCGCAGTCAAAGCCTCAAATCGTCTCTTTACTGCGTACAATGCGTAATGAGGAGAAAATCATTAATTATATTAAAGATTTTGAATCCGAAATAGAAGCCGGCAGTAATTTATCACAAATTGCTAAAAAATTTAGGTTGAAACCGATAAGTATAAATAATATAAACCGCCAATCTATGGATAATAATAAAAATCCTATATTAGCAGAAATATCTAACCAAGTTTTTGATATGATTCAAGACGAGTTATCTTATCCTATAGAGCTTAATAATCAATCTGGCATTGTAGTAGTTGAGTTGTACAAAATTATGGAGGAAAGGCAGCAAACATTAGAAGAAGTAGAACCCATCTTAAGAGCTAGGTTTTATAATAAACAACTAATAAGTAATAATATATCCAAATTTGCAGAGTTTAAAAAAAAATATACCACAAATAATCAATCTAAGTCTAAAGATTTTCTTATTTTAAAAAATAATATTTTTAGTAGAAGTGATTTTCTGTTGCATAAATTCTCTAATAATCATGATATTCCTTATAATTTAATGCGTGAAATCTTTAATATTAAGAAAGGTGATTACACTGATATCTACCAAAATAACGTTCAAGAAGCATTTTTTGCACGTTTAAATGCTGTACAGCATCGATCTTTAACAGAAAAAAAATTAGCTGACACAAAATTATTGGATAATATCACGCAGCATATCAAGAATGAGATATTCCAAGAAATAGTAAAATTTATTACAATACAGCATGATATGAAACTTCATCATTCAAATATCACTTAATTTAATTTGGCATTTGAGGTTTATGATAAGATTTAAAATGTCTGATTTCCTTAAATCTCCTAGATTGTTTTTTAGTATTATCATTGCCAATATCCTGGACCATTACGATTCTGCTTTGTATATTTTTATGATGCCTGTACTATCACGTGTCTTTTTCCCACAATTATCAAGCGTAGAAGGTTTGTTGTTATTACATAGCATTAAGAAAATTATTCGAATGCTTACTAGGCCAATTTCTATGGTATTATTTGGTTATTTATTAACTAAGTATTGCCCTAAGAAGTTATTAATTTATACCTTACAAGGTATTAGTATTTCTACATTTGCTATAGCTTTATTACCTGGATATAGTAAAATTGGAGTGTTTGCTCCGATATTACTGATAATGTTTAGAAGTTTGCAGAATAGTTTTGCATCTGGAGAACAGGTTATATCAGAATTATTAGTATTAGAACAAGTAACTGAAGCAAAATTTCAAATAAAAGCCAGTGGTTTTTATCTGTTTTCAACTATGTTAGGTATAAGTTTTTCTTCGTTTGCAGCAACATTGGTAATCTATAGTGCTGATCCTGATTTTTACTGGAGGATAGCATTTATTGTTGGAATGTTAACTAGCATTACTGCTACCTATCTTAGAATTGCAGCTAGCAAAGAAAATCTTGCTTCAATGTTGAACGATACTAGTAAATATCAATCATTGAAGTCAAAATTGCATTTTGCATCTACAAACTGTTTAAATTTCTGGAATTCGTGGTCTAATTTTTTTAGTTCATTGCCGATATCAATAATTAATATAGTGAATAAATTACAGAAAAATATATTATATCTATTAAAAATTATACCAAGTAGATTGTTTCATTATCTTAAAAAGAATAGTAAACCTACATTTAGTTTAGGAGGTAAACCAGAGATCAAAGAAAAAATTCTGAATCATAAAATAACCTTTATAAAGTTATTTTCAGTTAATGCATTTTCTTATTCAACTTATGTAATTCCTTTTATTTTTTTTAATTATTTTATTCCAATAGCTAATAGTAATATATCTCTAAAAGCATTGATGCCCTATAATACATTTTTTATGTTTATTAATGTTAGTATGATACCAATATTAAGCATTATTATTAATAGAGAGAATTTATTAAAGATAATGCTCATAGTTTCGAGTTTATTTGTGATTACTATTATCCCTATATTTATGGTTATCCCTAATTTAGGATTATTTGGAATTAATTTATCAAAATTATGGATAATGTTCTTAGGGGTAGTGTTTTCTGTATCAAGAACAGTGTTTTTGATACATATTAAAGTCATACGAGATAGGTATTTTGTAAATAGTATCTCTGAAGCCTTCGGTACAGAAATATTAGGGCGCAGTACCAGTTTTATTTGTTTATTGCTTTGGTATATAACAAATAGCACTGTAATACCCGGTATCTATGTTGCTTTAATAGCCTTTTCTGCTAGCGTTGTTATAGCTAAAGAGTTAGGTGTTGAGTGTAATCCCAAAAAGAATACATACTGAGAATGTTATTTGGAGTTATTATCATTATTCTTAACTATAATTGAACCAAAATATAGAACTTATATACACTAATGCAGTGTGTTGTACTAATAATATAAGTTTTTAAAAGTTAACATTGTTATGTTACATTAATATCTTAATAACTCATTTATGCTAATTTTTTTTCTTGTATTAGCATCTACTTGTTTTGTTATTACAGCACAGTAGAGAGCTGGTAGATTTTTATTTTCATTTGCTATACAACCAGGTACTACAACAGAATATGCAGGGATTTTACCGTATGATATCTTTCCTGTATCGCGGTGAATAATTTTAGTAGAAGCTCCGATGAATACACCCATACTTATAACAGAACCATGCTCAACTATTGTTCCTTCTACTATTTCGGACCTAGCTCCGATAAAACAACCATCTTCAATTATTACAGGTAAAGATTGTACTGGCTCTAATACTCCTCCTATTCCTGTACCACCTGAAATATGACAATTTTCTCCTACATAAGCGCAAGAGCCTACAGTTGCCCAGGTATCTATGAGAGTATTATTACCAATATGGGCGCCTATATTGATAAATGAAGGCATTATAACTGTGTTTTTTCCTATATAGGAGCCTTTACGCACAAAGGCTCCTGGCACGATACGATGTTGATTGGTAATAAAGTCTTTCTCATTATATTCTGTAAATTTATTGTTGATTTTATCAAACCAGCGGATATTGCCAACTTCATATATTTTGTTATCAGAGTATTTCATATATAAAAGAATAGCTTTTTTTACCCATTCATTGACGTACCAACTATTATTTTCTTTGTAACAAACTTTTATGTTTCCAATGTTTAGTTGATTAATAATAAAATCTAGTTTAGACTGAGCTATTGTTATAGCTGTTTGGGGCAATAGCTGTTTTTCGCAGTTTTGTTGCCATAGCTTTTCTATAAAATCTTTGTACTCTTGCATATTCATAAAATCAGTGATGCTATTTGATTCATTTTATCTTTATCTTTCATTAGAATACTTCTAAACAGAAGAGAAAAATATTAAGATATGTGTCTTGTATTGATACAAAACTGAGGGCCGAATTGTACATCAGATATAGTGAGTAAGCAATTATAAACGACTGATTTTTTAAATATAATGAATTATTTATAAAGTTATTAGTTATGTATATTACATGTAAAAAATGTAAGACAAATTTTTTTGTTGATGATGGACAAATTGGAGATAATGGTAGAAAGGTCAAATGTTCTAATTGTAAGAATATTTGGCATCAATACCCTAATCAAGGTAATAGTATTAGTACTAAAAATTTGGACAAAGATACCAATTTACCTGTTATTTTACCGGTAAAGATTCCCTTTTATCTTTATATTATTCCAATTTTTTTATTTAGTATCATTGTATTTATGATAGTGATGACATTCCCCAGGGCTTTTAGTATCCCTTCATTTCTTGATAATAATAGGTTGAAAATAGAAGATGTAAAAATCTCTTATGATGAAGATAGAGAACATATTGTAGTTGATTATAAAATATTTAATATTTCTAACAGAAAAACCGAAATGCCTTTAGTTAGAGTAAGGCTTTTGGATGATAGTAATAGAGTGTTGAAGATGGATATAGTTGAGCGCAAAAATCTTGTGTTTTCACCTAAACAATATCTACATTTTCAAACTGAATTTAAGTCAGTGAATAAGGATATCACGATTGTTGATCTGATGTTAGGAAATAAATTAGATTTTTTACTTAGGTAGTTTTACTATTATTGATTTTATAACAAAAGGAAATAGTATTTTATGTATTCGCATATTAGATCGTAGTTTATAAAATGAGTTTAGGTCGTTATAAAAGTAAAAATTTTTTTATTGTATGGTTATACATAATGTGTTTTATGGTGATTTTGGCAATATTCGTAGGAGGGTTGACTAGGCTTACGAAATCAGGCTTATCTATCACTGAGTGGTTACCTATTTCAGGTGTAATACCTCCTTTAATTGAGTCTGATTGGATGCTGGCTTTCAATAAATACAAATTATCTCCAGAATATAAATATGCAAATTTTACTATGGATCTTGGAGGATTTAAAAAGATATTTTGGCTCGAGTTTATTCATAGAATTATAGGAAGATTAATATTCATTATGTATATTATACCAGGCTTATTTTTTGCATTCTGTCATTATATTACATCACGAAATATCTTTTATTATTGCATTGTAGGTATGTTAATATTATTGCAAGGTTATATCGGCTGGTATATGGTGAAGAGTGGGTTGGTGAATAACCCTTCAGTGAGCCACTATAGGCTTGCTTTACATTTATTTGTTTCCCTTGTAATATATATTATGTTGTTTTGGCAGTTGATGCGTTCTTCTTTTGATATGTTTTTGGTATCTGAGTTTGTTTATGCTAATCAGTTAGCAGTGGTAAGTAGATATTTATCTATAGCCATTATTATTGTATTTCTGCAAATTATAATAGGAGCATTTGTTGCAGGGCTTGATGCTGGTTTAGTATATAATACATATCCTTGTATGGGAGGGGATGTTATAGCTAGTGAGCTGTTTCATTTAAAGCTGGATATGAATATATTGAATAACCCAGTATTAGTACAGTGTTTACATAGATTGTTCGCAATTTTTATACTATTATATAATGTATTTTTGGCTATAGTTTTAATTCGTACTGGATATACCAAGTTAATAAAATTATCCATAGTGCTATTATTTGCAGTAGCAATACAATTTGTATTAGGGGTACTGACCTTGATTTACTATGTGCCTATAATTTTAGCGTTATTACACCAAATAGGTGCTGTAATATTAATTTCTTACTTGGTTTATGGATTATTTTTAGTCAAATCTAATCAATTTGAAGAATTATTTTATCATTGAGCAATCAGCTGGATAGGGCGTATATTTCATTAAAGAATCAAGTAATTTCTTTCAGTTAGTGGACTCCTGAAAATGGGAATATCATGAAGAAAAATATAGGAATATTAGGGTTAGGAGTAACTGGTACATCTTTATATAAGTATTTTGTGTCTAAAGGTTATAACAAAATATTATGTTATGACGATCAGGCAGCTAAAAGAAAATCCTTTTTGTCTAGATTTGATGATGCAACTATTATAGATATTAGTGATTCATGTTGGAAAAATTTAGATGTCATTTATCTCAGCCCTGGGATAAGTTCAGAACATAAAATTTATGATATATCTACAAAATATAGTATAGGGATATCATCTGATATAGATTTATTTTATAGCCAAAATATAAATTCTAAGTTTATAGCAATTACTGGTACTAACGGTAAAACTACTGTGACATCTTTAGTATTTCATATAATGAAGTCAGCTGGTATTGACTGTGACGTTGGAGGTAATATAGGACAACCTGTCTTAAACATGAGATTTGGTAAAGCTTTTTATATACTTGAATTATCATCATTTCAGATAGATTTATTAAAGATATTTAAACCTACATTATCTTTAATAGTTAATATATTCCCAGATCATCTAGATAGATATAAAGATTTTACATCATATATCCATTCTAAATTTAAGTTATGCATGTTATCTGATATCAATGTAATTGGTATTTTTAATGATATAACTTCTAAATTTTATACAGAATACACTAAGAGTTATCCTAATAAACATATTATAACATTTTTTCATAGTTCTATTTATAATTATGACTCTAGAATGGATTCCAATAGTTTATACATAAAAAATTCTACAATTATTGATAATATCAGTGGAAAAACATATCATTTGCCAGATAAAATTAATTTATTGGGTGATCATAATCAGTCTAATATATTGGCAGGTTACATAATATGTAGAATATTTAATATACCTGCTACTCAAATTCTACAATATATCAGGAGTTTTGAGTCGCTAGAACACAGATTGCAGTATATCGGTTATAAATATAAAATATCATTTTATAATGATAGTAAAGCAACAAATAGCAATGCAACTAAATCTGCTCTGCTTGCGCTTGAGGATATATTATGGATATTAGGAGGTGTATGTAAAGAAACTGATTTTTCAGCATTAGATGTAGCATTACTTAATGTTAGAAAGGCTTATGTGTTTGGCAAAGATAGGTTAATACTATCGCGTTACCTTGAAGGCAAGCTAGCTTTAGAATTATTTGATTGTCTTGATGAAGCATTTTTAAAAGCAGTTGAGGATGCAGGGCTGCTCAATAGAAGTTGTAATATATTGTTATCACCTGTTGCTGCATCATTTGATCAATTTAGTAATTTCATGCATAGAGGAAATCATTTTGTAGATTTAGTAAAACAATTTTTAATAAAGTAGATCTTGTCTCATGAAATATTTAATAAATAATTGGTGGAGGAGTGTTGACCAAAAAATAGTTATAGCAATTTCTATACTAATGTCTATTGGATTACTGTTAGTTATTACTTCAAGTGAAAGAGCAGCTAATAATATGCATTTGAATAAAAATTATTTTATTATAAGACATGTGATATTTTTAGGTATTGCACTTGTATTAATGTTTATATTATCAAATGTTCGTCAGCAAACATTAAGAAGAATTTCTTTATTAGGGTTAATATTTAATATTATTATTTTAGCTATTATTGTTTTTTATGGTCGTGAAGTTAAAGGAGCAAAACGTTGGATTTCTATATTTAATATATCATATCAGGCTTCTGAGATAATAAGACCATTCTTTTTTGTAGTAGTATCAAAAATCCTTTCTCTGGATGAATATACTCTGCGTGTGAGAATTTATGTTGTTAGTATACTATATTTTATATTGGCATTTTTAA
Organism: Rickettsia endosymbiont of Cardiosporidium cionae; assembly: GCF_015476335.1. GTDB lineage: Bacteria > Pseudomonadota > Alphaproteobacteria > Rickettsiales > Rickettsiaceae > JADHZC01. The sequence goes on from NZ_JADAQY010000002.1 coordinate 139,984, forward strand.
TAATCATCCAACCTGATTTTGGTATGCTGGTTATTATTACAATAGTATTTGTGATATTGTTGTTTGTTGCTGGGATACCTATTATGTGGTTTGTAATATCCGTTATGTTATCTGTTGTTGTATTTATGGCTAGTTATTTTATGTTTCCTCATATATCTCAGAGGATAAATAAATATATTTATCCTCAATATCATGATAATTATCAAGTGAAACAATCACTAGCTTCATTTTATAATGGTAGTATATTTGGAAAGGGGCCTGGTGAGGGCGAGTTTAAAAGATACTTGCCAGATTCGCATACAGATTTTATTTTTGCTGTATCAGGTGAAGAATTTGGAGTGTTTATATCCTTAATCATTATACTATGCTTTGCATTTATAACAATTTATGTATTACTAAAGGCTTATAAAGAAGAAAATAATTTTGTAAAGTTAACTTTATTATCTATTATTAGTAATTTTGGAATACAATCTTGTATCAATATAGGTGTTACTCTTGATTTATTGCCTACCAAGGGTATGACATTGCCCTTTATAAGTTATGGAGGATCTTCTTTAATTGCAAGGAGTATTGAATTTGGTATTATATTGGCCTTGACTAAAACTAAGACTTCTCTCATCAAATATAAAATACTGAACTCTATTGACTAGGGTAATTTCTGTGTTATTATTTTTCGTGTTATAGTAATCAATAGCACTTTATGCTTTGTTATTTAAAATATAAATCTGAAATTAAATTATATGCTTACTAAATCTATAGTGCTGGTTCCTGCATTAATGATTTTTGTTGTGATGATGATTAGCAGGAGAACGCTTCCTTCATTGATTGCGGGTATTGTTACAGCTGCAGTAATACAAGGCCAATCTATAGGCTTTTCAACTATTTATACTATATTTAGTTATTTTCAATCAGTTTTTTATGAATCTTCTCAAATCTCTTGGAATAATATTTTTACATTATTATTTTTATGGGTCTTAGGTATTATTATATCTGTTTATACTTACTCTGGAGCTATGTCGATTCTTGCAGAACGCATTACAAAATATATCAAATCTCCGACTTATGCCAAGCTTATTGTGTTTTTTTTGGGTATTATATGTTTTATAGATGATTATTTTAATAGTTTAGCTATTGGTTCTTCTGCAAGAACTTTATTTGATAAAAAATCTCTTTCTAGAGAGAAATTGGCATATTATTTAGATACCACAGCTGCTCCTGTGTGTGTTATGGTGCCTTTATCAAGTTGGGGAGCTTTTATTGTAGCAATATTGGATAGTTCTATATTCCAATTTGGATTGCCTTATACTAGCGGTGTAGAATTGTTTCTGCAATCAGTATGTTATAATTATTATTCAATTATATCATTGATCATGCTATTTATTTTCTCTATTTGGAATTTTGATTTTCCTAAAATGTTATATTTTGAAAATCAGGCAAAAAATAACAATAATGATTCACCAGCTACTAGTATGATATCCTCAAAATTGGTATTTTATTCTATACCTGTGAGTGTAATGGTGTTATTTGCTTCTACATTATTGTTTATGTTTGCTACTGGTTATATTTATAGTGATAGTGTTAGTTTTATATCTATTTTAAGTAATATGAAGTTGGGTTTTTCACTATTTTGTGGAGGGACGCTTTCTTTGATATGTTTTTTAATTTTCTGTCCTATAAATTACAAAGATCTAGTATTAAATCTTTCAGAAGGTTACAAAACTATGTCATCAGCTATTTATGTGTTAGTTTTTGCTTGGGCATTTTCGTTTGCAATGAATGAATTAAATGTAGGAGATTACATTGCTTCAGTGATTATCTCTTCAAATTTTCATAAGTCTTATATTCCTATAGTGATATTTTTTACTGCTGTGATGATTTCAATCTGTACAGGCAGCAGCTGGGTAACTTTTGCTGTGCTGATACCTATAATTTGTCAATTGTTAATTAATGATATCAATATACTTCCTATGACTATAGGAGCTATGTTAGCTGGGGGGGTGTTTGGAGATCATACATCACCTATATCAGATACATCAATATTATCTTCAATAGGCGCTGGCTGCAGCCATTTGGATCATGTTATTACGCAGCTTCCTTATAATATTACTGCTCTCATTTTATCTACTATAATTTATGTTATTTCAGTGTTTTTATATTAGAATTCTATTATAGTGTATCGATTGAGCGTAGGATTTTTTTATCAAAAATTATTGATTTTGTATTATTGGTTGAGGTATTAATTATTAATTATGCAAGTTTTGTCTTTTCAGCAAATAATTTCGCTATTACAGAATTACTGGAGTGATTATGGTTGTGTTGTGCTTCAACCATATGACCTCGAAATGGGTGCTGGTACCTTCCATCCTGCAACTGTTCTTAAGTCATTAATTGAATATAGTTGGAATGCAGCTTATGTGCAGCCTTCTAGGAGACCCACAGATAGTAGATACTCAGCACACCCCAATAGATTAGGACGTTATTACCAATTTCAGGTGATATTGAAACCCTCACCTGATAATATGCAGCAGTTGTATCTGGATAGCTTGCTAAAGTTAGGGCTTAACATAGAAGAAAACGATATAAGATTTATAGAAGATGATTGGGAATCTCCAACTCTAGGAGCCTCTGGTATGGGCTGGGAGGTGTGTTGTAATGGAATGGAAATTTCACAATTTACTTATATGCAACAAATGGCTGGAATAGATATTTTTCCAGTTCTTGGAGAAATTACATATGGTTTAGAAAGATTAGCTTTGTATATTCAACAAAAAGATCAAATAAAGGATATAGTATGGAACTATTCTAATAACGGTAAAAAATTATTCACATATGGAGAATTAGAATTTATTTCAGAAAAACAATTTTCACAATTTAGTACCAAATTTTCTAACACTGAGTTATTATTTCAGCAATTTCAGGAAGCAGAGCAGATATCCCTTGAATTGATTCATAGTAAATTGCCAATAGTTGCGTATGATTATTGTATAAAAGCTAGTCATTTATTCAATTTACTTGATGCTCATGGTGTGATAAGTGTTACAGAAAGGGCTGCATATATTATTAGAATACGTAATTTAGTCAAATTATGTTGTAGTAACTTATTGAATATGAATAAGAAAGCTGATGAGTCAAGAGTTATTAATTGAATTGCTTAGTGAAGAAATTCCTTATGCTTTACAACAGCATGCTTGTTTAAGTTATTATGATATATTTGCTAAATATTTAATACAACATCATATCTGTTATAAGAAGATTAATTACTACTACGGCCCTAGAAGGATTATATTACATATAGTTGGGGTTGCAGATTACAGTACTAAGGTGGAGATAAATGTTAAAGGTCCGAAAGTTTTACATGCTACTCCAGATATAATCAAAAATTTTTGTAATTCTAACAATATCACAGAAAATGATTTATATCTTTCTGACACTGGAAACCAAAAATTTTATTTTTATAAACGAATCATTTATCCCCAGTTATCTGAGAATATTTTTAGCAATACTATAGCTGATACAATAGGACAATATGTATGGCCTAAGTCGATGAGGTGGGGAGGGCATACTATGTATTGGGTGCGACCATTGAAAAATATATTATGTATTTTTAATGGAAAATTACTCAGGTTTAAATATGAGCATTTATCATCAAGTGATTTCACCTACGGGCATAAAATTATTAGTCCAAATGTAATTTCAGGTATAAAGAAATTTAGTGAATATAAAAATTATCTATCTTTGCATTATGTATGGATAGATCAAAATGAACGTAAAAGTTATATTCAAAGTGGGTTATTAGATAAATCTAGGGAGTTAGGCTTTACCCTGAATCAGGATTGTGAATTATTAGAAGAGGTGGTAGGGTTAGTTGAATATCCTACTGTGTGCGTTGGCAAAATAGATGAAAAATTTTTGTCTATGCCAGAAGAGATACTGATTGCCTCAATGCGCATTAAGCAAAAATATTTTACTATGAGGGATGATAAAGGGGCATTAGCTCCTTATTTCCTTTTTGTCGCAAATATACGTTCTGACAATTATAGCTGTGTAATCAAGGGTAATGAGAATGTCTTATATGCCAGGCTGCAGGATGCTATATATCTTTATAATAGAGATATATCAGAGACCATAGAGTCTAGGTTAGTTAAGCTTAAGGATATAGTTTTTCATAGTAAATTAGGTAGTATATATGACAAAGTACAACGCATTACAAAGATATGTGAAGATATTCAATACGAAAATTCATTACAGTGTAGTAATATAAATCAAGATTATATTACTAATGCCATAAAGGCATCTAGGTTTTGTAAGCATGATTTGGTATCTGAAATAGTCAAAGAATTTCCTTGTTTACAAGGGGTAATGGGTTACCATTATGCAGTGTTTGAATCTATAGATTTAGATATTGCACTCACCACTAGGGATCACTATAAGCCTCAGATGTTACAGGATGATATCCCTGGTAATTCTTCAGCGATATTAGCATTGGCTGATAAATTGGATAATCTTTCTTCATTAATTGCTGCAGGTGAAAAAGCAACTGGTTCTAAAGATCCTTATGCATTGAGAAGACAGTCTTTAGGAGTAGTGCGTATCCTTTTAGAAAATCAGTTGGATATTGATATCATACCCATAATTAAGAATATACTAGATAGGTTAGGGTTTGGAGACAGCAACGCAATTATAATATTTATGCAAGATAAATTAAAATATTATCTTCAGAAGCAAGGGTATTTAAAAAAAAATATTGATGCCATTTTAACTCGTAGGATTGGTTATTTAAATATTGTTAGAATTTATAATGAAGTATCATTATTTACTAGCTTTTTAACTACAGATTTAGGTCAGTATATATTGAATTTATATAAAAGAAGTGAAAATATGATTATATCTCTAAAAAAACTAGGAGATTTTAATACTGAGTTTTTTCTGGTTCATGCTAATTCGAGTAAGGAGTCCTTAATTATTAAAAAATATTTTGTATCAGAGTATGAGCATAACTTTTATAATTATTTATATGAAGATAATTCAATTCAAATTCTTATGTTAGCAAATAATGATTATAGTTTAGCATTAAATAGGATTGAGTTACTTACTCCTTTGTTATCAGATTTTTTAGATAATGTTACTGTCAACGATGCTGATATTTACATAAAGCGGAATCGTGTTAACATGGTGATGAGAGCTATTGATATGTTTAATTCTATAGCAAATTTTAAAAAATTATGAATCAATAATTTTTATTCAATAAGATTTTTTACTTTATAGTATAAAATTATGAATTTAGCTGTTTTTAGGTTGGTAGTAATTTTTGTTATATCTTTGTGTAACTCTGTTATTTTTACGTTTACTACCTATGCTACTCAGAATATTTCTATCAATTCTGATAAGCTTGTCTTAGATCAAAAATCATCTTCTATAACATTTACTGATAATGTTGAATTAGTATTTCAAGATCATATATTAAAGACAAATAATTTAGTGATTTATTATAAAACTCTTGGTAAAAAAGAAGTAATAGATAAGATTATAGTAAATTCTCTACTAAATTTGTACAAAACTGATGAAAATATATATATTACCTCTGATAAAGCAGAATATAATTCTATTAATAATGAAATAGTTTTTATCAATAATGTTGTGATCAAAAAAAATGGTGATATTTTAATGACAAATGAATTTAGATATAAATTACCATAGATGTTACTTTAATGGTTTTAGATAAAAGCCATTGCTGGTGTTATTTTCATAATTTAGGATATTTAGTATTAGCAATATGTTTATTTTTTATGTTATTAGTATCTATATCATCTAGATTTTGGTATTGATGTTCACAACTGAATATATATTGAGTTGGACTATTAACTTTTATTATGCATTTACCGCATATACCCTTCATCATACAATAAGGGTTATTATTAGTCATACACATAATTTTTGGTCGTTTAGTGAATAAATGTCTAATTTGTGTGATTTGGGCTAAGTCTTCAACTGATATTGCACAAATTACATAATCTGCTAGTGCCAATATATTGGGTTGATGCATATTTTTACTAGATTGATTGTTATAGTAATATATACTTTCTATTAAATTGGATTGAAATGAATAATCTGTATCCCGAGAGTTAGCAACTGGTTTATCTTTTGCACTCCACACTATAATGTCTGTCGCTGATTGAAATTTATCATGATAAAATTGATTTTCAGCTCTTTCATATCCAGAAAAAAACAATATTTTGCATCCATCATCCTTTAGTTGCCTACATATTGAGAGCATCATTATGTTCCATCTGTTGGTTGCTACTACTACCACGATTTTATTTTTTATCTTTTCTATTGTTGAACCAAGCGGCCCCGTTAAGGATATTTTAACTTTGTTATCTGATTTTAGTAGTTCATATATATTATTTACACCATTTTCTTTGAATATAATTAGTGAAATATAGTTATTTTTATGGTCTATATCAAAAGCGGTGACTGCAATTGATAATGATTTCACATGAGAATTTGCTTTATAAATTTGAAGACGAAAGAAATTACCAGCTTTAAATTTATGGGCTAAAGATTTTGAGTTAATAGTAATTTCGATATAATTTTTAGATAGTATTTTCACTGCGTGAATATGAGAAAAAATATAGTCTTGAATTTTTTCTTGTATGCTATTGCCGCATTTAGTTGCATGTTTAGGTTTTTGTATAGCTAGTATATTATTAATAATTGGTACTGAGTTTTTAGCACTTGCTATAGCTTCTACTACACTGCCAGAATAATCCGGATTAGCATCTCCTAAAAAGCTTATTTTTTGTGTTGTATCTTTAAATAATTTTGAATTATTGAATTTTGAATTACTGGCGCTATTAAAATTGTTAGTGAGATCTATGTATTCATTTTTTTTAGTGCCTATAGCTACTAAAATAGTGCTGGCATCTATTGTATATTGGTCATTTATTATAACTTGACTGTTGAAATTAAGTTTATTAGGAATAATGTTAGTAACATTTGTATTTTCTTGAAAATTCACTCCCATTGACATAGCGTATTCTATTTCACAAAAATTCTGTCTATAAGCAGCAGAATTCTTAATATTATTACGATAATATATTGTTATCCCACCTAATTGATTGATTATTGCTAACTTTTGCTTAGTATTTTTAGCATTTCTAAATAATTTAGCATGTGTGATAAATTCATTTGCTAGTTCTTTTTCTTGTTCACTCCAATTTGCTTCCAGTTTTTCTTTTGTGATAGTGTTAAGTTTTTGTTCATAATTTTTTAAAAATTTCTCTACTTGTACTGGATAATAATTTATTGATTCAACTGCTGCATCAATTGCAGTTAATCCACAACCTATTATTATTATAGGTAACCTTATTGTTAGATGATAGCCACTATTATATAAATAAGGTGTTTGTTGATGCAGGATCATTAAAAATTCTGTAGCGGTTCTGATATCATTAAGGAAGTAAGAAGCAAAATTATCAAATATAGGTTTTCCAGCCCCTATGCATAGAGATATATGATCAAATCCTATGTTAAATAATTCTTCTATAGTGATGTTACTACCAACCCTTGTACTTCCATGCATTATAAAATTTTCTCTTCTTTCTAGCATTAATCTTGCTAGTATGAGATTTTTTTTATTCCACCTGTTGGTGATACCATATTCTGCTACTCCACCTACTCCTTGTGGCATCTTGTATTTGGGGTGATTAATAAATTCATCCCAGTTTTTTATAACTTGGTAAAAATCTTCAGATATGTTCTCAATCTTTGCAGATTCGATAGCTGTTACATAATGCCCATGATTTAATAGATAGTGTGATGCTGCTATACCTGCTGGCCCTAGCCCTACTACTGCAATATTATATCCTGTATTACTTTTAGGTAAAAATGATGATATATTTAATGGATTCCACCTAGTTAATAATAGATATATTTCTACTCCATATGGTAATTCAAGTATATTATCTAATATATTCGACTCAATCAATGGTATATCTACAGGATCTTGTTTTTGGTAAATGCATGATGCTGTACAGTCATTACATATTCTATTTCCTGTTAATATTAGCAGAGGATTATCTATTATTATCATTGCTAATGCTGCTATATTGAATCCTTTAGATTTCAATTGATTCATTTCAGAAATTTTTTGTTTTAGTGGACATGGTTTAATATCAATGTTCTGATATTTAGCAGGATTGACAATTTGTAATCCTTTACTGCAAGAATCTTTTGAAGTTTTATGACAATATATACAGTAGTGCGCGTTGCTTAAGGCGTGCGATAAATTATTATTATATAGTTTTCTATAATTAAAGCCTAATACAGTTTTTTTTTAAGTTTTACAATTTTATTGCATCTGATTTTAGTGTGTTTTGGATTAGGTAGGGGTATATCGAATATCGATAAGCTACTATTATTTGATATCATATATGATGCGTATTTTGCTGTTATTTCTAATTCTCTTTTATATTTTATAGGGTCATTGCAGCATTTTATAACATATGTAGCAAATAATCTTTCTGTAATATTTCTTTTTCCTATTAATCCAACCAATTTTTTAGATAGATTGTCAAACTCTTGTTTTGTAACAGATCCTATTGGATAATTTTGTAGAACAGTTCTTTGTATAAATTTCCTTTTACATTCGTATATAATATTAAATTCTTTATGCTTGGTTTTAAGTATAAAATTTTCTTTTTCTATGTTAAATAATTTTGCGATGAAGTCATCTAATACCAAGGACAATTCTATTAAAAAATCGGAATCTAGTAACTGGTTAGACTGAGTATTAAAATTCTTCCTTAATGAATGTAGTGAAGAGCATAACTTCGTATTTACAGAGTTTAGATATCTAAGAAAGATCTCGTCTATCTTTTTTAAATTTTTGAATTGATATAAATTATCGAACGTTATTTCAAAATCGTTAATCATGACTCACTTTTACTAATTCACACGTATCGGATTAACCTAGACTTCCGTTTTGTATATCAGCATAATATTTATTGCTTGAATATAAATTGACACCGAATATATTTTATTATGATTTGGTAGTTTTTAGATGTTCATTGATCCAGCTTACTAATTTTTGTTTATCTTGAAATCCTGACCTGACAGATATTTGAGATTTATCCTTAAACATGATTACAGTAGGTATACCTCTTATGCATAGCTCAGTAGGAATTTTTGTATTATCCTCTATATTCATCTTAAATATCTCTACCACATCCTGCATTTCATTAGAAACATTCTCTAGTACTGGAAAGAACATTTGACAAGGATTACACCACGTTGCCCAAAAATCTACCAATACAAGTTTTGGGCTATCGATTTTAGTATAAAAGTCATTGTCATTAATGATTTGTAACATAAATTTAACTTATAGAATTTTATTTGACGCCCTCAGCAGCGCTATATTATATCATGATCACTAATATAGCAAATCAATTTTATTTTTATTGATATGATTTTAATAAATATTATGCGCTTAGAGCGCGTCATGAGTTTCTGTTAGGTTTACTCTCATACCACCCCACCTGGATAATGAATTACATTAAATTCAAATTGTCCTAGAATCAATAATTTATTAGAGGGATTTGAGTTAATCGAATAAATGCCTTTTTACGTAATTATTAACGAATATGAAGTGCTTATGTATTGCAATATTATTACCAAATATATCCTTATTATCAAAATTATATATTGGTGAGTATATCATAGATGCAATGACTATAAGTGTATTGCATATCAAACTTATTAGTAATAGGAACGCTGTATGTATTAGATGAAATAGAGTGTAATATATGATGAGTGATATCGCAGACATCATGCATAAAATCATTAAATTATATGCGATATTTATTAGAAATGGGTATATAAATTGTAATTCAGATATTTTATAATATAAAATTATAGTGAAATATTTTACTAAATGATTAATTTTTGATTGATTTTTGAGTATTTTCCCTTGTGTTTTAGAATTTTGTATTCGTAGAGTGATTTTAATAATTTTGAGTCTTTGTTTTATCATTACCAAAGTATATAGTAAATCTTGTCCATATTTTTGTAGTTGTTCTATATGGTTGTTATTGGATATAACGCCTCTTATGTGGGATGGCTTGTCATTAAGATTAATTAAGTTATAGTAAAATTTTTCTGATAGCTTTATAGATTGATTCACTAACTTCCCTAATATCGTATCATGTAATACGAAAAATTTTAATTTTTCTTTTATTTGTTTTAACAAAACAAATGAAGGTAAATAGTTTTTGCCATCACAATATGTTCTTAACAAATCACTGTTTTTATTAAAGATGTATTCACGTACTACTTTACGCATTCCGCTTTGAATTTCTTTTTTATGTATTGCTGCAATATAACGCTCCATAATGCTCTTTTAATCCATTTACTATCTGTACCACAGGTAATTATACCATAAATATAGCGAAATTTATACATGTTACTTTTAGTGATAGAGTAGATTGATTTTAAACTAACAATTAAAATTTCTATAATTATTATATGTCTTAAAACCATATTTATCTAATTGAGGTGAAAGGTCAGTTTATTTGGTTGACCTAAGTAGCTTATTATTATACAATCACGGTATTTTTAGTAAGTGCCTAGCTAATTCGATAGTTTATAGTGAATTTACGATTCTGGGTTATTTTATATTTTTTTGAGTGTTTTAATTGGATATTAATATATGTTTGCAGTTGTAAAATGTGGTAGTAAGGATTATAAGGTTTCTGCTGGGGATGTTATTGATGTCGAAAAGTTAGATCGCACAGTGGGTAGCGTGATAAAATTAGATCAGGTTTTGTTAAGGTCTTCAGGTAAGAAGTTAGAGATAGGATATCCAGCAGTTAAAGGTCTGGTTGTAGAAGCAAGTATTGTAGAACATTTTAAAGATCGTAAGATATTAGTGTTTAAGAAAAAGCGCAGAAAGAATTATAGGCGAAAAAATGGTCATAGGCAGAATTTGACTAAGATTAAAATTATCAAGATTTAATATTTGGGTTTTATATGGCAACAAAAAAGGCCGGTGGTAGTTGTAAAAATGGTAGAGATTCAGTAGGGCGTAGGCTTGGTGTAAAAAAATCAGATGGACAATTTGTTATAGCTGGTAATATTATTGTCAGACAGAGAGGTACTAGATTTTATCCTGGCACTAATGTAGGTATAGGGAAAGATCATACGTTATTTGCTTTAGTAGAAGGTAGAGTAAAATTTATGAATAGAAGAAATAATAAATTTGTCGCAGTAATATAGTATATCCTCAATCACTAATAGAGCTATTTTGTTATAAATTTTTATTTGTGATTGTCTTGTCTTTTTCATTAATTTCATTTGAAATATCTTTATCAAAGCATAAGTTTGTTGTGTTTTAGTGAGATTTTGTACTAAGGTTATGCTTATAGCTCTGATCTTCCTTGGCTTCTTTTTGTTTCAATTAATCTAAACATCATGTTTTATGCATTTCATTACTTTTAGCTGGGTAGTGTATTAGATTAGTGTATTAGATATTTAGGTGTGATTTATTAATCATTATGCGTTATAGGGGTATTTGTGACATTCTTTGTGTTAGTAGATGTTTATTTTCTTTAGATTCCTTTAGGTGATTTAGGTATCCCATATTATTTTATAATAGAGTGATTTTGAGTATTTTAATGATTGACAATCATTGTTGCTTCCACTACACTTGCCGGTAATTATCGAGTGTATGGCGTTTACAACTTTGTTTTTAGTAAGAAGGGAGTCACTTCGTTTTCTTCGGTATGTTTACACATTTATATCTAATTAGTATCAGTCCAGTAGTATCTGCTCTAATTATCTATCCACTGTGTAGTTGTTTTAAGAGTAAATGATATAATTCGAATTTTTATACCGCAATAGGTTAGAATTTATATTACTATAATTGTAATACTAAATTTTAATGAATTTGAGTTGATATGTGCTATTTTTATATAAAGTTAGTTCTACGTATATAATTAGTATAAATCTCAAGCAAGTAAATATTATAAGAGCATTTGATGGATGCCTTGGCGTTGGAAGGCGATGAAGGACGTAATACGCTGCGATAAGCTTCGGGGAACTGCGAATAAGTTTTGATCCGAAGATTTCCGAATGGGGAAACCCATCTGTTTACAGATATTGTACAGTGAATAAAATAGTTGTACAAGGCGAACTCAGTGAAGTGAAATATCTAAGTAACTGAAGGAAAGGATATCAAATAGATACTCCGTAAGTAGTGACGAGCGAAAGCGGATCAGGCCAATGACTTTAAAAAATAATAAATTAGAATAACATGGAAAGGTTAGCAATAGTAGGTGATAGCCCTGTATAAGTAAAAAATTTTAAAGTATTCGAGTAGGGCGGAACACGTGAAATTCTGTCTGAATATGGGGGGCCCACCCCCCAAGCCTAAGTACTCTCTGACGACCGATAGTGAACTAGTACCGTGAGGGAAAGGTGAAAAGTACCCCGAGAGGGGAGTGAAATAGTAACTGAAATCAAATGCTTACAAACAGTCGGAGCAGTAAGGATATGCAAATATTCTTATTTGTGACGGCGTACCTTTTGTATAATGGGTCAGCGACTTAATTTGTTGAGCAAGCTTAAGCTGTTAAGTGTAGGCGTAGCGAAAGCGAGTCTTAATAGGGCGATTTAGTTCAATGGATTATACCCGAAACCGAGTGATCTAGCCATGGTCAGACTGAAGATAGAGTGAAATCTGTTGGAGGGTCGAACCCACTAATGTTGAAAAATTAGGGGATGAACTGTGGCTAGGGGTGAAAGGCCAATCAAACTCGGATATAGCTGGTTCTCCGCGAAATCTATTTAGGTAGAGCGTTATGTAGTCGATATTGAAGGTAGAGCACTAAATAAGCTAGGGGGTCCCACAGGCTTACCAAACTTAATTAAACTCCGAATGTCAATTTCTATAGCATAGCAGACAGACTATGGGTGCTAAGATCCATGGTCAAGAGGGAAAAAGCCCAGATCGTCGTCTAAGGCCCCTAAATCGTAACTAAGTGTGAAAGGATGTGGGAAAACCATGACAGCTAGGATGTTGGCTTAGAAGCAGCCATCATTTAAAGAAAGCGTAATAGCTCACTAGTCTAAATAAGTTTTTCTGTGCCAATAATGTAACGGGGCTTAAGTTACGTGCCGAAGACACGAATTTAAACACTTAAAAATTAATGTTACTTAAATTTAATGAAATTATTTTCATTAAATTTTGTTACGTGGTTTTTGTTTAAGTGGTAGCGGAGCGTTCTGTAGATCTGTGAAGATGATTCGTAAGGGTCATTGGAGATATCAGAAGTGAGAATGCTGACATGAGTAGCGATAAAGAATGTGAAAAACATTCTCGCCGAAAGTCCAAGGTTTCCTGCGTAAAGTTAATCTGCGCAGGGTTAGTCGGCCCCTAAGGCGAGGCTGAAAGGCGTAGCCGATGGGAATCAGGTTAATATTCCTGAACCTAGAAAAAATGACGAAGAAAGTAAGTTGTATATTCTTATTGGATTGAGTATGCAGTGAATTTTTTCCAGGAAATAATTTTTTCATTTGAAGACCGTACCCCAAACCGACACAGGTGGACAGGTAGAGTATACCAAGGCGCTTGAGAGAACGATATTGAAGGAACTAGGCAAATTGCATCTGTAACTTTGGAAGAAGGATGGCCTATATTTGGGCAACCATTTGTAGGTGGCACAGAATAGGGGGTAGCGACTGTTTATTAAAAACACAGGACTCTGCTAAGTCAATAGACGACGTATAGGGTCTGACGCCTGCCCGGTGCTGGAAGATTAAGAGGAGGGGTGCAAGCTCTAAATTGAAGTCCCAGTAAACGGCGGCCGTAACTATGACGGTTCTAAGGTAGCGAAACTCATTGTCGGGTAAGTTCCGACCTGCATGAATGGCGTAACGACTTCCCCACTGTCTCCAGTATCGACTCAGCGAAATTGAATTCTCCGTGAAGATGCGGAGTTCCCGCGGTTAGACGGAAAGACCCCGTGAACCTTTACTACAGCTTTGTACTGTGATTAGGGATTAAATGCGCAGGATAGGCGGGAGACTATGAAGCAGGCATCCGTGTCTGTGGAGTCGCCCTTGAGATACCGCCCTTTTAATTTTTAATTTCTAACTTGAATCCTTGAATCAGGATTAAGGACAATGCATGGTGGGTAGTTTGGCTGGGGCGGTCACCTCCTAAAGAGTAACGGAGGTGTGCGATGGTTAGCTCAGGTTGGTCAGAAATCAACTATTAGAGTGCAATGGCATAAGCTAGCCTGACTGCGAGTCTGACAAGACAAGCAGAGACGAAAGTCGGTCATAGTGATCCGGTGGTTCTGTGTGGAAGGGCCATCGCTCAACGGATAAAAGGTACTCCGGGGATAACAGGCTAATGATTTCCAAGAGCTCATATCGACGAAATCGTTTGGCACCTCGATGTCGGCTCATCACATCCTGGGGCTGTAGAAGGTCCCAAGGGTTTGGCTGTTCGCCAATTAAAGTGGTACGTGAGCTGGGTTTAGAACGTCGTGAGACAGTTTGGTCCCTATCTGCCGTGGGTGTAAGAAGTTTGAGAGGAGCTGCCTTTAGTACGAGAGGACCAAGGTGGACGTATCCCTGGTGTGCCAGTTGTTATGCCAATAGCATTGCTGGGTAGCTAAATACGGGAGGGATAATTGCTGAAAGCATCTAAGCAAGAAGCCTGCCTCAAAACTAGACTTCTCTAAGAGCTGTGTAAGACTAACACTTTGATAGGCCAGGTGTGTAAGTATGGTAACATATTCAGCTAACTGGTACTAATAGCTTTTTTGATTTATTTTGCTGGGATTTATTTAGTTTATGCGTAGTGCTAACTTTATATTGCCACATTTTTATCTCAGGTTAATTTGTATTGTAAAAATTAGTTTATGTTCTACTCTTATTTGTGAGTTGTTAAAAATTGATATTTTTTGGCTTAAATTATTAGCTTGATAATAATAGCATGAGTGATACACGCGATACCATTCCGAATTCGAATGTGAAACCTCATAGCGCCGATGGTACTATGCTATAAAGTATGGGAGAGTAGGTCATTGTCAAGCTTATAATCTAAGTTGTTTTCTTTTCTCGTTCTAAGATAATTGTTGCTTTTGGTGATTTTTTATTGTTACCTATCTGGTAGGGAAGGTCTTTGGTGGTGTGGTTGGCGACCTGATTGTTGTAGATCCTCGGTAGCTCAGTGGTAGAGCAAACGGCTGTTAACCGTTTGGTCGCTGGTTCGAACCCAGCCCGGGGAGCCATTTTTCTGTTATAGCAATTTTGTTGATATCTAAAAGTTAAAAATGAGATTTTAATTTTTCCCAATATTTTTCATATAGTAGAATATCATCTCCTATATCTCCTTGGAATTCTGCTATGTTGTGTATTTTATCTTCAGGATAAATGATATGATTTGTTTGTATCTTTTTATCTAGTAGCAGAAATGCTGTTTTATTAGGACTAGAAAAACCTAAAGATTCACAGATATATTTGGCTATTTCTGGTTTATGTATAAAATCTATAAATTGATAGGCTTCATCAATATGTGCTGCATTTATTGGTATGGCTAAGTTATCTACCCAGAATAATGCTGAGTCCTTCGGATATATATATTTAATATTTGGATTAAATTTAGATGCAATATAAGCATCTCCATTATTGACTATGCCTATTTTGATTTCTTCATTAATGAATAATGATTTTACAGAAGATGAATCAAATACTCTAATATTTGGCAATAGTTTCACTAATTCATTATATACTTGATCAATATTATTTTTGTTAATCTTGCTTTTGTTATTCCCTAGTTTTAGAGAAATTATGTGTAATATTTCTATCATGTCATCAACTAATAATAATTGATTTTTATATTGTGGTTCAAATAAATTTTCCCAATTGTCTACCTTAGTTTTTATGTATTTAGAGTTGTAGCATATAGAGGTACTACCCCAAAGATATGGGACACTATATAAGTTATTTGGATCAAAAGCTTTGTTTAATAATCTTTGATCTAGATGTTTTATGTTACTAATTTTATTGTAATTTATTTTCAATAATAAATTATCTTTTCGCATTTTATTTATCATATAACCAGAAGGAATGATAATATCGTAACCATTGTTGCTATTGTTTAGATCATTTGCTAATAATTTAACTTTTGTATATAAGGAATCATTGTCTTCATAGGTTGATATATTTACTTTTATCCCTGTTTCCTCTGTAAACTGTTTTATGATTCTGTTTGGGATATATTCAGACCAAATAAATAAATTTAATTCTTTTGCGTAGGATATTTCACTAAGATATAGCGAGATCAGGAATAAAATAATAACAATTCTCATAATTTTTTTCTAAAATTGCAATATGAAATGCATACCGATATAAGAGTGATAACAAACATAATACTAGATAATGCACTTGCTTCCGGATTAATGCCTAACCTCATCATTGAAAATAGATTCAGTTGCAATAATTCAATCCCTGGCCCTGATACAAAAAAACTTACTATAACATCGTCTAGCGAAATGGTAAACGCGAAAAACCAACTAAATATTATTGTAGGCTTTAAATTTGGTAGGATAATTAGCCTAAAAATTTGCCATTCATTCGCTCCTAGATCCTGTGCAGACCTTAACATTGATTTATTTAAATTTTCTATTTCGGATAATAATATTACTAATATAAAAGCTATACTAAAAATGATATGTGATAGTAAGACGGTTGTGAATCCTAAGTTGATATGCAATATTTTAAATAAAGCAAGTAGGCTTATCCCTAATGTGATATCAGGCGATACTATCAGAACATAGATTATAGATAAAACAAAATTTTTACCACTAAATTGATATTTATTTAATCCTAAAGCAAATATGATTGCTATCAATACCGATAAAGATGCTGAGATTATTGCTACGAGTATAGTATTTTGAGCACTAGATAATAGTGCATTGTTATCTAAAAGCTTTATATACCAGGATATAGTTTTTTTATCAAATATTCCTTCACTATATTGTGATTCATTGAATGAATATATTATAAGTAATACAACTGGTAAATAAAATAATATATAGATAAATGCTATATATATCTTGATTAAAATTTTTAGCATAATACATAAGTATTTTTTAATACTATTAGACAGAGGTTATATTACGATTTTTTATAGAATCTTGAATATATATAACTAGTTATTATAATAGTGAAATTGATTATATTGATTATAGATGCTCCGAATGTCCAGTCATAAGAGATCAGAAATTTATTTTTAATTAAGTTTCCTAATAAAATATCTTTGTTTCCTCCAAGCATTTCTGGAATGAAAAACATACTTATGCTAGATAGAAATACTAAAATTGACCCTGTTATGATCCCCGGTTTACTTAATGGTGTAATGATAAAATAAAATAGATCTATCTTAGTTGCTCCTAAATCTTTTGCTGCATCTAAATAATTTTTTTGTAACTTTTCAAAAATGATATATAGAGGCATAATCATTAGTGGTAACAGAGAATATACTAGCCCTATAATCATTGCGTTCCAGCTATATAATAACATTATAGGATGTTGAATTATTCCGACTTTAATTAATAATTGATTAATTAATCCATTGATTTTCAATATGCTCATAATAGAATAACTTCTTAGCAATGGGCTTGTCCAAAAGGGTATGATTATTAATATGAATAATATGTCTTTGAGTGATTTATTTTTTATATTTTGCGATATATAAAATGCAAAAGGGTAAGAAATTATTAGGCATATTACAGTGACAGTTAGTGAAATGATAAAAGTTTTGCTGAATATCACAAAATATACTGAAGAAAATAATTTTAGATAATTATTTATTGTGAAATTTGTTGTAAATATTGAGTATTCGTCTCTTTCAAAAAAACTTATTAATAATAGAGTAAGATTAGGGAAAATAAACGATATAGATAACCAAATAATAACTAATATAAAAAATACTATTTGACTTAATTTTTTCGTATTACATAACTCTTTATAGATTTTTGTTAAAATATTCATAAATACCAAATGCTTCTAGACTAAGACTTAGTACTTAGGATATAACTAAAACTTTAATTTATCTAATAATTACCTCATGTGTTTTATCCCAAGTAACTAGAACTTTTTTACCAATTTTTAGGTCAGGGCATTCTAACATAGATCTTTGTGATATGGTAGCGGTAATTTTTTTTTTATTTGGAAGTGATAAAATATAGTCAAATAATGCTCCTCTATATCTTATATCGATTATGGTAGCTATCATTTTCTGAGTAAGACTTACTGTAGTTTGTTCAGTATAATCTTTTATTTCTAATAACTGAAGATTTTCTGGTCTGATACATAATTTAATTTTTTGATTAATCGATATCTCTCTCGCATGATTTTCTGCATTCCAATACAGGATATACAGATATTCATTTTCTAATATTAGTTCACAATTGCTTTCATTTATAGAAGTAATAACTGAATCAAAGCAATTAATCTCTCCTATAAAATTTGCTACAAACATATTTGAAGGTCTTTCATATATACTTCTGGGATCTGCTATTTGTTTTATTATCCCATTTTCATTTATTACTACTATAATATCTGATATTGATAGTGCTTCCTCTTGATCATGGGTAACATGTATGAATGTTATCCCGAGCTCTTTTTGCATTTGTTTTAAGTCTTTTTGCATTTGTTTTCTTAACGTTTCATCCAATGCACTTAGGGGTTCATCTAGTAGCAATATTGCTGGTTTATTTATAATAGCTCTTGCTACTGCCACCCTTTGTTTTTCTCCTCCTGAAAGTTGATCAGGCATTTTATTTACATATTTTTGCATTCGGACCAATTGTAAGACTTCATCCACTTTATGTTTGATTATATTATCAGGAATTTTTTTTATTTTTAGACCAAATGCAACATTTGCATATATATTCATGTGTGGGAATAGGCTGTAATTTTGAAATACAGTGTTAACTGGCCTTGCATTTGGAGGCAATTTAGTAATATTTTGACCATTCATGACTATTTCTCCCTGGTCTACACACTCTAACCCTGCTATAAGTTTTAGTATGGTAGATTTGCCAGATCCAGATGGGCCTAATATTGTGATAAACCCATCCTGATTTACTGTAAAGCTGAAATTATTTAATATTAAATCATTTCTATAGCTTTTATAAATATTTTTTAGTTCTATTAATGGAAATTTTTTATTTTGCAATTCTATTAACTGATTCAAAAAATTGTTTAATCAGTGCAGTATCAGTATCAAAGATTAAAATACATTAAAATTAATCTACTAAAGTTTAGCTAGTATTATATCTAAACTACATTTTGTTACTGTATTGATACAATAATGTCACTACTGTGATTCCTACTATTCTACGCTAGATTATACAGTGTTTAATATCAAATACAATAGATGTAATCTTATCTTTAGTTTATATTAATTAGTGTATTATGGTAAAAAATATAGTAAAAAACAGAAATTTATCAAAACATATGTGAGATGCTTTGGCATAGTTTTATCAAAAAATTATCGTATAAAGTTAACAATGTAGGTAAAAGATTATAAAATTAGGTCAATTTTTTGTGAATTCTAAGATAGGGTCTGTATGCAGGAAATTAATAATGAATTAAAATTGAACAAAAAATGGAGTTGCAATAGATGTAAATCTGTACATGGTGAGATACAGATACTATTATAAATATAAAAAATTGTATGATTATCAAGTTGCAAAGAAAGGATGGCTGTCCTTCTCAGATAACTGAATCTGTGTAAGGCTCTTAAAAAAATGATGGTAGTTAGCTGTTAAAGATGTTAAGAGCTTCGCCACTTCAGTGCAAAGAGCATTTAGTAATATATATACAATGTTTGATATTAATGTTACTATGTTAAATATTTAGTAATAATTAACATAGTAAATAGTTATGCAGAAAGTGTTGGTAGTAGAGGATGATAAACTGAATTATAAATTATTTTATGATCTTTTAGCAATTAAGCATTGTGCAGTAATATTATCTCAAGATGGATATGAGATAGTCGATTTTGTTAAGAAAGAAAAACCTAGTTTAATATTGATGGATATACAACTTAAAGTAGTTTCTGGTATTACATTAATTAAGTCATTAAAATCAGATATTATTACACAAAACATACCAATTGTTGCAGTTAGTGCTTCTGGTATACAACAAGACAAAGAGTTGGTTATGAAAACTGGGTGTGAAATATATTTAGCAAAACCGTTTGACATTAGTGATTTTTATAATATCATTAATATGTTCATTAGATAGACAAAATCAATAAATATATGACAGCAACTATACTGGTTGTAGATGATTCAGCTATCAATTTAAAGTTGATAGAAGATAAGTTGTTGAGCGAGTATTATATAGTTCTAAAATCTAGTAGCCCCTTAGAAGCGCTAGAATTAATTGACACTTATAGTATAGATGTTATTCTTTTAGATATTATGATGCCTGAGTTGAATGGGTTTGAATTTTGTTTAAGGGTTAGATCTGCACCTCAAACTTCTCATATTCCAATCATAATGGTCACTGCGTTATATAATATTCAGGATAGGGTTAGAGGTTTGGAGGTGGGAGCAGATGAGTTCCTTACTAAGCCTGTGAACGATCTGGCTTTATTTACTAGAGTTAAATCTCTTGTCCGTATTAAAATGATTATTGATGAATTAAAGATACGTAGTAGTACAAGGAGAGCTCTTGGAATAGGTAGTAAGCAGTTGTTGGACTTAAAGCACGAGTATAGTGATAGTACAATATTGGTTATAGATGATGATTTGGTACAGATTAAGTATATTACTAAAAGTCTTGAACATGTATATGATGCAATTAGTATTTTAAATAAAATTAGTAATTTAGATTATATAAATGATATTCCGGATCTAATTATTGTAAGTTGTCAGATCGATTTTATAGATCCTCTTAGATTGGTTGGTATCATACGATCTAAGGAAAAGTTTAAAAATTCTGTTTTGATGATGCTAGGAGAAGATGCTTCTATGCATATTATTATGAAAGCTATGGAATTGGGGATAAATGACTATTTTATTTATCCTGTAGATGCAAGTGAACTACAAGCAAGAATTAGAACTCAATTACGGCGTAAATTTTATCAAGATCAGTTAAAACAAGAAATTAATGAATCTTTTAATTTATCAACTAAAGATGGGTTAACAGGAGTATTTAATCGTAGATATTTTGATAGCTATATAAGCTCTTTAATTCAGGATTGTAAACAATTAAGGGCGAATCTTTCTATTATAATGATAGATATTGACGATTTTAAAGAGGTTAATGACAAATATGGTCATCAATCAGGTGATGCTATACTACAGCAGCTAATATCTAATATCGCTGATAATATCAGGGTTACAGATCTATTAGCACGTTATGGCGGTGAAGAATTTATTATCGTTTTAGATCAAACCTTGTTAGATGAGGCAGTGAAAGTAGCAGATAACATTAGAAATATTATAAGCAATACAAAATTCATACTACCTAAAGATAATATTGAAATTAGTAAAACTATTTCTATAGGTATAGCTCAATATAGGCATCAGGAGTCGTTGATATCTTTTATAGATAGGGCAGATTCTGCATTGTACCAAGCCAAGTTTTTAGGGAAAAATAGATTGATTGTTAATTGAGTAGCTAGTTCATATAAATTGCTATATAATTAAATCGGGCATGGGCTGTGTACCTTATGTCTTTGTTGTATAGAAGCTAGGTTAGCGGTGGGTGCATGTGTGTAGTTTAAGGTGTGAAACTAGTGAAATAAACTCACATGGATTGGATTAGATTATGAATGTTGACAGCTTGGATTTTGATAAAATTGATAAAATAGAAGCAAAAAAAGCTATAGATTATTTATCTAAAGAAATTAATAGACATAATATATTATATTATCAGCATGATAGCCCTGTCATTACTGATGCTGAATATGATAGATTATTTCAGTATCTTGAAATTTTAGAACTAAAATTTCCCCAATATATCAGTAATGATAGCCCTACACGTAAAGTGGGTAGTGCTGTTTCTAAAAATTACAGAAAATATCATTATCGCTATCCTATGCTATCACTTAGCAATAGCTTTTCTGTGAAATCTACAATGGATTTTATATCTAGAATACGTAAATTTCTCAATTATCAGGATAGTGAACCATTTATAGATATTTATTGTGAGCCTAAGATTGATGGATTATCTTTTGCTGCAATTTATAAAAATGGGAAACTGGTTCTAGGGGCAACTAGGGGTGATGGATACATTGGTGAAAATATTACTGATAATATTAAAACAATAAGATTACTTCCGCACGAAATTGACCCGTATATTGACAATCTAGAGGTTAGAGGGGAAATATATATAGATGAAAAAGATTTCATAAAAATTAATGAGTTGCAGGCTACATCTGGTAGCGTTAAATTTGCTAATATCAGGAATTTTGCAGCAGGGTCTGTAAGACATCTGGATAGTAATGTTACAGCTAAAAGGCCATTAAAATATTTTGTTTATGCTATAGGAGATCCTTATTCTAAGCTTGTAAGTAACCAAGAAGATTTATTAAAACTTCTACGCAAATTAGGGTTTCAGGTTAATAATATCGGAAAACTTGCAAAGTCTGAACAAGATTTACTAGATTTTTATCATTATATGGATTCAATAAGAAAAAAATTGGATTACCATATTGATGGTATCGTATGCAAGGTCAATGATTTTTCATTACAAAATAGGTTGGGTTATGTATCACGAAGCCCCAGATTTGCTATTGCTTATAAATTTCCTGAAAAAATTATGGAAACTAGAATTATAGATATTATATCCCAGGTGGGGCGCACCGGTGCCGTTACGCCACTCGCATTGATGGAACCTATCACTATAGATGGTAGTAAAATTACTAAAGCTACACTACATAATTATCAAGAAATTATTAAAAAAGATATTAGAATAGGCGATTACGTCATGCTTAAAAAAGCAGGGGAAATAATACCTAAAATAATTTCTGTAAATATTCAAAAACGAGAAAAAAATTTATTGCCTTATCTTATACCCGCTGCTTGCCCTTCTTGTGGTACAGCTATAAAGCATCATGCATCTGAAATAATATTATATTGTAGTAATTCTTTGCAATGCGATAGCCAACTTAAGCGATCTATATTACATTTCGTTAGTACTGATGCTTTGAATATTAAGGGGTTAGGCAGTAAACAAATAGAGTTTTTATTTCAACAAAATATTATTAGATCTGTTTTAGATATATTTTTACTTAAAGATTATGTATCAAATATAATGATGTTATCAGGTTGGGGGAGTAAATCCATACATAATTTGCTAACTAATATTGAAAATGCTAAAAATGTTAGGTTAGATAAATTTATATATGCTTTAGGTATACGACATGTAGGAGATAATAATGCCAGATTATTAGCTCAAGAATATAAAACTGCTGTTAAATTTATAGAATCAATGAAGGCATTAAATATTGATAATAAGAATGATCTGTATTATGAGTTGAGTACAATTGAGGGTTTTGGTAATAAAATTATTCAAGCAATTCAAGATTTTTTTTCATTAGCAAATAATATTAAAATACTGGATGAGCTTTTGCATATCTTGAATATCCAAGATATGGCAATTGCCAGTGAGTCAATTTTCTATGGAAAGAAGGTTATTTTTACAGGTGGTTTATCTACATTATCTAGAGAAGAAGCGAAATCTAAACTATTAAAATTGGGAGCTAGGGTAGTTAGTGCTATCAGTAAAAATGTCGATATCATAGTTGTAGGAAGCAATGCTGGGAAGAAATTACAGCAAGCTAAAGAGTTGGGTATCAAAAAAATTATTGATGAATCAGAGTTATGCAAAATTATTCAATAATATCCTGTTGACCCGAATCCTCCCTTTCCTCTGTTACTGTTAGACAGATTTTCTGATACTACAATATCGGCTCTATAATATTTTGTGATAACTAATTGTGCTATTTTCATACCTCTTGTTATTATAAACTTGTTATATTTATTATGGTTAATCAACAAAATTTTAATTTCACCTCTGTAGTCTGAGTCTATTGTACCTGGGGAATTTAATACAGTAATTCCATGTTTTATTGCTAATCCTGATTTTGGTCTTATTTGACCTTCAAATCCTTTTGGTATTTCAAGTATTATACCCGTATCTATTGATTCTATTGTACCTGGTAACATAACGATATTTTTATCTATAGCTGCGTATAGATCTAACCCTGCACTACCTTCTGTTGCATATTTAGGTATCTCAAATTCAGATGCCTTTTCTAGTATTTGAATATTCAAAATAATGGACATTCTTAACCATTCATTAATTAATATTTATATCAGCAATTTATAATTTCATACAATAATTCTTTAACATGTTGTATACAAAGACTTTTATTCAATATTCTCCAAATGCATTGATGAAATCATATCATCTTGCATGTTAATTGTATTCTCTTTTATTGCATAATTTAAAAAGTTAAATAGATTTTTAGCATATAATCTTGAACTATCAAAATGTGTTTTATTAGCAAGATCACTACATCCTATAATTTTTACTGAGTTTTTTATGATAATATTTTCAATATCAGAAGATTCCACATTACCTCCATAATCACACGCTGTATCAATTATTACAGACCCTGGTTTCATCTTATCTATAATATTATTGTTAATGATTAAAGGAGCTCTTTTACCAGCTATCTGTACTGTAGTGATTACTATATTAAAATTTTCTATGATACTAGATAAAAAATTTTCTTGTATTGATTGATCATTAGCATCCAAGTTTTTAGAATTGATTATTGTTCCTGGGGTATTTATTTCTTGATGATTTTTTTCAGGTGATAAAAATGTTGCGCCTAAACTTTCTACTTGCTCTTCTGTTTCTTTTCTTATGTCATATGCTGAAACTATTGCTCCTAGCCTCTTTGCTGTGGCTATTGCTTGTAGCCCTGCTACCCCTGCCCCTATTATTAGGATTTTTGTAGCATTTATCCTACCTGCTGATGTCATCATCATTGGGATGGATCCGTTGTAATGGTAACTTCCTTCTATTACTGCTCTATAACCTGATAAGTTACTTTGTGAAGATAGTACATCCATATTTTGTACTTTGCTTATTCTGGGTAGCAGTTCCATTGAAATTAGAGTAATATCATTATTAACTGCTTGTTTTATATAATTAACGTCTCTATATTTAGATATCATCCCAATGATTGCCGTATTTTTTGCAGCGAACTGTAATTCATTTAGTTCAGAATTCATAGGGGATGGTCTGACTTTTAATATAATGTTTGCTTTAGAGATTGCATCTTTTATATCTTTTACTATAATTGCTCCATTTGCTGCGTATTCTAGATCTAAAAAATTAGATTGAATACCAATATTCGGTTCTAAATATACATCGTGACCGTTATTTACAAATAATTTTGCAGTTTCTGGAGTAATTGCGCATCTGATTTCATTTTTTTCTCTTTCTTTTAATGCTATTATCTTCATGATATATGAATTTAATAAATTGAGTAAAAATCTATTTTATACAATAATGGATATGTTAAGTAAATTGATATCATGATTAATAAGTTTAGTAAATGAGAATATTTGTTAGGTCCTTTGTTTTTTTGATTTTAAGTATATTTTTAACTATATCTAATAATGCTTGTTTCAGTGATATTCATCAAGAGACTGATTCACGTTACAAAAATAGTCATACCATGCTTGCTGAGTATATTGATGCTATGCAATCTTGCGTTATGGATTTCGTGCATTATGATAGTACAAGCAAAGATAAATATTATGGATCCTTATTAATTAATAAAAATTATAATTTTCGCTTTAATTATTATCAACCATATCCCCTACTAATAGTGGGAGATAAAGATTATATTTCGATATATGATTATGATATGAAGCATTTATCTAGGATCAAAACTGTAGAATATATTAACTTGCTTTTGTTATGTGACAAGGATTATTTAAATCAGAAAATCAAGATAATATATGAAGCTATTGTAGATGATAAATATATAGTGAAAGCAATTCACAATAATTCAAGTGATTATGTATTATCATTGCAGTTTAATAGTGTGAATAAAAAGTTAGAAAAAATAGAAGTAACTGAATTTGATAATTTAGTCACTATAGAAATTAATGATGTTATAAAATTACAATATATTTCTGATAGTTTGTTTGTAATTAGAGACCCTGAAGTATTTGCAGTACCAGAAAGATTGAATAAAAGCCAATTGTCAAAATTATATAGGGAGTGATTATATAGGGAGTAATTTAATCCTTGTAGTAAGTAGTAAATAATATTATTATGGTCCTTGGTTAACATTAGGCATAGATGCTTGTTTAGTTGGTCAGGTCTGGAAAGAAGCAGCCAGAATTTGCTGTGTGGGTTAGTGTTGACCGTAAGGCATTCATATGTAACAATAGAAATATTATATAGTGAATTTTGCTTGTTCTGTGCTCGGCTGGGTATAGCGTTTCACTCAATCATAAATACTAGTATGAATTCAAGGTATGGTTCTATTACCCAAAAATATAGACCAAAGAATTTGAGTGAAATTAAAGGGCAAGAAATTGTAACCAAGATACTTAACTATTCTGTATTAAGTAGCAAAATAGCTAGTGCTTATTTGTTTACTGGGGCTAGGGGTGTAGGTAAAACATCGGCCGCTAGAGCATTGGCAAAGGCTGTAAATTGTACAAATATAAGTAATGTTGCCGGATGTGCTACAGCATGCGGTTCGTGTAAAAATTGTATTGCTGTTAATGATAATGCTCACCCAGATATTTTAGAATTTGATGCTGCAAGTAAAACTAGTGTTGATGATATCCGTGATATTATATCTATTGCAGAGTATTTACCTATGTTATCCAAATACAAGGTGTTTATAATAGATGAAGTGCATATGCTTTCTAAAAACGCATTTAATGCTTTACTTAAGATTATAGAAGAACCTCCTAACCATGTTGTATTTATATTTGCCACAACAGAAATACACAAAATAGCTTTGACTTTTGTCTCTAGGTGTCAGCGCTATAATTTTAAGCGTTGTACAAATACAGCATTATACCAGTTGATTAGTGATATAGCAAAATCTGAAGAGATGAGTATTGATAAAGGGGCTATAGAGCTTATAGTACAAAATTCAGAAGGCATAGTACGTGATGCTTTGACAATGTTAGAACAATCTGTGGTTTACAGTAATATTAATAAAATTAATCATGTTACTATTGAGATAGTCACTGATGTTTTATCTCTAGGATCTTTTTCTGATGTGATCGATGTCACCGCAAATATTATATGTGGCAATATTACTTCTGCACTTAATAATATCAATAATGTTTATATGAATACTGCTAATATTGAGATTTTTTTGGCTAATATAGCAGATTTTTTAGCAGAGTTGGTTAAATATAAGTTACTAGATAGTTATTATAATATAATACATGAAAATTATTTGGATAAGATACAAAATATTTTAAATACTGTTTCGCTTGAGCATTTAAGTATATTATGGCAAATTTTTACTCAAGCTTTAATGGAGATCAAATCTACTCATAATATGTTAGTATTTTTAGAAATGTTGATTGTCAAAGCTATTTATTCTTGTGCAGTGAAAATTGAGGATAATTCAGATATTGCAGATATTGATACTAAAATTGATTTGAAATATTATAAATCTACTGATCAAGCCAAATCTAATATTAAGTCTATTGATCAGGACAAATCTAATATTAAGTCTACTGATCAAGCGAAATCTAATATCGTAATTCATCAAAAAGGTAACAGTTCTAACCTTAATGCTTCTATTCACCCTGAATACCAGGATGATATTGATAATAAGATTGATTGTCTCCATAAAAATACTACAATATCTAACACAGAGGTTCATGTTGAGTCTGAGGCTCTATTTGATGATAGAAATGATTTGGATTCTTTAATTAATTTTATCCGTTATTGCTATGAGCTTAAAGCTTTTGATCTATACTATATTATTATGAATCAGATTGAGATTACTATGGTAGAGCATAATAAGGTTTGCATATTTGGTGAACTTAGCCATGATAAGTTGTCTATGTTCAAAAAGATACTGGAAGGGTGGAGTAATGGTATGTGGGAGTTGCATTATTTAGTCAAGAAGGATATAATTAGTATTAAGGATAAGATTGTTTCTGATGTTAAATCTAGTAAGTGTTTTAAGTTATTAGAACGGAATTTTATTCATGTTACTGTACAGGATATCTTGCTTCATACCTAATTCAGTTTAGTTTAATTTTAAAATCGTGGGACGTGATGGATATAAGCCAAATACTTAAACAAGGTGAGAATATACAGAAAAAAATGCAGGCAATACAGCAGGATTTAGTAGATCAAGAGTTTTTTGGCTCTTCAGGAGGAGAGTTGGTTAATTTGTCTATTTCTGGGAATAGTGAAATCAAGTCTTTAAAGATAGATGATTCGTTATTAGATGTTGAAAAAAAAGAAATTTTAGAAGACCTGATTATTGCAGCATATAATAATGCTAAATCAAAGTTGAATCTTGAGTCTAAAGATCAATTTGCTAAGAATTTTACTAATATTTCCGGGATGCCTCAGGGGTTTAAATTCCCATTTTTATAATATAACTAAAATAAATATTAAAAGCTATTTGATGTTAGAGAATACCAGTATAGATCAGCTAATATATTTATTTTCAAAATTACCAGGTCTGGGTAATCGTTCTGCTCGCAGGATAGTTCTACATTTGTTAGAAGAAAAGGATCTAAGATTGAAGAGTTTGATAGAAGGTTTAATAAGTGCGGCTGAGCAGATACAAAATTGTTCTATTTGTAATAATATTGATTATAATGAGATCTGTAATATTTGTTCTTCAAAGAATCGTGATACTTCTGTAATAGCTATAGTAGAAACAGTATCAGAACTGTGGGCTATAGAAAGAAGTGAGGTGTTTAAGGGATATTATCACGTGCTAGGTAAATCTTATAAGAATATTAGTGATAATCATCATACTACAGCCAGTTTAGCAAAATTGTTAGATAGGTGTAAATCTCAAAATACACAAGAAATAATAATAGCAACGAATTCTACCTTAGATGGGCAAACAATGGCATATTTTATTACAGAATATTTCAAAGAGCATTCTATTAAGACTTCTAGATTAGCAAATGGTATACCCTTTGGGGGTGAATTGGATTATCTTGATGAAGGTACTTTATCAATTGCCTTGGAGCAGCGATATCTATTTAGTTAATCAGCCGTGTTTTCTTAATGTTTTACGTGATCTTCTATCTTATGTTATATTGATTTTGTTTGTGAGAAGTTTCATTCACAGCTATCACTATTATTTGATTTATGTGTCTGTGTGTTTATGAAAATCATGAATAATTCTTTACCAGAGCTTGAAGTAAGGCAATATATAAAGAATAATGGTTTTATAACAATAGACAACTTAATGTCTATTGCGCTGAATAATACAACAGATTCTTATTATCGTTGTATCGATACTATCGGTTCAGATTTTATTACTGCTCCAGAAATCTCTCAGATGTTCGGTGAGATTATTGGATTATGGATTATAGAGCAGTACCAAATGTTAGGATCCCCTAAAGAAATTTTATTACTTGAACTTGGACCTGGTAGTGGAGTTTTACAAAGAGATATACTGAAAACTCTGCAGTTAAATGATTCATTATTTAATGGGTTAAAGATTTATTTATTAGACATCAATAATAAGTTGATATTACAGCAAAAAAAACTTTTATTCAGGTATCATGATAAAATTCATTGGATCAAAAATATTTATTCATTACCAAATATTCCGACAATTGTTATTGCAAACGAGTTTCTAGATTCTATGCCCATTAAACAATATATCAAAGTTGGTGGAAATTATTATGAGATGACATGTGGAATTTCCACTGATAATTTTGATATTATTTATAACAAATTCTATGGTGAAGAATTTTTATGCAACAGATTTATTGCAATATATCCTAATGCGCTGGATGGAGCTATAATTGAAGAATCTAATATTGCTCTGGAATTTGTAGAGTTATTATCAAAACATTTATTGAAAAATAGTGG
The DNA here is from genome assembly GCF_015476335.1 of Rickettsia endosymbiont of Cardiosporidium cionae. Taxonomy (GTDB): domain Bacteria; phylum Pseudomonadota; class Alphaproteobacteria; order Rickettsiales; family Rickettsiaceae; genus JADHZC01. Next base: position 170,149 of record NZ_JADAQY010000002.1, read on the forward strand.
ATCCGCATTATTTATCGATTATGGGTATAATTATATACCTAAAATTAGAGATAGCTTCACATTTAATAATAGCTTACAATCTTTACTTAATCATCAGTATTCACCGATATTCACTTGTATCGGTCAGTCTGATTTGAGTGCGCATGTTGATTTTTATAAATTAAAACAAGCAGCAATGAATGCTGGAATAACAGATATTTTATTTTATACTCAGAAAGATTTTTTGATAAAATACGGTATCTTAATGAGGCTTAATAAGTTAATAGCACATAAACATAATAAACACGTGCAAGATATTTTAGTCAATCAGGTTAAAAGGTTGATAAGTAAGCAGTATATGGGAGAATTATTTAAAATATTGGAATTAAGGCAACATCTATTGTAGATTTATCATTTTATTTTATAGAGGAGCAATTAATTAGGTGAGTTCCGGTTGACAGGATACTCGTATAGTGATATCATTCCTGTCGGAGGGCTCCTATCTTTAGTCTTCTTTTATATTCTTGTTTGTGTATCGATCGTTTTATCCGCCCTTGTGATTGTAGTTTTTAGGAGTTGAGCTTGGTGTTTTGTTAAGCTGTATATTCTAAATCAGTCTTTAATAGGATTTTATGTGTTTGATAAATTTTTTACAGTGTCTAGTAAAGGTTAATTAAATAGCGATTACAATATATTAAATTATACGATAAATATTTATGACAATTCAACGTAAAGGCATACAAGGGGTAAGACGCTCCTCTCATGCTCAGAATAACAAAACCAACAGTGATATCAGTACTGAGGAGTCTATTAATTTAGATGATAAATCTGGTAGCAGTTATGTAGTATTGAAGGATTTGAAACAACAATCACCAGAGTTATTACAGAAAAAAGCAGAGGAACTTAAAATTGAAAATATTAGCTCATTACTTAAGCAAGAACTGATATTTGCAATACTAAAATATACAGTCGATGCAGGTGGTGTGATCTATGGTGATGGAGTATTAGAAATTTTACCCGATGGGTTTGGCTTTTTGAGATCACCGGATACTAATTATTTACCCGGGCCAGATGATATTTATGTATCACCTAGTCAAATTAGAAGATTAGGCTTGAAAAAGGGTGATACCGTAGAAGGGCAGATTAGGGCTCCTAGATCTAGTGAGCGTTATTTTGCTCTCTTGAAGGTCTATAAAGTCAATTTCGAAGATAATGATAATGCATATCATAGAGTGCATTTTGATAATTTGATACCGATCTTTCCAGATAATAGGTTGGTATTAGAAACTGAGAAAGGCTCTGGTGTACAGCATGATATCAGTACTAGAGTAATTGACATTATAGCTCCTATGGGGAAGGGACAAAGAGCACTTATCGTTGCTCCTCCTAAAACTGGTAAAACTGTACTGTTGCAAAATATAGCACATGCTATTACTAGTAATAATCCTGATATATATTTGATGGTACTCTTAATAGATGAAAGACCAGAAGAAGTAACTGATATGCAAAGATCAGTCCGCGGAGAAGTGGTAAGTTCAACTTTCGATGAACCAGCATCAAGGCATGTACAGCTCACAGAAATGGTAATCGAAAAGGCAAAAAGGCTAGTTGAACATAAAATGGATGTAGTAATATTATTGGATTCTTTAACCAGGCTTGCAAGAGCTTATAATAATGTTGTCCCATCTTCAGGTAAAGTATTAACAGGAGGAGTGGATGCAAATGCCTTACAAAGACCAAAAAGGGTTTTGGGAGCTGCTCGGAATATAGAAAATGGAGGTTCTTTAACAATGATTGCTACTGCTTTAATAGAGACAGGTTCTAGAATGGATGAAGTAATATTTGAAGAGTTTAAGGGAACAGGTAATTCTGAACTCGTATTAGATCGTAAGGTAGCAGATAAGAGAATATACCCTGCTATCGATATTAATAAATCTGGTACGCGTAAGGAAGAGTTATTGGTGAGTAAGTCTGACCTCTCTAAAACTTGGGTGTTGAGGCGTATTATCAGTTCAATGGGGAGTGTGGATGCTATGGAATTTCTTTTAGAAAAATTGAGAGATACTGATATTAACAAAGAATTTTTCCAATCTATGAATTCGTAGTTATAGAGAACTTCATTGATAATTATAGATAATTTAGTTAAGTTTATATATTATGGGTAGAAGAACAAAAATTGCATTGATCGGAGGAGGTAATATAGGAGGAACATTAGCGCATATTATTGCCGCAAGAAATCTTGGGGATATAGTGATATGCGATATTAATGAGGGTTTGGTTTGCGGTAAGTCACTTGATATATCACAAGCTATTACAATTAATAATTCTGATACTAACATAGATGCTAGTACTGATTATAAGTCTATTAAGGATTCAGATGTTGTTGTCATAACAGCTGGTATCTCCAGAAAACCTAATATGAGTCGAGATGATTTGCTAACAACAAATATTGCTGTCATGCGGTCTATTTCAGAGGCGTTGAGCTTATATTCTCCAAATGCTTTTGTAATAGTAGTTACCAACCCTATAGATATTATGGTTTATGCAGTGCATAAATTGAGTAAGTTGCATAAATCAAAAGTAGTGGGCATGGCTGGTATATTGGATACTGGAAGATTCAAAACTTTTATTGCGCAAGAATTTAATGTTTCAGTGGAGAATATAGATGGTTTTGTTCTAGGAGGGCATGGTGATTCTATGGTGCCATTGATACGCTATACTACTATTAGTGGTATACCTATTAGTGAATTTCTAAAAATGGGTTGGAGTACTCAAGAAAAAATTGATAAGATTATAGAACGTACTAAAAATGGTGGAGGTGAAATAGTTTCACTATTAAAATTTAGTTCTGCATATTATGCTCCTGCGTTTGCTATATTTGAGATGCTTGAAAGCTATTTGTTGAATAAAAGAAAGATTCTCCCTTGTTCTGCTTATCTAGATGGAGAGTATGGATATAATAATATTTATGTTGGTGTCCCTGTTATCATAGGGGATCAGGGAGTAGAAAAAATTATTGAGTTGCCTCTTAACGAGAATGAATCTCAATTATTCTCTAAGTCTGTTGAATCGGTAAAATCTTTGATAGATTCTTTAGATATTACTTGATATAATTTATTGCGTGTTTTATTAGGTGAATTGTATGATTTTCTCTTTATGATCATTGCTCTAGTATTAGCTGGTTTAACTTTACTCTCGGTTGTATTTGGTGTTGTATCAATATTATTTAGACAAAATTTGAAGTATAGTTCCACCAGATTGATGTCACTTAGGATTGCACTTCAGTTAATTACAATTATTAGCATTATAATGCTATATTGCTTTTCATCGTGAGTGCATAAAAATTATTTACTGTTATTGTTTTTCTTAATGCTTCCAGATATTTTAAGCTAATGTAGTTTTTTGCTAATTAAATTTGTTGTTCGATTAACTGGTCACAGTCTCCTAATATTATACCTAAATCTTTAAAACTTTCGTATTGATAATTATCCAAAATATTAGCATCTATTTTATCATCCCAAATATTTGTTAGTAAATCTGTTTTGTATACATCATATTTTGGCTTCAAAAAGCATTTTTGATATAACGGTTTTTGTATTACATCAAATTCTTCTACAAGTATACCTTCTTTTTTAGGCTGATTTCTATTAAATGATAAAGTTTGAATTTTACCATGTTGAATTTTATTATCGAGCACTATCGCAGCGTGTCCTGCATGGCCTATACCAGATAAATTTTTATCTTTGAATTGTCTATGGCAGTAAATATCTCCTGGATTGGGGGTATCAGTCGTATCAAACAGTTTTCTTAAGTAATTTATACTTAATGATCTATTACTGTTACAAGCTGCAGGATTTAAACTGTTACCTATCATAGATAAGTCAAATGTAGTAAAATTTATATTTTGTGGCTTATTATGAGCATAATATAATTCAATACTAGAAGAACAATCTTGCGGATTGCATGGTTTATACTGTTCTTTTCTTGAACCGCCAAAACTATACCAACTATGGACTATAGGTATAGTACAAATGCTATCCATATAATTTTTGTGTACTAATACAGAATCGATATTTAGACTTTTTGGTAAAGAAAAACATTTTACAATATAACAATCTCCTCCTGTAATGTCATACATAGATTGTTTAGTTAGCATTTCTACAGTAGAAATTAGTATCAATGATAGAAAGCTGGTGTTTGATGTTCCCCAAAAAGCAGTATTGAGTATTTTGTTATTATTGAATGCATTTTTAACAATTGAATTGTCAAATAATGGCATTTTAGCTTCATTTAATAAAGCTAAAAAATCTTCTCCTGCGTCTGTAGGATTTATATCGAGTATTTCGGGATTAGTGCCTTTTAGTATATCTAGTACAAAATTATAGCACTCAACCATTTTGTTAGTACGTACGTCAAAAGATATTTGATCTAATATTTTGGAGCTAAGAATTTTTTGATTAAATTCTATAAATAGATCTCTCATGTATTTTAGGTGATTACAAAGATCTTCGTATAATTCTTTAGATGAAATATCGTTAAATTTCTCATTTGATTCAACATTTCTTTGTAGTATTTTACCCAATTTTAATTGATCACGCCTTATTAAATGTTGTATAGAGCGAGCATGATATATTATTTGTTTTATATTCATACGGGTAATTAATATAAAATTACTGGATAGTTTAATAATATTGATCAGATGCAGTTTATATTGAGTCTGTACTCAATACAAGTTTTTAAATTTACTTCACTACTACAAAATTTTATTTTACTACTATATCTCACAATAGCTATTATTGATGTTTTTAAATTATCAGATTTTTTAATATCAGAATTATTTACTTTATTCTAACTCTATTAATTTTTGTTCTGTTATAATATGTTCTCCATTAGTTATTAAAATGTTTTTAACTATTGAATCTGATTCTGCAATGATTATATTTTCCATTTTCATTGCGGTAATAACCAATAATTCTTGACCAGTTTTAATTTTATCACCAACTTTTATATTAATAGAAATCACTTCTCCAGAAATAGGTGAGTATATGGTATCTTGTTTTTCTTGTATTACGATATTTTTCATTAAATTTTCTAGCTCAGCAATTCTGGGTGATCTTACAAAGCTTTTTACGGTGCTACCTAAATGAGTGAGCTTATATCCGGTAGATATATTTTCTAATTTTACATTAACTTTTTGTCCATTGACTACTGCTGTAAATAGGGGATTCCCCAAATGCCATTTGCTTTCTATGTGTATTTTTTCATATCTATATCTTATATTATATGTATCATCTTGTATCGGCTTTATTATGATGGGGAACTGTTTATTATCAATACTGACTACCCATCTGGTACCTATTTTATTTAGCTGATTATTGATTTGGCCTGAGATTGAAGCTGCTCTTTTTTGTGCTGAGATATGTATAAAAATAGCTGAAGCTAAGAATATTTTAGTAGTTTCTGAGGTTAATGTAGCACCAGAGAATCCATCTGGATATTCTTCTTCTATAAATCTGGTATTGATATCACCCAGCATAAATCTTTGATGGTTAATTACAGCTTCTAAGAAGCTAATGTTGTGTGAAATACCTTGAATTACAAACGAGCTCAGTGCGTTAGTCATTTGTGTTATTGCATTTTGTCTTGTATCTCCATATGTGCATAATTTTGCTATCATAGGGTCATAGAACATGCTAATTGTACTTCCTTCATCTATTCCGCTATCTATTCGGATATTTGTATCTTTAGGAGGCTCTTTATAACCTAAAACTCTACCGCTAGAAGGTAAAAAACCTCTACTAGGATCTTCTGCACAAATCCTTGATTCTATTGCCCAGCCATTGAGTTTTATATCATTTTGATTGAAAGATAATTTTTCTTCTGCAGCTATTCTAATCATTTGTTCTACTATATCTACCCCTGTAATAAGTTCTGTTATGGGGTGTTCTACTTGTAACCTAGTATTCATTTCAAGGAAATAGTAATTTTTATCTTTATCTACCATAAATTCGACTGTGCCTGCTGAGTAATATCCTACTCTTTTTGATAAATTTATGGCTTCAGAATAAATTTTTTCTCTAAGTATATTATCTACAAAGCTACTTGGAGCTTCTTCTATAATTTTTTGGTGATGCCTTTGTATTGAGCATTCTCTTTCTCCAAGGCATACGGTATTACCATATTGATCTGCTAATAATTGCACTTCTATATGTCTTGGAGCCATTATTAATTTTTCAATAAATAACCTACCATCATTAAAACAATTTTCTGCTTCAATATTTGCTGATAAGTAAGCCTTATGCATTTCTTTTGCATTATTCACTACTCTCATACCTCTTCCTCCCCCTCCTGCTGCTGCTTTTATAATAACAGGAAAGCCTACATTTTTTGCTATATCTGTGGCATCCGATATATTACTGATAATTCCTATATATCCTGGTACTGTGGTGACGCCTGCATCAATTGCAATTTTTTTTGCTTCAATTTTATCACCCATTTTTTTTATTATTTGAGCACTTGGCCCTATAAAGACTATTCCTTCTCTTTTGAGTACATTTACAAAATTAGGATTTTCTGATAAAAATCCGTAACCTGGGTGTATAGCTTGTGCTCCGCTTTTACGTGCTGCATCTATTATATTTTTTATTGAAAGATAACTAGATGTTGCTGGAGAATTCCCTATATAATGTGCTTCATCTGCGTATTGTACATGTTTTGAGTTTGTATCAGCTTCAGAATAGACTGCTACAGATTTTATACCCATTTTTTTTAGAGTTTTTATTATTCTTAAAGCTATTTCTCCTCTGTTTGATATCAATATTTTTTCGAATAGTTTGTTTCCCATAGTGTTCTAGTGGTATAAGTTATTTGGTATTGATGTTAATATGTTAATAAAAATTAATCAACAAAACTTCTTAAATTCTTAGATGCTTACAATTAATTGTCATGGATTTTAGAGTGTAATATGAATTTTAAATTTCAATAAGTTTTTAAAACTCTTTTAAAGAGGCATATTATCGTGTTTTTTCCAAGGGAGATTTAATTTTTTATTTTTAAGATATTTTAAAGCTTTAGAGATTTTCCATCTAGTATTTTGAGGCTGAATTATATCATCTATATATCCTCTGGATGCGGCTACAAAAGGCGATGTTACTTTTTCTTTATATTCCTCTATTTTTTGCTGTTTTAGGTTTTCATCTTTGCATTCTGTTTTAAATATTATTGTTGCTGCTGCTTCAGCTCCCATCACTGAAATTTCTGAGTTAATCCACGCGTAGTTAAAATCCCCACGTAGATGCTTAGAGTTCATTACTATATACGCTCCCCCATATGCTTTTCTAGTAATAACTGTAATTTTAGGGACTGTAGCCTCTGCATAGGCATATAATAGTTTTGCTCCATGTTTAATTATCCCGCTGTATTCTTGATCAGACCCTGGTAAAAACCCTGGTACATCTACAAAGTTAATTATTGGAATGTTAAATGCGTCACAAAATCTAACAAATCTCGCTCCTTTTCTTGAAGCTTTTATATCTAAGCATCCTGCCAGGTGTAATGGTTGATTGGCAACAATACCTATGGGGGAACCTTCAATATATCCAAATCCTATAATAATATTTTTTGCATATTCAGATTGGATCTCAAAAAAATCATACTCATCTACTATCTTTATTATGAGTTCTTTCATATCATAAGATTTATTAGGGATATCCGGTACCAAATTATTGAGTGACATTTCTACTCTATCTGCAGGATCTTTTGTACTACGTACTGGTAAATCATGTCTGTTTGAAAGGGGTAAAAAATTTAAAAATCTTTTAGTTTCGAGCAGTAACTCTATATCATTATTAAATGCCATATCCGCTACTCCAGAGATTTGTGTATGGACCTTTGCTCCACCTAATTTTTCTTTTGTTATATCTTCTGTAGTAGTGGCTTTTACTACTTCTGGCCCTGTTACAAACATGTAAGAAGAATTTTTTACCATAAATATAAAATCTGTTAAAGCTGGTGAATATACCGCCCCCCCTGCGCAGGGCCCCATAACTAAAGTAATTTGTGGTATCACTCCGGATGCTATCACATTTAGGTAAAACAACTCTCCATAACCGCTTAGAGAATCTACCCCTTCTTGAATTCTTGCTCCTCCTGAATCATTAATGCCTATAACTGGTGCTCCTACATCGATTGCATATTTAACTAAGTTACATATTTTTTTTGCGTGATATTCTCCTAGAGAACCACCTAATACTGTAAAATCTTGGCTATATACAAATACCAATCTTCCATTTATTGTTCCGTGACCTGTTACCACTCCGTCGCCTGGAAATTTTTTTTCTGACATGCCAAAATTATCACAACGATGTTCTATAAACATTCCTGTTTCTTCAAAGCTATCAGGGTCTAGTAGTACTTCTATTCTTTCTCTAGCGGTAAGTTTACCTTTTTGATATTGGGAATTAATTTTTTCTTCCCCCCCTCCTATCCTTGCTGCATTTCTCTTTTTTTCTAGAAGCTGCTGATATTTCAGATTATTCTGTATCATTTGTTAATCATGTATTTTGTAGTTTTTAAAATAAAAATATGCAATATGTAAGATTTTATTTTAAATGTTTATAGCAATATATTAATCTAATCTAGTATTGGTTACATACAAACGCCTACAGTTTATCATTTTTGAATTATAAGTAAATTAATTAATTTACTGCTGAGATTTGTACGATAGTTTCAAATAAAAATCCTTTCTTATTTATTTGGGTTATTGTAATATTTGGTGTTGAGTTGATAGCTAGTGATTTAAATAAAATTAAGTAATAAATATGAATTTATATTTATATATGAATAGTTGTTATAATTTAGTATCTACTTTTAATTTATTTTTTATAATTAGAGTTTGACTGATATGATTTGGTAATCCTTAGGTGAAGCAATTTGGGATTTAGGCATTAATAATCATGTTTAGTAATATTTTGGTATCCAGTTTAGTAGAAGTTATAGTTTTTTATGGATCAAATGGATAATAAGAAAAATGTTAAAATTAATTTTGGACCTCAACATCCCGCAACCCATGGTGTATTAAGGCTAATATTAGAAATGGATGGTGAAGTAGTAAATACTGCTGATCCTCACATAGGGCTGCTACATCGCGGTACTGAAAAACTTATAGAACATAAAACTTATACACAAGCCATACCGTATTTTGATAGGTTGGACTATGTTTCTCCTATGTGTCAGGAACATGCATTTGCCCTTGCTGTAGAGCTTTTGTTAAACATTACTATACCAAAAAGATCACAGTATATTAGAGTATTATTCGCAGAGTTAACGCGTATACTAAATCATATAATGAATATTACAACTCAGGCTCTTGACCTTGGAGCCACCACTCCTTTATGTTGGTTGTTTGAAGAAAGAGAGAAAATTATGGAATTCTATGAAGCGGTTTCTGGTTCTAGAATGCATGCCAATTATTTTAGGCCCGGTGGTGTTGCTGCAGATTTACCTGCTGGTATTCTAGACGATATAGATGAATTTGCAAAAAAATTTGTTAAAAAATTGAGTGATGTTGAAAATTTGCTCACTAATAATCGTATATGGAAACAAAGATTGGTAGATATTGGTATTGTTACAGCAAAAGAGGCAATGGAGTGGAGTTTTTCTGGCCCTATGTTAAGAGGTTCTGGTATAGGTTGGGATATTAGGAAGTCGAATCCTTATGAAATATATTCGGAGTTGGATTTTGAAGTCCCCATAGGTAAGAATGGGGATTGTTATGATAGGTATAATGTACGTGTAGCAGAAATGTATCAATCTATCAAAATAATACATCAATGTATTGACAAAATGCCAGATGGTGAAGTGAAAGTTCAGAATTTCTCTATTACTCCCCCTAGTAGGTATGATATAAAAAATTCTATGGAAGCTCTTATTAATCATTTTAAACTTTATACAGAGGGTTATAATGTTCCACCAGGTGAAGCTTATGGCGTGGTAGAGGCTCCTAAAGGAGAATTTGGTGTGTATTTATTTTCAGATGGTACTAACAAGCCTTATAGATGTCGTATTAGAGCTCCTGGCTTTGCTCATCTTCAAGGATTAGATTTTATGGTGAAGGGTCATTTGTTAGCTGATGTAGTTTCTATTATATCTACTTTGGATATAGTGTTTGGTGAAGTCGATAGGTAGTGAAATGTGTTTTGTTATAATTAATTTATAATGATATGTTAAGGTGATTATGGGATTTTTTGCTTTCAGTAATGAAAATTTAAAACTAGCTGAGCAGATTATGAGTAAATATCCTGCTGACAGAAAGAGAAGCGCCTTATTACCGCTTTTAGAATTAGCTCAGAGGCAAAATCATAATTGGATTTCAAAAGATGTTATGGAATATATTGCTGATTTCATCAATATTTCTGTTATCAGTGTTTATGAAGTAGTATCGTTTTATACTATGTTTAATCTTAAACCAGTTGGTAAGTATCATATACAAATTTGTAGTACTACACCTTGCTGGTTAAGAGGTTCATCTGATATAACAAATATTTGTAAAAAAATCACTGGTATTGGGCTTAACGAGACATCCAAAGATGGGTTATATACTCTTTCTGAAATTGAGTGCTTAGGAGCATGTGTTAATGCTCCAGTAGTATTAATAAATGATGATTACTACGAAAAGTTAACAGCTGCTGATTTACAAAATTTGTTAAATAATCTGAAATAATTTATAGTAAGCCAGCTAGTTGATAAAATTATTCATGTTATTATATTTTTTATTGTGATTTTTGTTTTTAGATAATTGTTGATGTTGATCATGTTAATTTTAAACTGTTTTATATAGTTTTTGATTGTGATATAAGTGTATTTAATTATTTAGATTGGGTTTATAGTATTGTGAATCTGCTCGTTAGATTTTAATTAATATTATTTGATAGAATAAAAATATTGATTTTATAGTATTAATAGCATAAATCAATGAGATGTTTATAAATTTTTGTGTAAATTAAATTGCATTTAACTGATAAATATCTGTGTAGTTTAGATTGTTAAACTTTTACAATTAAAATTAAAATGTCCTTGTCGCTTTCTTCATCATATGAACATGTAAAATATTTATTGAGTAATTTGAGTATCAGGGTGATTATTCTGATATCTGTTGTATTTTTTTTAATATTAATTACAATAATATATTACTCAAATTCTACTATTAGTTATTCTTTATTATATTATGATCTTGACCCTCAGGACAGTAATAGGATAGTGCATGAGCTCAGTGCAAAAGATATAAAATATAGGTTGTCTAGGGATAATAGTGTTATTCATGTCGAAACTAGTAACGTAGAAGCAATAAGGGTAGATTTAGCACAGTTAGGATTACCTAGTAGTAGTGCTGCTGTCGGCTATGAAATTTTTGATAAAGAAGATAGTATATCTGTTACGAGTTTTACTCAGAATATTAAGTTATTAAGGGCACTAGAGGGAGAATTGAGTAGAACTATTAATGCTTTTGATAATGTTCAAAAGTCTCGTGTTCATCTGGTAATCCCCAAAAGAGAATTGTTTTCTAAAGAAAAATTGGAACCCAAAGTTTCAGTTATGTTAAAGTTAAAGCATAATTATACTCTTAATCATTCTGAAACTAAGGCTATAACCCATTTAATATTGACAGCAGTACCAGGATTGGAATCTACAAACATCACTATAGTTGACAATAAGGGTAGAATTCTGAAAGCAGGAGGATCAGAAGCATTTAATGGTAATAATGAACAAAATAATCAGTTTAGAATATATCATGAAACCAGATTAAAGAATAATATCGAGGAGTTGCTTGGTAATATTTTAGGATATGATAAAGTTAAGGCTAATGTTTCAGTGGAAATGAATTTTGATAAGATAGTTACTAACTCTGAGATATATGATCCAGATGGTTTTGTTATTAGATCTAATCAAACTACCGATGAAAGAGAGCAGAATCCTTCACAAGGATCTAAAGCTTCTGATATATCAGTCAGTAATAATTTACCTGGTAGTGATTCTAGCCAGAGCTCTAATAAAAATTCATCTTTATCAATCACTGAAAAAAGTGATCAGCAAACTAATTATGAAATTTCAAAGACTATTAAAAATCATATAATTGAGCCTGGTAGCATAGTTAAAATATCTGTTGGGGTATTGATAGATGGTACTTATCAATCTAATAGCCAAACCAAAGAATTAAAATACACACCTAGAACAGAAGAAGAAGTAAGAAAAATAGAAAATTTAGTCAAGGCCACAGTAGGGTTTAGTAATGAAAGAGAAGATAAAATTGAAGTCATTAATATGCAATTTTTAAATAGTGATTTAATGCAAGAAGATGATAATAAATATTGGGTTGATAAATATCAGATACCTAAGCTATTACAGAATATAATTATATTAATTATTATAATGTTGATGTTTATTTTTATTATAAAGCCGCTGATAATAAGGCCTTTGGAAAAAGAAAAAAAATTGCGAAATATTGGTTTATTCGGCAGTAATAGTAGTACTGGTAGTAATATTTCTGGGGATGTAGAGAAGAAAACAAATGTAGATACTGAGTTGCAGGATTCTGGAGTTTCTTCTCAGTCTCCTGAAAAAATCAATAGTAATACCACCGAGGGTAAGCAGCTTGTGGGTATTAGACAAAAAATTAATGATATAGTTAGTAATAATCCTGAGGAACTTGTAAATATTATTAGAAGATGGATTCATAAAGATTAATATAGTAGACTAATATAGTAATTAATGAGTCATATGTTGAGTAAAATTGCATATTCGTATATATTAATTGGATATATTATAAATGTTTAAGTTTAATTAACTATAAAAAAAGTGATATACCAGTGGTTAAAGTAGATAACGTGCTCCAATTACTTGGAGATCAGAAGGCTGCAATTGTAATGCTTAGTTTATCTGGAGATAATGCAATAAAAGTATTTTCTTATATGAATGATGATGAGATTACAATTGTCTCTCATGCTATGTCTAATTTAGGTAAGGTTAGCAATGAAATAGTAGATAATTTGCTAAAACAGTTAGCTTATGAACTTGTGACAGACTCTAATTTTTTAGGAAACCTTGATACTACAGAACGATTATTAAAAAAATTCTTGAATCAAGATCAACTAAGCCATCTAATGGAAGAAATTAGAGGGCCTAGAGGTAAGAATACTTGGGAAAAATTATCACATGTTAGTGAAGAATCTCTTGCTACCTATTGTATGCAAGAACATCCTCAGACAGTAGCGCTGATTATGTCAAAGATTTCTCCATTGCATGCATCAAAAGTTATGGGCTATTTTTCAGACGATTTTGTATCAGATATTCTTAGTAGGATACTGAATCTAGATTCTGTACAACAAGAGACATTAAAAAGGGTAGAGAGTGTTTTAAGAGAAGAGTTTATCCATAGTATAGGTAAAACACAAAAATGCGATAGCATTGAGATGCTCGCAGAGATCTTTAATCAGTTGGATCGTAATAGTGAAGATAAGTTTATGTCTATATTGAGTGAAATTACACCAGAAGCAGCGCTTAAAGTAAAAGATAAAATGTTTACTTTTGCTGATCTGGTAAAAATCGATTCCCAGTATATCCAAGTGTTACTGAGGTCATTTGATAGAAGCAAATTAGTTAAATCACTCAAGGGGGCTACAACTCAAATAAAACAAGTAATACTTGGAAGTATGTCTCAGAGGGCAGCAAAAATTATAGAAGAAGAAATTCAGACACTTGGCCCTATTAGAGTAAAAGCAGTAGATAGTGCAAGAGCAGAATTAGTAGCACAGGCTAAATCCTTAATAGATAGTGGTGAAATAGAAGTAATGATGAATGCTGGTGATGATGAATTTATTACGTAAGTGCTGATTGACAATATGAAAAAATTATATCAATTGTTAGAAGAATTTGATAAACAAAATATCAATAAGGAGAAGTATGATGATTCATCAAAGCGTGTTACAGAGGGCTGTTCAGGTGTTACTGGTAGTGGAGTTGGAGTAGCAAGCGATTCACTTATAAAATATAGTAAGGTTTTGGATGATATTGCCTTTTTAAATAATTCTTCTGTATCAATTTTGGATTCTGAGTTAGTTGAATCAGATAGTGGTATGGTAGATAAATTCAATATTAGTGAGTTACTGCCTACAGAAAAAGATACTGAAAATACTGATGTAACAAATGCCAATGTAGCAGATGGTGATGTAGTATATGATAAAATTGATAATATTGATCAGCAAGATATTAACAATCTTTTACCTGAAAAAAATGAAGAAAAAAAAACTGGAGAAGATTATATAACTAAATCTGAACATGATGCAGAATTAGAAGGAGTAAGATATCACTATGAGAATATTATTGAATCTTTAGAAGTCAAACTTTCTATTATCAAAGAGCTTAAATCAAAATTTGACTTAATTATTAATCAGGATATTCAAAATGATATAGTACCAAAAATTACTGAACTCTCTATTGCTATTTTGCAAATACTGGTAAAAAAATTAAATTTGATTTTACCTGTAGATTTTAATAAGATATTTAATCAGTATATTGCTGTGGAATTAGATAAAATTCAAGAAAAGCGTCAAGTCTCAATCTGTGTGAATCCTGTGAATTATGAGTTATTTAAAGAAATTTTAAATTTTAGTGAATTAAACAATAAAGATAGCATTGTGCTTAGCACAGATGTATCTCAGGAAGTTGGTAATATCGATGTAAAGTGTTCTAGTGTATCTTTTCGGTATAATCAGCATGAATTAACATCAGCTGTTGAAAATGTTATAAAACAGCTAATAACACTTATATAATGGATGGTTATTAATAGTATTAATGAATAAAATAAGTATAAATATATGGAAAAAAAAATAATAGAAACAATAGATTCAGTACAAAATGAAGTTAATGAATCTCAGGATGAAAAAGATGAAAGGAAAGAATTAAATATGGAGTCTCTTTATGATATACCAATAACGCTATCAGCAGTTTTGGGCTCCACTAAAATGAGTCTGAACAAAATTTTGCAATTAACTAAAGGCTCTTCTATTGTTTTGGATAGAAATGTTGGAGAATCAGTGGATATATATGTTAATAATAAAGCTATAGGTAAAGGAGAGGTTGTGATTAGAGGAGATAAAATAGCTATAACAGTTAATGCATTGTTTAAAAAAGATCTTGAGCAGCAGTAATTTTTGTATTTAATATTAGATTATATATTGGCCATCTTATAGTTTTAATTGGGATTTGATAACTCTTGGATGGTTTTGTATATCATATAGTATATCTAATATTTCTAGATTATATTCCTTCAATAATTTTAGTATCGTAGTTAATTTATTAAACGATATCTCTAAATATAACAACCCTTTTGGTTGTAGATATAAATCTATTTTGGATATTATTTTTTGATAAAAATATATTCCATTATTTTTAGCATATAGAGAATTTGAAGGCTCATATAGTTTTGTTTCTTTTGACATTAAGTTCTTTTCGTTTCTTGCTACATATGGTGGATTTGTGATGATAGCTGTAAATTTATTTTCACTATTTATTTTCTGCCAAATATTACTTTTTATAAAATGAATATTTTTGGTATTATGATATCTAGCATTTTTTTTAGCTAATTCTAATATTTTATTACTTATATCTGTAGAAGTAATTTTTAATCTCTGATTTTGTAGTTCTAGAGCTAGGGTAATCGATATTATTCCTGAACCTGTACCTATTTCTAATAATTTTATTTCTTGGTCATTTGAATATTTTTTATACTCGTTGATAGCGGATGTTATAAGAATTTCAGAATCATTCCTAGGCACTAAAACTTTATTATTAACAAAAAAAAATCTATTATAGAATTCCTTATATCCTAATATATAGGCCATTGGTTCATATTTTATACGCCTTTTAAGCATCGAAAGAAATTTTGTTGTTTCCAACGGAGTTAGTTCATAGCCAGGGTTTGTGATAATGAATTCCAGTGGCCTTTTTATAGCATTTGATAAAATTAATTCTGTATCAATAGCTCTTGAATCAATATTTTGCATAGTTTGCTTACCCAATTCTAATGCCTTTTTTAATAATATTGAGTTATGAGCCATATTTTTATCAACTAATAAAGTAATTTAAATTTCTATTGTTACTAAGATCTCTTATCTTAGATATAAGTGATAAAAAATCAATATTTTATTGATTTCATCTCCTCTTATTAATATACTCACTTGGTGAGTAGGTGCCCTTACTAGTCTACCTTATATTGGTTTTGTGAGGAATTTTTAATTATAAAGTGATATTGATATAGAATGAAGAATATATTAAATTTGAGTAAAGTGATTTGGTATCCCGTTTTTCCTTTGTTAATAGGAGTTTTGTTATGTATTTTTAGTGTTTCTGCATTCTCTGGAGTTATACCTAGTGGTACTAAAAGTTTATCCCCTATTTTAAAAAATGTTTTACCTTCAGTAGTTAACTTATCTATTTCCAGCAAGGTAGCGATAGATAAGAATGATTTATTGTTCAATGATCCTATATTTAGGAATTTTTTCGAAGGATTAGAAAATTTTATTCCTCAATCTAGAGAAACTAAGAGTATAGGTTCAGGTGTAATAATAGATGGTGATAAAGGTTATATAGTTACTAATTATCATGTAGTAAATAATGCAGACGAAATTTTAGTGACACTTCAGGATAAAAGGACTCTAAATGCTAAAACAATAGGTTCAGATAAAGAAACAGATATAGCTGTGTTAAAGGTGAATAGTAGTAAATTGAGTTCATTTAAGCTTGGTAATGCAGAAGCATTAGAAGTAGGAGATTTTGTAGTAGCTATAGGCAATCCTATGGGTCTTAATCATACTGTGACTTCAGGAATTATAAGTGCTTTGGGCAGAAAAAATTTGGGGCTAGGAGGTATAGAAGATTTTATACAAACAGATGCTTCGATCAATCCTGGTAATTCAGGTGGGGCTCTGATTAATCTTGAAGGCGAGCTAATTGGTATTAATGCTCTCATAGCAACTAGCAGGAGTGGCGGAAGTAGTGGTATAGGTTTTGCTATTCCAATCAATATTGTAAAGTCAGTTTATGAGCAAATAGTAAGAGATGGTAGGGTAAGTAGAGGTATTATAGGTGTGTTGATCCAAGATCTTACACCAGAAGTGAAAAAAGAGATGGGAGTTAGTGAAATGCTAGCGAGTGGAGGAGTGTTGCTTTCTAGTGTAGTTAAAAACGGGCCCGCAGATAAAGCAGGGTTAGCAGCAGAGGATATAATTGTCAGTGTAGATGGTCATCAGATAGAAAGCGTTTCTATGCTGAAAAGTATGGTTAGTCTTAAGGATGTTGGTGCAAAAATTAGAGTTAGATTTCTACGTAATAAAAGATATCAAGAAGTTGATGTAAAAATAGATAAAGCATTAAATGATTCTCAGACATACTCTGATATGGATATATCTTTATTACAAGGTGTTTCTATCTCAAATATACCTTCTTCTCATCCTTTGTATAGAGATGTTAAAGGGGTTTTTGTGACATCAGTTGCTAAGGGTTCAGTCGCTTGGAGTTTAGGTTTGCGTGAAGGGTATATTATCACATCTGTTAACAAGAAAAACGTTGCTAACGTACAGGAGTTTAAAGATATAGTAAATAAAAAAGATTATAGAGTTCTACTACTGAATGTGAGATATGAGTCTGGTTCTGCATTTATTGTGTTACAAAATAGATAGTGTTTTTTTTATTTTTGATAAAAATTATACAGTAGTAGTACTGTTTTTTAACCAGTACAGAGCTGCTGGTGTTGGTGTTCTGTTATTTTGAGTCTAATAGCTGCAATCAATTTATTTGATGTTGCATTATTTTTTATATTTTATAGCAATTCAATGCTGTTATTTAGTACTTATAATCTTGTACCGCTGTAGAATTTTGTTCTATTTGTTTCTGAGTAAGTATTTTATTGTTTTATATCTGTTTTAATTTTGTAGTATAAAATTATGAGTAAGTATATCTTTATAACTGGTGGTGTTACATCTTCTTTAGGTAAGGGAATAGTTGCTGCATCTTTAGGGAAACTTTTGCAATCCAGCGGTTATAAAGTTGCTATTCAGAAATTTGATCCATACATTAATGTAGATCCTGGGACGTTGAACCCATATGAACACGGAGAATGTTATGTCACTGATGATGGTATGGAAACAGACCTCGATTTGGGGCATTATGAGAGGTTTCTTGATATCACAACTAGTTATGCCAATAATACCACTGGAGGTAGTATTTATCAAAATGTTATTGCAAAGGAAAGGAAAGGGATTTATCTGGGTAAAACTGTACAGGTTGTTCCTCATATTATTGATGAGATTAAGGAATATTTTAAACTTCTGAGTAATGATACTGATGATAATCATATCATTATAGTCGAAATAGGGGGAACAGTAGGAGATATAGAATCTTTACCTTTTATAGAAGCAGTGAGACAGTTTAGATTGGAGTTGACTTCTAAAAATTTATTAAATATACATTTAACTCTTTTGCCATATTTGGGTTCTACTAAAGAATTAAAAACCAAGCCTACTCAGCACTCTGTCAAAACTTTGTTATCTTATGGTATACAGCCTGATATAGTGGTTTGTCGTGCATCTCAATGTATTTCTTTAGAATTACGTAAAAAAATAGCACTATTCTGTAATCTGAATATTGAAGATGTGATAGAGGCAATTGATACAGAGTGTATCTACAAAGTACCGATACTGCTTCTAAAAGAAAATCTGAATTACATTATCTTAAAAAAATTCAATTTCTGCAATATTACAGAACCTGATTTACGACAATGGAATTATTTTATTCAAAAGTTAGAAAATCCTAAATATGATGTAAAGTTAGGAATAATAGGGAAGTATGTAGAATTGTCAGATGCTTATATCTCTCTGCGTGAATCATTAATTCATGCCTCGGCTTACACAGGGTGTAAAATAAATATTCAGTATTTAGATTCTTCATTATGTGAAGAAGATGCTTATCTAGATAATGCATTATCTAGATTGGACGGTATACTAGTAGCTTCAGGTTTTGGTTATAGAGGAATTGAGGGTAAAATAAATGCCATAAAATTTGCTAGAGTTAATAATATACCATTTTTTGGTATATGTCTTGGTATGCAGTGTGCAATAATAGAATATAGTAGAAATGTGATTAAACTAGCTGATAGTCACTCTACAGAGTTTTTTCCGGATGTTAAAACTCCTGTAATTGACATTATTGAAAATACTACCAATATACAATCATTAAAATCTAATATGAGGCTGGGAGCATATAACTGTGAGATTTTTGCTGATACCAGATCTGCTTTATGTTACAAAAAAGATTTGGTTTATGAAAGGCATAGACATAAATATGAATTTAATAATCGGTATTTAAAATTGTATAAAGAATATGGTATGGTATTTGCTGGTATGAATACTGAAAATAATATAGTGGAAATAATTGAAATAAGAGATCACCCTTGGTTTGTTGCAACCCAATTTCATCCTGAATTGAAAAGTACAGTTCTGAACCCTCATCCATTATTTTTAGGTTTTACAGATGCAATGATACAACATAAAATGTTACATATATAAAATTACTAAATAATTATTTTTACTTATACTTATATTTGAATAGCTTTTGATTTAATAATGATTATGTTAGTATTTTTGTAGTAATGAGTCGAAGATTTTAAGTTGGTGATTTTATTGGGTATGACTATTGGTATAAAAATGAGTCCTGTGATAAATGTTTAAAATAACCACAAGTCTATTCTTTTTTCTTATTATACTCTGCATTAATGCGTATGCTGCATTTAATGTTCGGGTTGAAATTAAGGCTTCAGGTAATGATATTTTTTTTATTATTCATCATGAGAATCAGGATAAAAATTTAGATATTAATGTTTCCCAAAATCTTGTTATTGCTGATGCAGGTGAGGTCATTAATTATGGAGTGTTAGATTCTTCTTTATCTGCATCTAGTGACATTTATAGTATCACTACGACCTCAGATATGAACGGCATAAAATTCAATTTTGATACTACAAAGTTAAAATATAATACTACGATAAATGGAGAAAGACTTACAGCTGTAAAATTTACTATTTTAAAAGAAAAATTGAAACAGTTTAGTAATATAGAAAATATTGATAAAGGCAATATTACTAAAAATATAGGAAACAATAGCAGCCCATTTACTCTGGATATTACTAATAATTCAGATGCTAAAGTTGCAGCCTTTGTCAGAGATAAGTACTTGTGGATAGTATTAAATAAAGAAGATAATTTCAATATTCCTACTAACAATGTCATAAAGAATTCTGTTAGAGTTAGCTCCGAATCAGGAGCAGTATTTAGATTGGAAATTAATAAGGATTATAAATATATTGAGCTCATTAAGAAAAAATCCCAGCATGGCAGTGGGTTGAGTATCGTTTTATCCCTTAGTGAAAGAGTCAGTAATGCAAATATTATGTCCGCTACTCAGCTTGATGATATGAATAGTTTATTAGTTCAAAGTAAAAATCATGAATATAATTATGACATAGTGAAGTTTGAAGATCCGGATGTTGGTGATACACTGAATATTATAACATTTGCTGAGGATCAATACAGATTTGATAAGGTGTTGAATTTATTGGATTTTAGGGTTCTGCCATCTGTATCTGGGGTAGTAATAGACGGAAATGATGTTAGTGTTATATTTGATGAACAGTATCAAGGATTTATTATTAAACCTGCACCTTCAAGTTATGGTGAATCTTATATTTTACCTCCTGGGTTTGATAATACTAAAATTACTAACTTAGCATTTTTAGACTCTAATTTAGATGTATCAAATTTCAATAACCAAAAATCATCTCTATTGGCTTCAGCAGCTTTCGCGAAAAACTCTGAAGAAAGATTATACAGGCATTTATTACTTGCGATATTCTTTTTTAAGCATTCTTTATATCATGAATCTTTATCTACATTGCTATTATTAAAATCAGATTTGGATAAAAATAACAAATATTATTTTTATATAAGGTTTTTAACCGCAGTTAATTATTCTATAGTAGGTATTTATGATAAGGCTAAACTAGAATATAGTTTTTTGTTAGACAGTACATATACAAACAATATTCCTGAAATTAAATTATGGTCAGAGTATAATAATATTTTACTATATCAGCACAGTCCAAAAATAGTGGATTTTGCTAGTTTTTATAGCATTATTAATATATACCCAGATGATCTGTATTGGGTTATGATTTCGAACATTGCTCGTTACTACTTTAATAATAATCAATTAAAATCTCTAGAAAATGTTATAAAATCTGTGCGTGAACCAAATACTGACTATTATACAGATTTTGTATTATACTGGAGTGCTCAACTAATTAAAAAAAAATTATCAAAATATGAAGAATTGCTTAAGAATATTATTATAAGAGATAAATCTCAGTTTTTTGTTATCAAGGCAAAATTGGATTTATTAAAACAACAAGTTATTAGTGAAGTTATTAATTATAAAGATGCTATTCAGTTACTTAATAGTATCAAATTATCGTGGCGTGGTGGAGATTTAGAATATGATATATTGACTACATTAGCAGGATATTATGAGAATCAGGGTGATTTTATCAATTCTTTGAGGACCTATCAGTATGTGATGAAAATGTTTTTTAATACAAAAAATCTCTCAGAGATAGATCATAAATCTAAAGAATTGTTTAAAAAAATATTTTTATTTGATCGTTTTACTCAAGAAATAGACAACATAAAATTTATCGCGCTATTTTATGAATTTAAAGACCTAAGCCCTATAGGTTCAGTAGGAGATAGAATAGTAATGAATGTTATAGATAAATTAATAGAGCTTGACTTGTTATCAGAGGCATCAAATTTATTAATGCATCAGATAAAATATAGGCTAAAGGGTAATGAAAAAATTGTAAAAGCTAATCAATTAGCTATGTTATTAACTAAATTAGGAAAGTATGAGGAATCAATATCTGTGCTTAATATAACTGATTTAGAAAATATTAGGTTTAGTGAACATCAAAAACGTATTTTGTTGAAGGCAAATAACTTTTTATATTTAAAAAAATATTCTGATATGTTTAATATGTTGCATAACATATATGGTGATGAGGCAAATAATCTAAGAAAAATTGCTCTATTTCAGTCGAATAAATTATCTCAGTATATTGCTTTAGCAGAAAAAGATTTCGATAAGATGATTTCTAATACTAACTTATTTCAAAATCAGCAAGATATTTTAAGTTTGGCTATTGCCTATTATAAAACTAATTCTCAGGATAAACTATACATGTTACAGAAATCATTACTCAATAAAAATCCTATGCTAGAGAATTTAGTAAATTTTATGGTTAACAATAATATATTACTCAAAGATACTAATATCTTAGAGGATAATTTTAAAATTTCATCTGTTAGTGGTTTACTACAGAAATACCAAGAACAAAATTTAGCAAAGAATTTTAATGAATAATTTTTTATCTGGTCTAAAAACTCTATTTAGTAAAACAGCTAATAGTATTGGGAATCAAATTGATAAAATATTTATTAGACACTCTAAGTTTGATGAGAATACACTAAAAGAATTGGAGGAAATTTTGATTTTATCAGATGTTGGTGTGGATATGTCTTCTTATATAATAGAACAAATTAAGAAATCTAAAATACCTGCAGAGTCGGATCCAAATTTTATTAAATTACAATTATCTAATGTTATTCAAGATATTTTATATCCTCAGCATAAGGAGTTTCTGTTGAATAATTCTAAACTTAATGTGGTTTTATTATGTGGAATAAATGGTAGTGGTAAAACCAGTAGTATTGTAAAAATGGTACATAAATATGTTAATGAAGGTAAAAAAGTTGCAGTAGCTGCTTGTGATACTTTTAGAGCTGCTGCCGTTGAGCAGTTATTTATTTCTTTAGAATCCTTTAATATCGGCATCTACACCGCCTCAGATAAGCATAAAGATCCTGCCTCTATATCACATTTTGCTATATCCCAGTCTATACTTGATTCTACAGATATACTGTTTTTAGATACCGCTGGTAGATTGCATAATAACACTAGTTTAATGGATGAATTATCTAAGATAGGGCGTATAGCCAAAAAATTTGATGATAATATTGAATTTCAATCGCTGTTGGTGATAGATAGTAGTATAGGACAAAATTCAGTTATTCAAGCACGTATATTTAATGATTGTATAAATATTGGGGGTTTAATCATTACAAAGTTAGATGGGACAGCTAAAGCAGGTTCTGTTATTGGAATTATGTATAACTTCGGACTACCAGTGTATTTTATTACTATGGGTGAATTATATACTGACCTGAAATCTTTTGTAATAAGAGATTTTGTACAGTCATTGGTTGGTATATAAGAAATAATATCTGAAATCTTAAATATAACTTTACTTATATGTTATTATTTATTAGTAATATTGCTCAGTTATGGGTATCTTCATGTAGTATAATAGAAATATCATTTTAATTATGGATAAATTTTGTAGTAATAAATATAAAAAAAATATTCAAATATCTGGAAAGGATTATGTGATTTATGATATTAATCAAGCCGCTTCAGATGCAGGTTTCAGTATTTTAAAATTACCTTATTCTTTTAGAGTTTTATTTGAGAATATTGTCAGGAATAGCACAGATATTTCTCGGCTTCATGTTTTTAGAGATTGGATCAAAAATCGATCTTCTAATCAAGAAATAGAGTATAGGCCTATCAGGGTACTAATGCAGGATTTTACAGGAGTACCTGCTATTGTAGATTTGGCATCTATGAGGGAAGCTATGCAAAAATTAGGTGGGGATCCTGATATAATAAATCCTGTAGTACCAGTAGATTTAGTTATTGACCACTCTGTTCAGGTGGATTCTTATGCTAGTATAAAGTCATTTGATATTAATACCCAAAATGAATTCAAACGTAATAGCGAAAGATACGAATTTCTAAGGTGGGGACAAAAGAATTTTAAAAATTTTAGAGTAGTTCCTCCTGGTGCAGGGATATGTCATCAAGTCAATCTTGAATATTTGGCTAAAACTATTTGGGTAGATAATGATGATAAAAAAACCTTATATCCCGATACATTGGTAGGTACAGATAGCCATACTACGATGGTAAATGGGCTCTCTGTTCTCGGCTGGGGTGTAGGAGGTATTGAAGCAGAGGCAGTTATGCTCGGCCAGCCATTGCCTATGGTATTGCCAGAAGTATTGGGAGTTAAACTAATAGGGAAGTTACAACAGCACGTAATAGCTACAGATTTGGTGTTGAGCATCACCAATATATTAAGAAATTATAAAGTAGTAGGGAAATTTGTAGAATTTTTTGGCCCCGGAGTTGGTACATTAACAGCTGCGGATAGGGCAACTATTTCAAACATGTCCCCTGAATATGGAGCAACCTGTGGTTTTTTCCCAATAGATCAGGAAACAATTCAGTATCTAGATTCTACTGCCAGAGATAAAGTTGATATAGAGATTGTAGTAGAATATTCTAAGTTACAAAATCTTTGGTTATCAGACAGTGTGGAAGCTCTTTATACTGATATAATAGAAATAGATTTATCAAATGTTGATATAGTAGCAGCAGGCCCTACTAGGCCTCAGGATCTAGTGCCTTTAAATAATATCAAGCAAAATTTCGATGCTTTTTTAACACAAATCACAAAACAATCTAATAATTTACAAAATATTGAATGTAAAATTGAAAATGATGATCATTCTATATCAGATGGTAGTGTTGTTATAGCAGCTATCACTAGTTGTACTAATACTTCTAACCCCGCTGCAATGATCGCTGCAGGATTAGTAGCTAAAAAAGCTGTATCGCTTGGTTTAACAACTAAGCCTTGGGTCAAGACATCATTTGCACCAGGTTCAAGAGTTGTTACCGATTATTTATCTAAGTCAGGATTAAATAAATTTTTAGATTTATTAGGGTTTAATTTAGTAGGCTACGGATGTACCACTTGTATAGGTAATTCAGGCCCTCTGAATTCTTCAATTAGCAAGTTGATTACTGAACAGCAGTTAGTAGTAGCATCAGTATTATCAGGAAATAGAAATTTTGAAGGTAGGATACATCCTTTAGTACGTGCTAATTACTTGATGTCTCCTCCACTAGTGGTGATTTATGCTTTAGCTGGCAAAATTATTAATTTATTAGATGAGCCCATTGCAATGACAGAAGAAGGGCATAACGTATTTTTAAGTGATTTGTGGCCAGATAAAGGAGATATTGATTTATATATAGCAAAATATATCACTAGTTCTATGTTTAAAACTAAATATGATAAGATATTTGATGGTGATGATTGTTGGAATAATGCAACTGTACAACGCAGTTCTCTATATCCATGGGATATATCCAGTAATTACATTGCTAACCCTCCGTATTTTGATTCTGCAAGTAGCACATCACAGTTATGTGATATAAATCAAGCAAAAATTTTAGCATTATTTGGAGATTCTGTAACCACAGATCACATATCTCCAGCTGGTACTATTAGCCCGGGTACTCCTGCTTCAGATTATTTATTAAACCATAATATAGATGCTAAGGCTTTTAACTCTTACGGTTCCCGTAGAGGAAACCATCATGTTATGGTACGTGGTACGTTTGCAAATTTGAGAATTAAAAATCAATTATGCAAAAATATTGATGGAGGTATGACGGTTAATCATTTTACTAAAGAGATTACCTCAATATATGATGCTGCGATGGATTATAAGTCGCGCAATATAGATCTGATAATTTTTGCTGGTAAAGAATACGGTACAGGTTCTTCTAGGGATTGGGCTGCTAAAGGTACTAAATTACTTGGAGTGAGAGCAGTAGTGGCAGAGAGTTTTGAAAGGATCCATAGATCAAATCTCATAGGGATGGGGGTGTTGCCAATACAGTTTAAGGATAATGTAAAATGGCAAGATCTAAAATTATTAGGTGAAGAAGATATTAGTATTATGAACCTAAATTCCAATATTAAACCTTATCATGAAGCATTATGTGTAATTAGTCATAATAATAAAAAACTTTTACAGTTACCTGTGGTATTACAAATTTATACTGAAATAGAAGTAGAATATCTGAAACATGGAAGTGTATTAGGTTTTGTGTTAAATACTATTTTTTCTGGTGGGTATCGTGCCTAGTAGTGTGCCTAGTAGTGTGCCTAGTAGTATGCCTAGTATATTTGTATTGATCAGACATGATCTTAAATTACAATATCGTGTCTATAATACTCCGATATATTTAGGAATATTTTTATTATTCAATTCTGTAGCATCGGTTTTGATAATTACTCCTGATAGGTTAGAGGAATTGATCACTGCATTATTTATACTGTTTATTCCGATGCTGTTTCTTAATTTACAAAATATGTTAAAAACTGAGTTTCTTGATGGTTGCTTAGAGTTATTAATGGTTCATTTTACCCCTATAGAGATAGTTATATCTAAGTATATTGTATTATCTTTATATAATATTGTTGCTTTTTTTATATATATGTTGTTTTTTTATTTGGTTTTTTCTTTTACTTTATATAAGGTCCTTATTTTATATGTAATATCAGTATTATTGATTTTTGTAACTATTTCTCTATTTTTACTATCCAGTTCAATTGAATGTTATTTTTCTGGTAGAAAAAATTATGTTTCACTTGTTATTATCCCTATTTTAATACCAAATATGATCTTATCAGGCATACTAATAGATAGTGATAAGTTAAGTTATCTATTACTTATTATTAGTAGTAGTATGATTACTATACCAATAGCATTAGTTGGTTCTAGTTATTTAATAAAAAATATTTATAACATATAACATTATAAAATTAACTTGTGTTTACTATAATTATATGTGCTAAGTTAGAGAAATATGGTAATATCCAGTGTGTGAAGGTAGGTTAATTATTTAAGTGTCTGCAATATAGTTTGATCGTGTCCATAATAAGTTATATTATATCATTCATAGCTAAGATTTTTAAAAATCCTATGGTGTCTTTTGTATTTGGTATATTTGCCAAATGGTATATCGTAGTAGTGGTAACAGCAGTTGTTGTAGTGTTTTGGGTTTTTAAGGGGTTAGAGACAACAGGGATATTAGGTGATATTTTTGGTAAATTATACTCTGTTACCAGTTATGCGAAATCGGTTGCGCGTTATTGCACTCCTAAAATTAAGAATTTGAATGATTTTTTTTATTGTCTAGATAACCCAGCTGTATATGTGGAATCAGATTCAGAAAAAGAACTTAATTCTTTAATAAATAAGGCAATATCTGCTGAATCAATTAACAAATTGTTAGAAAAACAAGAAAATGAGCTTTCAAATGATCCTTATTCAAACTGAATCAATTATTAATTCTGATTTATTTTTAAAATAATTATTGTATATGGAGTTAGATAGAAGAGATTTTATTGTATTAACAGCTACTGGCATGGTCGCTATAGGGGCTCTTTGTACTATTTGGCCTTTAGTGGATTCTATGAATCCTGCTGCAGATATATTAGCAATATCAGAAATAGAAGTAGATTTATCTAGTATCCTTGCCGGAGAGAGTTTAACGGTGAAATGGCAAGGCAAACCAGTATTTATTAAGCATAGAAAAAAATCTGAAATTCATGAGGCAGAGATATCTAGGTTAGATAAGTTGATTGATCCGGAATATGATAGCAATAGGGTAAAAGAAGGCCATAGTCAATGGTTGATTGTAATAGGTATATGTACCCATTTAGGGTGTATACCTGTAGCAAATAAGGGGGATTATATGGGAGGATGGTTTTGCCCTTGCCACGGTTCACACTATGATAGCTCTGGTAGAATAAGAAAAGGTCCTGCACCTAAAAATTTAATAGTACCTCCGTATAATTTTATTAATGATAATAAAGTTAGAATTGGTTAAAATGGCTGATGATCATAAAAATAATAATCTTGCAAATATGGGATTAAGAGAATCTAGTGCAGTAACTAATAAAAAGGCTAATAACTCAATTATTGCATGGATCAATTATCGCTTGCCTATTTTCTCATTTTTAGAGCATTTCACTCACTATAAAACTCCCAGGAATTTGCATTATATGTGGAATTTAGGTTCTATTGCTGGTCTTGGTTTGGTGATACAGATTATTACAGGGATATTGTTAGCTATGCATTATACTCCTCACGTTGATCATGCGTTTTTGAGCGTTGAAAAAATTATGAGAGATGTTAATTATGGCTGGTTAATACGTTATACACATGCAGTTGGTTCCTCAATGTTTTTTACTGCTACTTATTTGCACATACTTAGGGGGCTTTATTATGGTTCTTACAAAGCTCCTAGAGAATTATTATGGCATATAGGATTAATTATTTTTCTTACTATGATGGCAACCGCATTTATGGGGTATGTTTTACCTTGGGGGCAAATGAGTTATTGGGGGGCAACTGTCATCACTAACTTGTTTTCTGCTATTCCTATAATAGGTGAAAGTATAGTATCTTGGCTTTGGGGAGGGTTTGCTGTTGATAATCCTACACTAAATAGATTTTTTGCTTTACATTATTTACTGCCTTTTATTTTAGTGTTTTTAGTATTACTACATATATGGGCGTTGCATACACATGGTTCTAATAATCCTACCGGTAAAAAACTAGATGATAAAGATATGATACCATTTCATCCTTATTACACTGTGAAGGATCTTTTTGGTTTTGGTGTATATCTTCTGATA
Organism: Rickettsia endosymbiont of Cardiosporidium cionae; assembly: GCF_015476335.1. GTDB lineage: Bacteria > Pseudomonadota > Alphaproteobacteria > Rickettsiales > Rickettsiaceae > JADHZC01. Next base: position 198,908 of record NZ_JADAQY010000002.1, read on the forward strand.
TTTGCATATTTTGTGTTTTATCAACCTAATTTAATGGGGCATCCAGATAATTATATACCTGCTAATCCGATGGTGACTCCTTTACATATAGTGCCTGAATGGTATTTTTTACCGTTCTATGCAATATTAAGAGCTATACCCTCAAAATTAGGAGGTGTTATCGCTATGTTTGGTAGTATAGTAGTTTTATTTTTTCTGCCTTGGATTGATAAATCAAAAATCAGAACTACTAGTAATAGGCCAATATATAGGTGGATGTTTTGGTTTTTTTTATTAGATTGTTTGATTTTAGGGTATATTGGAGGCATGCCAGCAGAGGAACCTTATATACTTATTAGTAGGTTGGCTTCTGCGTATTATTTTTTTCATTTCTTAATAATATTACCTATTGTTTCTTATAGTGAGAAAAATATAGAACATTTATTTGAGTAAGATATATTTAATTTGTGTTTTTATTATAAAATAATTGGATTTTATGTTGTGTGCAATAGAGTTTTTTTTAATTTTGTAGTGATTTTACTAGTAATTTGTAGTGCTAACAATAGTTTCGGTAATAGTGGTGATAGTAAAATGTTACCAAATAAAAGAGTGGTTTGGCCTTTTGAAGGTGTTTTAGGTAGTGTTGATAGGCAATCTGCCCAAAGGGGAGCTCAGGTGTATTTTGAGGTTTGTTCTGTGTGTCATGGATTAGATTATTTATATTATCGTAACTTAAAAGATATAGGTTTTACTGAAAATGAAATATCAGCATTAAGTAAGTCTTATAAAATTATTGATGGCCCTAATGATACAGGAGAAATGTTTGAAAGAAGTGCCTTACCATCTGATAGAATAGTACCACCATTCCCGAATGCTGAGGCAGCAAAAATGGCTAATAATGGCGCATTGCCTCCGGATTTGTCACTCATTGTAAAATCTAGACCCGATGGAGCAAATTATTTGTTCTCATTATTGACTGGGTATCTTGAACCTCCAAAAGATTATATATTGAGTGAAGGATTATCTTATAACCCTTATTTTGAAGGATCACAAATAGCAATGCCAGAGCCATTAATGGATGATCAGGTGAAATTTATTGATGGTACAAATGCAACAGTAGAACAGATGGCGCGTGATGTAACTATTTTTCTCCAGTGGGCTGCTGAGCCTGAAATGGAACATCGTAAATCTTTAGGGTTAAAGGTGGTTTTGTATTTGATGATCTCTACTTTAGTGTTTTATATAGCTAAGAATACAATATGGGCTAGACTCACTAAAGTATAATTATTGGGTGTTTTATGTTTAGTAGATTCTATCAGTGATGTAGTCTACAATTTGTAATAAGTATTGTTTATATATATTATCATCATTGATATTTAATTTATTGATACCAGACTTTGCCTGATTCTTCATAAGAGTTAATTTATTATGAATTGTTTCTTTAATTTTCAGGGTATATAATTTTTCTTGAACCCATCGCAAATCAACCTCTGATTTATTACCTTCTAACATTATTTCTAACAATGTTTTTTTGTCATTAGGTTTAGCAATTTGATATAGTGTAATTATTGGTAATGTTATTTTTCCTTCTTTGAAATCTTGTCCTATATTTTTACCAATATCTGAGCTTTCACCGCAATAGTCCAATATATCATCTGTAATTTGAAAAATCATCCCTAGTAATAGGCCATAGGTTTTCATAATATCATGGTGTTTTTCTGATTGTTTTGTAATAATGGATCCAGTTTCGCAAGCAGCACTAAATAATTGAGCAGTTTTTGACTGAATAATCTTATAGTAATCATCTTTATCTAACATTTCTTTTAGTTGTAGCTTTGCCAATTGTTGTACTTCACCCCTTATGATAATAGAAGAAGTTTCTGCTAATAAAGATAATATTTTTATTGATTTAGTTGAAACCAAAAAATTGAATGATTGGCTTAATAAAAAGTCTCCTACTAATATGCTAGCATTGTTCCCCCAGATTATATTTGCTGAAGGCAAGAATCTCCTTACAGTACCTTCGTCTATTACATCATCATGTAGTAGAGTTGCTATGTGCATTGATTCAATAGCTGCTGCTATTAGTATATGATCTGATCCTTCATAGTTAAACATTTTAGATGTAAGTATATGTAGGATAGATCTTATTTTTTTACCTCCTGAATTTATTATGTGTTCTCCTATGGATTTGATTAACTCTTCTTTCAGATTATAACTATTCAACATAGCAGTATGGATTTTTTGTAAATCATCATCTAGCGCTTGTTGTATATCAGTGATAATATGCATAATATATAAGATTTAATTTTACTTTAATATGAAGAATGATAAAGATATAGAATCTATATTCTGTAACATGAATTTTAAAAATTGTTATCAGTTTGTTTGCTCATGTTATGCAGTTTACTGCAGCTCTTAATTTAGAAGTTTTAAATTCATCCATCAATTATTCTATTATTTAACAATAAAATATGCTGGTTAGCTGTTAAGATATGAATCATATGTTTCTATTTTTTATAGAGAAGCAATGTTAATAACAAAGTTATTTCCGCACTGAATTATCAACACGAATCTTCTTTTTATATTACCAAGTTGAGTTTATAGCCGTTGAAAAATAATCTGAGGCTCAGAAATTTTTGTATTATATTTCAGTGCAAATTTGTAATTTAGATGTTGTATTTTGCGTTCATTTTTTGGGACTGATATCTGATTCAATATTACTTCTGCAAATTTTGGAGTAAACGCTTGCATCACTATACATACACATCTAATTAATTCTAACAATTGATAAATCACCAAATTCATATCTGAAATCTTATTATGTTTTTTTAATTTCCAAGGCTCTTTATTATCTATAAATTTATTACCAAGTTCAACAATTCCTAGTATATACTCTAATATGGTATCTACTTTATAATTTGTAATTAGTTCTTCCAAATTCGATAAATATTTACCTACTTGTGTTAGTAATTCTTTGTTATATATCTCTGTAATACTATATTCTAGAATTTCTGGTATAGCTTGATTACAATTATTATATGCAAATACGCATGTTCTATGAATTAAATTTCCTATCTTGTTAACTAATTCTGTATTATTCATTAAGAGTATTTTATTTTTAGAATAATCTCCATCATTACCTAAAGAAATCCCTCTTATCATGAAATACCTAACTAAATCTATACCAAAATTTTCTAACAATTCACATGGATCAATGACGTTACCTAAAGATTTAGAAATCTTTTGCCCCTCATTTGTCCACCAACCATGAGAAAATATTGTTTTAGGCAGTGCTATTTTAGCAGACATAAGAAATGCTGGCCAGTAGATAGCATGAAATTTTAGTATATCTTTTCCTATTATATGTAAATTTGCTGGCCAATATTTATAGAATAATGATGCATCTTCTGTACCATAGTTTAAAGCAGATATATAGTTTGTAAGTGCGTCTAGCCACACGTATATGACGTGACTGATATCATTAGGGACCTTTATACCCCACTTTAGTTTTAGTCTAGAAATTGATAAATCATTTAACCCGGATTTAACAAAATTTTTTACTTCATTCATGTATTGTTTAGGTTTAATAAAATCTGGATTACTGTCGTAAAACTTAATTAATGCATCTTGCCATTTAGATAATGCAAAGAAATAACTAGTTTCTTCTAACCATTCTACTGTTGATCCTGTAGGAGCCAATCCATTATTATCCAATTCTGTTACGTTATAAAAAGATTCATCTCTTAGGGAGTACCATCCTTTATATTTTCCGAGATATATATCTCCGTTATCTAAAAGTTTCTTCCAAAGAGATTGGACAGTATTTTTATGTCTTTCTTCTGTTGTTCTGATAAAATCTGTATTTGTTATATCAAAATCCTTGGTTAATTTCTTAAAAAATTCTGAATTTTCTGTAACAAAATCATAAGTCTTTTTCCCTGATTCAGTAGCAGATTTTAGAATTTTTTGTCCGTGTTCATCTGTCCCTGTTAAAAACAATACTTCTTTATTTTGCATCCTCATCAATCTAGCTATTACATCTGCAATTATACAACTGTATAAATGTCCTATATGCGGTTTATCATTCACGTAAAATATAGGAGTAGTAATGTAAAAAGAATTACTTTTATTTAGGTTTTGCATTATGTAATTACCTGAATAAATATAGTAAGATTGATAATGAGAAAATAGAAAATATGGTAGAAAATGTTATAGTGGATGACATAGTTTCTACATCTCCATTTAATTGTCTAGATAAAATGACAGCAGAACTAGAGCACGGCATGCAACTGAACAGCAATCCTACTAGATTCACTATACCATTCACAGACATCAGCTTCATAGTAATATACGTAATGATGGGTAACAAGCATAATTTTGTTAATGATGTACATATTACTTGCTTATAATATTTTTTATTAATTTTAAATTTTAGGCTTGCTCCTATTACCATCATACTAATTGTCAATGCAGAATTTGTTATATGTGTTATAGTTTTTTTGATCCCAATATTTATTTCAATTTCAAAATACAAGAATAATACAGCTATTAAACTGGATACAATCATAGGATTGGTAATGATAGATCGTATTATTACTAATAATTGCTGTCTCTTATTTATGTGACTATTCATAGTATAAAAATTAAACATAATAATGGCAGAAATATTAACGAATACTACCATATATGGAGCTATTATAGATATAATAGCTAAACCTTCATCTCCTAATAATGCTGTGCCTAAACCGAATAGAATATAATTATTATATCTGACACATCCTTGAAATACTGAGCTGAATTGTATTTTATCGTAACCAGTTTTATACCTGTGTAACATAAGTATTGCAGCAATTATTAGTACAGATATCATCAGTGATATGATTAATTTTGTTATTTCTGAAGGGCATATAGATAATTTCAGAATATTTTCAAAAAGAACCATAGGAAAAACAAGGTAAAAAGATAACTTTTCAAGACCTCGCCAAAACTCATCAGATTTTAACCAGTTTCTCTTTATAACACTTCCTAAAAATGCTATCAAAAATATCGGTAGAACAGTATAGAATATATCCAACATTACTTAATTAAACTCTTGTGAGACGGATTATATGAATAAACAATATTATACTATTTGCTTATTTAAGAAATTTATCTTTGTACAACTATTGTGTTAGCAAATTTATCATGTAGCCCTTGTGTTTTTTTATCATAAAGCATTACAAATATATTGATCAAAAATAGAGGATACATTACTATCCTCTTCATACATTGAACTTTAGTAGTGTTTTTATAGTTCTTAGCATCCAATATCTTCATATTAAAAAGCAATTTTCCAAGAGTAGTACTGAAATACATCAAAAACAATCCAGAGTAAAGCATAAATATTGACATATTTAACATAATATTGAATAAAGTTTCACGTACTATATGTGTTATATCAATGTTCGATAACATGTTTTCTAACATATGATGTTTGTTAGTATCATGTGAATATTTCTTATTTATATATTCAGTAATTTTTGGTTCGTAATTTATAGCAAAAGCCTTCATTAGCACTAGCGTTATCATATTGCAAATTAATAGATCTATAGATACTGCCAATATACGAGATAAAAATTTTGAGTAAACAATTTGCTTTTTCATTAAATAACCAATATCTATTATGTTCTTAGACTTCTGAGAATTATACTATTTCTTATCCTCAAATAAAATGATTTTTAAGGTAATCAATATAAAAAATGTAATTATTGAAACCTCTAATGATATCACTAATGCAATCGTTAACATGGTACCATTGTATAAGTATCCAGTGATTATAACAAATATAGCAGAAACTAGAGCTCGTAGCGTGAATAGGGATGACGATATTGTACCCTTGATACTAGGAGCAATCTCTAAGGTTTTAGTTAAAAGAATTGGGTATATAATTGCATCAGCAGCAGAAAACGCTACCATAGCTGCCGTGATGAAGGATGCTTGTTGTATATCAATTATGCCTAAATATAACATTGCAAGACATGACACTACTGTTAGTATTGTAGAATAAATTACTGTTTTTTTTTCTCCAAAGTAATTTACTACAGTGTTTACATATATACTTACTAAAGAAAATGCAAGTATTATTACAGCTTGGTGAATGGTATAGTGTATTGTAGAAAGTTTAAATGTGGTAGTATATAGAAATGTTGCACAAGATATGAAAGTCAGATATGACGAAAAATACATAGACATTATTAGGGATGTAGATATGAATTTTTTATTTAGGAATAATAATTTATAGTCATTTAGCATTTCTTGAATTGAAAATCTTTTATATATATTTTTGGTTTCTGGTAGTGCAATCAAAAGTATTATGCACGAGATGAATGATATAATAGCTATAAATGAATAATTGCCTCTCCAACCAATAAATTCATTAATGATACCTCCTATTATAGGTGCTATTGCGGTAAACACATGTACTAATGAGTTGATCTGACTTATTATATGTGTAGATTTTCTACCTGAATATATATCCGCTATTATTGCGAATGTTATTATTGTTGATGTACTAGAACCACACCCCTCTATAAACCTAGATATCAATAATACTGTAATAGATTCAGCAAATACACAGCCTAGTGCTCCTAACAGCATTATGATATTACCAATTATCATAATCTTTCTTCTACCGAATGATTCAGAAATAGGGCCAATAAATATGCTAGATATGAAAAATCCTAAAAAATCTAATGACATGGTCATTTGAATCATTTTATCAGACGTATTAAAATACTCGGACATTACAGCAAAGCTTGGGACAGAAATATCTACTTCAACACAGGGAGGAATTAATGATATTGCGAGTATTAATGGTAGATATCTTATTTCTACTGGTTTATACATATATTTTATTGATTTTAGCTCGATTATACTAAAGATAGAAGCATCAATTAACGTCTTACTTAGATAAATTTGTAATACTTAAGAATCTGTATCTGCTGAATTTTATTTTTTTTCTAATACAGTAACTATTTCACTTATGTGATTAAAACAAATGCGCTTAGAGTCAGCAGTTAACTCCAGTGTTGCTTATTATAGAGTAATATATGTTGATAACAAGTATTTTCTAATTAAATTGGTATACTGCTTTCAAACATACTATTGCAGTTTTATTACTAGATTTTAATATATTATTATGATATATTAAATTAATATTTATTAATATTAATGCAATAAAGGTGTGTTATGGGAAATAATAGAAATACTGTAAATGGACAAAGCTCAAGTAGTACTACATCAAGCAGCAGAGAGTTGGTTGTTAGAAATACTGCAAGAGCAGGGTTGGTTCTTGCAAATACTGAAACTAACGACAGGTTGGCTGTTTTAGATAGGATAAATGTGATTGATAGTACTAATAGTATATCCTTTGTAGCAAGTAGTAATTACTCTTCTATTATACATAACTTAAAAAATCAAGCTGTAAGTTTTTTGATAGATGAAGTAGATCGATCAATTAAAGTGGTTAGCAGTAATGATAATATCGAAAATGCATACCAGAGGGTAATTGCATCCTTAACAGAGGCTTTAAAATCATCAAACGTTCAATACATAGTGAATTTAGCAGATCTAGGGAATGTTATGAGGTGTGCTAATCATATACGTGTGTTTAGTGACATACCTAAAAGTCCTCAAAATGCTGAAGTATCTGAAGCTCAAGTTGATATATCGTTTTCTACTTCAAATTTGCAAACTTTAGTAAGTGAAATAGCCCGTTGTATAACGCAAAATGCCAATATTAATCAAGAAGCCAAAAACAGATTTATTGAATATGAAAAAATAATGGAGGATATGTATTTGAGATTAAAGTATACCGCGGACAGGTATCAGGACGCTATGCAAGAAAATATTTTTAGCTTTAATTCACATGTTCTGAGATATGGTATTATTTCTAACATTGATTATGCCAAAGTATTAAAGAATACTAACAAGAGTTATTCTATAAACTCATTATCTGAAGAACTGTTTCCAATTGGGGAAGTACTTGCTAGAGTAGTTGATTATGTTAAGCCATTCAATGTAACTTTTGATATGATATCTACTATTAAAGAATTATTTCGTAATATAGAAAATCGGGCGTTTAATACATCAGATGTAGTAGCATTAAACTCTGTAGAAAGTGCTATAGGGGATAACAGAGTTGCTTCAGGTTTTAGACTATCTTCATTATTAGATTTCTTATTCTTGCACGTACTGCCATTGCAGGATGAAGAATTTTTAAGTACTAAGTTTACTATGATTTCTGAGAAATCATACTTTGCTTTGTATAAAGAAGTATATTCCTATCCTTTGGATATTCTTAGGCAATGTTTCAATAAATTGACTACAGTGACACCAACCCAGAATCTGTCAAAGAAAGGGATTACTGAAAAAAAATTTGTTAATCAATATAAAGCAATGATGATGTTCATTTTGAAGCAATTTTATGGTGACCAGATGGATATCCATAATGATTGTTTTGTAAATGATAATCAAGGTGGTCAGTGTTTTAATTACGATTACATAAACTTTGAAAATATTAAAAGAATGACCAACATAAAGGAGAAAACTTTGCCTGACCCTTCAATTTCTCCAATGAAATATTATTTTGACGCTCAATTTCATTGTTATCAAGCAGCTTTGCGAACTGTTTTTTTTATTTCCAGTTTGAGTGAATTTTTTAAAGATTTTATATATAAGCCTTCTGATATCATAAACTCACAAGTTACTTGGAATCAATCCATTTTGGAAGGGATGACTGAGCAACTCCTTCATATCAGTTCTAATGAAAACAGTAAAATATTACAGGAATTATATGCAGCGTTTATTAAAGATTCGCAGGTTTCTCTAGATAATATTAAAGAAGATTTGGATGATTTTAGAGAAAACGTTAAAAGATTTTGTTTTAAAACACTTGAGATTTTATCTGGTAATAGTGTACAAATCTTGACTAAGATGCAATTTGTTGAAGGTGATCTTACTCATGGGTATCATATAGTAAGTGATTTATTAAAATTATTTATTTTGAGTAAATCTCTAAAGAATATTCTTGCTGAAGACTTTACCAAATTCAGTACATTATATCATTTTGTTAATGAATCGAAATCTCTCATAAATGATAGTGAATTAGGTAAAAGCGTTTTGTATAATAATACCGATGAATGGTTGAAGATATTATGTGCTGGTTTTAATACTGATAGTAAGAGTATTCTTAAGAGTATTACTAATAATCTTATTGAAAATACCGATACTCAGTATTTTCGTATGAAATTGTTGTTTGCTAAGGTTTCTAATTCTCTATTCGGTATAAATGTAAGAGATGAATACATAGAACAGTTTAATAATATGTCAGTTAATGCGGAGCAAGTAGAAGAAGTTAATGGTGATGCAATTGTTACTGCATATTGTAGTAATCCCGGAATAGCATCTGAAATAACAAAAGAGCATGGTAATCGTAATAACAAACAACTAAATGATATTGTTTCAATATTGTTTAATATAGTTCATTTAATGGTATCTGACTTAATGCCTGCTGTTTCTGAAAGCTTTGACAGATATTTTCCTAATCAGGAACTTGTTACTAATCAGGAATTTGATAATTCTTACTCCCAGAATGTTGAGTATACTACCGTTCAAGATTGCCTCACGCAAGTTGCGGTTACTGGTCAAGACGACAGTGCATGCTTGAATTTAAATACTACAACATTAACAGACCTGTAGTGGAAATAGAATTATAATAGTGTTTTATAGGGTAATTTATCCTATTCCATTCTGTATAACTGAACTGTGCATCATTTTTTGGTGCGCAGTTTTACGTTTTGTAACTCATAGTATTTTTATTCATCTTTTCTTTTCGTTAGTGGCTTTGATGTATCAAGCTTAAGAAATATTAGATTATTTATATATAATTAAATAGTTAACTAATAATTAATATTATAATATATATCATACCAATTCAAAAATTTTTTGATGATAGTGATAATTTGATATTTCTATGACTAAATATATAGTGATTGTATCAGCTATAGTTTATTCCCATATTATTTCTTTTGCTTTGAATTCTGAAAAAATGGTCATCTGTAAAAGACCTTTAATTAGTGTTTATCAGAGTTTTGATCTGGCATATAGAAATATTTATCCAAAAATTCTAATATTTGCTAATGATCAGGCTGATTGTACTAATGGTAATAATGAAAAATTTATTTTTTGTATTTCTGAAAATACTATAGGGGATGCTTTATATAATCAGTTTATACCAACTGAAGATAGACACAAATATTGTAATAGTGATATACATGTATTAAACAAAAATCAGTCTATTGACATTAAAGTCTTAGATTTAGATCATATTTCTAGTATGAATGGTAATGTCTTAGAGAAAAGATATATTAAAAATATCTCTAATGCTATTGGTAGCTATATTGTGCTCTCAACAATAGATGGCAATATACCGCTGTTTGCACGTATTAAGCATGATAATTTGCGTACTGAGGAGTTGGGTACAAAATGTGGCCAGTCTTTCATACAATGTTATAGAACAAATCACTATAGCCAGAGCCTATTGAACACTATAGGTAGATTCATGGAATGTCTTGTAAAATCTATATACAATAGTTTTTATCAATATGATGGTTGTGTTGATATCTCTTCAGATGGTGTTGATAAAATATCATCACGCTCTTCTAATGATTATTTATTAAATTCTTTTTATAAATTTCAAGGTTGGATCCAATATGCAGTTAAAGCAGCATTAATTTTATATGTGATAATTTATGGTATTAATATTTTGTTACATATAAATTCTAGAAATCATTACATGTCAACTGCAGAAATTGCTAAATTTGTTTTAACAATTATTTTAGTAGGTTATCTTTCTATAGGTATAGGCAAAACTGGTATTAGTGATGATATATCAGAAAGCACCAATGCAAATGCGTTAATAGATCATGTATTACCAATGTTGATTGAGCTTACCAATTACCTTACTACAAGAATTCTTACTGCAATGCAATCTAATAATAATAAGTTATGTAATTTCGATATAAGCAAGTATGAATCAGGACATCAGGGTATGCTATTATGGGATAAATTTGAGTGTATCATCTCTTACTATTTAGGAGCAAATTTTATTTATGGTAATCATAGTATGTTTGATGGTGCTTTAGAATCGGGGTTAGCAAAATTAAATACTGATTCTGTCAGTGATGATAGGCGATTATCTAGAAATTCTGATTCCGATGATATGCCAATATCTATTAATACTATAGATTCCTTTAATATATTTACTGTAATATGGGCCGCATTTCGTTCAGGAACAAAGACCTTATTATTTTGTATCGGTCTATTGATTTTTATATCTTCTGTTTTATTTTTAATTTTTAGTTATACAGCTATATATATTATATCAATCATGACGATCTATGTCCTCGGGTATTTATCGCCTATTTTTATACCAATGGTATTGTTTGAACAAACTAAGGAATATTTTAATGGATGGTTAAAATTAATGATATCTGCTGTTGTGCAACCAGTAGTATTTATTACCTTTATTGGTTTTTTTTTACTATTCGAGAATAAAGAGTTAATGAAAAATTGTGAGATCCTTAAACATGACTATAGGATTAATGTAGATCAATCAGGGAATAATATCACTAAATATTTTAGCAGTTTCGAAATGATTTTGCCAGATACTGATATTAGTGTCTGTAAAGAACAAAGTGTGATGTATCAATTAATGAGATACTATCATGGATATGATTGGCAGCAAGAAAAATTATCCTATAACCAATCTTTGGATATATACATATTAAAGATTATTGTCTTAAATATTGTAATGTTAATTTTATTTAAGACATTTACTGGCCTAGCATTGCGTGTGAGTGGAGGTGGTTATATGAAGTTTTTTTAAGATTTGAATTAATAGATGAATAGTAAATAAGTATATAATTGTAGTTGCCATGAAGTTATTTCTTATCCTGTATAAGTTGGTATTCCTTGGGGCAATATTGATTTTTATATTTCAAATCATATTTCTAATTTTTCATGGGCGTTCTTGCTATATGAGATATGGTAAGGATGGTTCAACAAATTCTGAATTTGTATCTTTAAGCTATAGTACCCTAATTTTGAAAGCCAATGGCTTATATAAAGATTTATCTTCAGATTCTAAAGCCAACCCTATTCATTACGGGCAATGGCTGAATGTAGATAAGCAATTTCAACGTGGAGATGTTTTTGATTTTACTGTTAGTGGTAGAGTAGGGTTGTGTAGATCTAGATTGCCTAATAATAATTTGGAATCAAATACCAATACTGATAGAGATGGTAATATAATCTATATACCACCAGTAGGCAGCGATAAGCAAATATCACTGGTGTTTGATGCAAAAAATCTTCAGCGTAATTTATTAAAGTTAAATAAAAATGATTTAATATCTGTATATATAAAACCAGATCAAAAATCTTTAAGCCAAGTACATTATATTAGTGAATTTGATAAAGAGTTGATAGTAGCAGATTGTACTAATAACAAAATTATATATCATCCGGTGTGTGGAAGGTATAGCAGGTACTCTGGGCACTATATCAAAAGCTGTGGAACAGGAGGGATTAATGAATTAGCAAGACTCCCTATCCCGTATCAGGATCAATATATTTATTCATGGAGTCAGCTATTAAATAAGCTGGATTTTAAACGTGATTTAGATTGCATGAATGATCAAGATACAATTAATAGTTCAGATTATAGCAATAGCATTAAGTCTTGGTATTCTGCAAATGATGCAGCAGGATTATTATTTACAGTTGCAGATTCAGATACCATAAATATTAAGGATGATAGCGAGTATGATATAGTCACTACAAAAAATTTTTCTTCTGATACTGTTGGAATCAAAGGTAAAATACCTATTTTTTTTGATAAACAAGATTCAATTGAGAATTCTGTTAGTAAAGTTAGTAATAAATATTTACAGTTAAAGTTTCTTAATAATATTCATAATAATAATTCTGCAAATACAGGAGGATATATATTATATGTTCAGCATTCTACATGTCAGAGTTTAAATGGAAAGGGTATTGATGATGGATTAAGTAATAATGGTAAAATAGAATATCTTATAAAACATGGTAGTACAGATTTTATATCATCATCTATTAATGGCAATGTCGCTGTATTGAACTCAGATAATAAAGGATCCATTAATATTACTGATGATAATAGTAAAATTTTTCTTAGAATCAAAAATGATGAAGAAAACTACATTCACAGCGAAGGCGAGTATGCTATCTCTTGGGGTGATAACACTGCTTTATTGAATCCGGTGACATCAATATTTAAACCCCTTAAAGAAGATTTTATTAATATAATACAACATAACGTAAGAAATTATTTTAAGAATATAACCTGTTATTCTGATGTAACTTCTACAGAAGAGGTTACTTCTGATTGTATCGATTTTTTCTTGTATATTAAAAATATATTAACAATATATATCATTGTTTACACTGTAATGTTTCTATTTGCAATGGTTAATATTAATACTACTGAATTAATAATCCATATCAGTAAAATAGCTATCATAGCTGGATTAATAAGTGGTCAAACTTTTGAATTTTTTAATAAATATATATTTGATTTGGTAATTAAGGCAGGTGATGAACTTATACAAAGTATTAATGGTCAGACAGGTGGTGATCCTTTTGATTTTCTGACAAGCATTTTTACCCAAATATTTTTTAGTGAAGTATTTTGGAAACAGATTTTTGCATTATTTGCTATAGGAATACATGGAGTAGTTTACGTGGCGCTTGTTTTATCTATTGTCGGAATTGTTAGTTATGTTTCTATTAAGGTGATTGTCTCTTATCTGGCAGCAATTTTTGTTTTAGGAGTATTATTAACTTTATCTCCTATATTCTTAGTATTTTTGTTATTTGATACTACTAAATCTCTATTTTATAATTGGGTCAATAGAATTTTCTATTACATATTAGAACCTGTAATTATGCTTACAGGGGTGATTATGTTAATGAAATTATTTATGTATTTTTTAGATTCTATTCTAGGTTATAGCGTATGTATTAAATGTGCTCTCCCTATATATTTGAGTGATATAGTATTAGGTATACCTGTTCTTGTAGATATTGCAGAGTTTATAACAGCAGGCCACCCATTATTTTGTTTACAGTTATTCATGCCATGGGGATTAGAATTTACAGATGTAATGAATATTTCATTTGGTGAAATAGTAACACTGATCATGATAGGGGTTGTAATGTTTGAATATACTGGATTTATTTCTAATACCCTCAATTCTCTGTTAGATAATGATGGGAATGATTTGTTTAGTAATGTAAAAAATGCTTTTTTAACACATATTATCAAACGTCCATCACAAATAGTAAAAGCTCCATTTGTAGGATTAAGCAAAATCCCATTAGCTATGTCGTCCGCTAAGCGAAGAAGGGCCAGGATAGTAAATGCTAGCAGAATATCTGTAGAAATAGCTGGTAATGTTGCTGCAAAATTAGTTAAGCCAGTGGAGAGCTCGTTATATGGTATAGAATATGGAGCAAAAAAAATATTCAATAAAATCTCTGGTAAGGAGAGCACAATAAAAACAAGGCTAACTCCTAATTTTTTATCTAAATCTATCACTGATAAGAGCTTACGATTTTCATCACGTACTAAAGGATTATCTGTATCTCTTAAAAATACTGCCAATACTTATGCTGCTGTGGGGTATATGATAAGCCATCCGTTACATACAACAGCCATATATTCTTACAAGGCTATAAAATTTGCAGGTAACAAAATATGGAAATCACAGCCTGTCTCTAATATTAGAGCATCCATGAAGGAAAAATTTACGTCTAAAAAAGTGCGAATTAATAATTATGCTAGAAGCGCTGTTAATTCTATAGATCAATCTACAAAAAATATATTTGGTTATAATGTTATTCAAACTAGGGCTTTTAAAGCTAATAATACAACCGTGAAAACATCTTATAACGTGGGGCGTAATTTATATAAATTTAGTAAAAATCTGTATCATGCCCCACGAAAGTTCATTGATAATAAATTGACAGAATTCCCTAAAGATAATAGTAAGAAATTACAATTTAATACTAAAAATAGTAAAGATAATAGTAAAAAATTACAATCTAATACTAAAGATAGTAAAGATAATAATTCATGAATATTAATATGTTTAAAGTAATAAGATACAACAAAATCTACTTTATATTATTTATAATAATATTTGTTATTACTGATTTTACTATTTTAGGTAGTGCTGAGAATATTGATTCTCCAACTAATATTTTTACTAATAATCAAACAGTATCTTCTCCTGCAACCCTTACTGTACCAGGGTATGGGGTAGTTGACAACAAGGTTATTTCATTAGCTGTATCTAACGCTAATTGGATAGATTCAACATTACATGTAAATGCTGGTAATAATGTTAAGATTAAGTTAGATAAAAATCAATTACCATCTGAAGATATATCTCAGGTTAGAAATAACCCTGAGCCTGATGAAACATATTATGTATTATTTCGTATAGATCCTAGATTTGCTAAGCCCCAGGTAGTACGCAGCCAAAAAAACATTTCATATGAGGAATTTGCTGGAAATTTACTTGCGTTAGAAAAGCAAGATATAGATACAATTAATCCTTCAGCATTTTTGCCTGTTTCTAATCAGGTTCCACTTACTAAAGGTGATACATTGGTAATTACTTTGAAAGATAATTTACCTATAGAACCTTCTGAAAATTATGTAGCTAAACCTAATTTTAGGAACATATTAAAGTCAGGTATTATTTATTATAACAAGCTATTTATTCCTGGTAGGGCTAAAGATAGTGGTAAACATTGCCATCATAAAATCACCTATGAAGATTTAAGTAGTATATACAAACATTGTACATCATGTAACTCAATCTCTGATTCTAGAAATGATAATGAGTTAGCTACTTTAACAAATAATATAAGTGACTCTGCTTGTTATAATTGCTTGGGTATCGATATAGATAATTGGGCGGATCATAATACTAAAATGAAATTTGTAGTTGACCAATATTATGATAGAAAAGTTGAAGATTTTTATGATCCATCAGTAACAAATGCTTACCAGTACCAATGTGTAGCGAGAAATAGTGGAGGTACCATTGATTTAGCTTGGGAGTTTATTCCTCCTTTTGCTATTCCTATACCTACAACCTTTTGGGTACCAGATGTTTATGGTTCTTATTCAGAAGATCTTTATAGTTTTCCTGTTACTCCTCCTAAAAAGAGTTGGAAAAATATTGCAGGAGAAATATTAACTGCTTTTAACAGGTATAGAGGTACTAATACTGGTTATACCTATTATATTGCTTCAGATACTACATTTAGTAAGTATAAAGATATGTTCAATTGGACAGTATCTCAAACATGGGAATCATGTAGAGATAATCAACATAGTTGTAAAATTTGGAATTATATTAATGCTCACGTGCTATGGTCATTTTTGCAAGCAGAATATACAGGTAGCCAGAATTGGACTATTAGTAATTGGGATTGGTTAATAGAAAATTGGTCTATAGTTAGAAAGTTATTCCCTAACTTATTTCGTGTAGTGCATCCGGATACATTAAAATTTGATACTGCATTGGGTAGTATAATAGGGCATAAAATAACTAATAGACTGCTTGGAGGGCAAGTAATCAATATTGCTCAATGTAGATATGTAAGAAAATGGCATATAGATTATAATAAATTTAACGTAGCAGATAATGAAGAATTGGTTTTAAAACATGTCCTACATGAAAATAACTCTGTTTCTTCTAATTCTGAAAAATTAGATCACGCTGGTGATAATGTTATTACAGTTAATCAAAAATTTAATATAGAAGGTCCTTGTAATGTATGTAATAGGGGTATTATTACTCCTGATGAAATCAATAATTCTTACTGTAGTAATGTGTGTACAGCATCAAATACCGGTAAAGATATGGCGGATTTAGGGGATGATGCATTATGTTTTAGATGTTTGAATATTGAGAGTTTTCCTAGAAAAACTAGTAAAACTAATAAATCTATAGCTGCTATTCATAATAGTAGAAATAGGGTTACTGGTTATATTACACTGCCTGATCATTGTCCGGAAATTATACCAGATGGAATCATTGGAACAGATATAGGATATAATATATTGGTTGGGAACCCAATCACTACAAAGCCTGAAAATTCTTCCTATAATCAAATTGTTATACCAAATACTAGAAATATACCAGAATGTACTAATAGAAGTTCTGGTTTATGTATTAATAAATATGGGCAAGGTATGAAAATTATTTTAGGTGGTGATGTAATAAAAGATAGTAATGAAAAATTTCCTATCAATCACTGGAATGGTTCTAATATAGGAGCTTTTTTTCACTATAATAAAATTGATTCTGATAAGACATTGATTTTTGATCTTGATAATTCTAGGCCAATATCTGGTATGATTTCAGCAGAAGATTATTTTCAATTATTTGCAGATTGGAATTTAGCTGGTCAAAATATTAATTTTTTTGATGAGAGACTACGTTTGAATCAAGTAGATCATGTGAAATTTTTGCATTTTGGAGGGTATATCATGAAATTGGATATATATCACAAAATAGTTAATAATGATTATCAAGTTTCATATAGTATTTCTGATACTCCACCCGATGATGATGTAGTAGGTACAATATTAACTGCAGACCAAAATACAATTAATGCTACTACTTCCGGTAATATATGGCTAAAGGTTGTCAATGCAGAAGATAATGGCAATATAGCAGGTAATATCGTAGTTAATTTAAGTAATTACACCGCAAGTAGCTTTTTTCAAGATATGATTTACCCAATAATCCAGTCCTTAATACAGCAGTTAAGTTCTGTAACAAATATCATGTATCACTATATTATAGGCAATCATAATGTTAAGAATATTGTACATACTACTTTAATATTATATATCACAATTTACGGATTATTATTTTTAATGGGACGTGTAGAAATATCAGTTGAAGATTTGGCAATAAGAGTTATGAAAATTGCAATTATTATAACTTTAGTTAGTGATGCCAGTTGGGATTTTTTTAATAACTATTTGTTTCGTATATTTACTGAATCCATTAATCAATTAATTATTAATATAGTAAATAGTGATCAATTGGTAGATTCAAGTAATCCTTTTTCTTGGATCGATTTAATATTGAGTAAATATTTGAATCCATACGTACTTGAATTACTTATATATCAGCTTTTTAGTATAATGTTTTTTACCACTATTATGCTAATTATCTCGATGTATCGTATTTTAGTTCTTGTATTGCGCGTTATAGTAAATTACACATTATCCTTTCTATTTTTGTCTGTATTGATAGTGTTATTTCCACTTTTTGCAGTTTTTATGTTATTTGAACATACACAAATTATGCTATCAAATTGGTTTGGGGTCATGTTTGCTATTATGCTTAATGCAATAATACTCATGCTATTTTTATTATTTTTAGAACAGCATATATCAGTATTTTTATACCAGGCGGTTTCTTCACAACAATTGTCAATTAATCCATTGGAGCTCAATGTTGCTGGGATAGCAATTTTGCATGAACAATATATACAATACCAACCTATAGTTACTACTCCTAGTACTATTCAAGAATTTATTAACGCAAATATGCTGTACATAAATTACATAGATATTATGTTATCAACATTCATTATATATATTTTTGGTAAAATATCATCCGTTTTACCAGAGTACACTAGATCAATCGTTACTGTTATTACCTCAATGCAAAATGCAGCCGTGGTTGACGATGTGATAAGCAAGGTAAGTAGATAATATGAGGAATAAGGGTTAATTTCGGTTATATGTCATATTTTAAGTTAATAATATTAATATTATTTTTACTATTAGAATCCTGTTATTATGAGCCGTGCATAGATGCTGAAGATTTTGGTCAATATAAATATATTGATGTGAATGCACAATATCCCACAGTATTGAATGATCATATGATATATTCATCAGAATATATGCCGTGGTATGCACCTAATGGATTGGTATTGAATGGTGCTCCACTAGTTATTACTGTTAATTCTTATAATAAAGATGATAATAATACAGAAGTTTCAGCTTGGTGTAGTTGGTATGGAAGCTATATGAATGCTGATGGTAGTTTATCGAAATTTTGTAAAACATTACCTAAATGTAACCTTATAACAAATTCTATTGCACTGGGTGGTAATATTGGATTAGAGAATAAATTATGTTTATTCACTGATGGGTTAGGATTATATGGGGGGTTATCTCCTTATGAGATCAATAGTACAAATAGTAACCAATTTAAGATATTTTATTTATATAACTTGGACAATAAAAAATATAATTTTTTTAATTATCCAAATAGTCGCAGCTCTAAACTTCATAAAGTTTCTGGTATTTATTATACAAAAAAGGAAATGAAGGGATTCAAACAAGGTAGCTTATTATTTAAATTTTTTAGTAATTTTTATGATACTAATTCTGGTAAATATCGTCTTATTGTCAAATCTGGAGTGGGTGATACAACCGCTTCACAGGATTATAATGGAGTAGCTTTATTAATAAAAAATTTTCTACTTAGTAGTGAAGATGGTGTTGTGCACAAATTATATAACAGAATTATTAATAATATTCAATATACCAGATTAGTAACAATATTGATTACTCTGTATGTTATTTGGACATTTTTGTTATATTTTATTGGAAATATTGATATCTCTAATAAAGATCTAGTAATGAGATTGATAAAAATTGCTGCATTATCACTATTAGTCAATACTAATGAGAGTTGGGATTTTTTTTATAATAAACTCTTAATAATATTTACAGAAGGTGTAGAATGGATAATATCTATGGTGTCATCTTTTAATGCTGGAGGGATATCAGATTCTGGTGTGATTGGCTTTATATTTTCAGAGAACGTAGCCATTAGGTTGCAAGCTTTGATATTTGTCAATGCAGCAGGGATAATATACATTATAGCACTATATGTAGCATTCATATTAATAGTGTGGATTTTCATGGATGCTATGTATAAATATACGATATCTTTGATATTTATGTCTATTACTATTACTATGGCACCAATTTTTATCTCATGTGTTTTATTCAGTATAACTCGTGATTTATTTATGAATTGGATAAAATATTTAGTAATGTATGCATTGCAGCCTATTGTATTATTTACAGGTTTTTATTTAATTTCAAATTTAGTAGTGCAAGAAGTTTACAGTTCAATTGGGTTTAGAGTATGTAAATTTTCTCTTTTACCTTTTATTCACTATTGGTATCCTTTACCTTATAAATCATCAGATTTCGTTAAGGAAACTTCAGATATTGTTGTTCCTATATCTCATGTGAAGACTTCTGTTACTGGAGATAAAATATTTTGTGCGCCATATGAGTGTATAGATAAGAGATATCCAGATTTACCATTTCTTGACCCTAAAAATCCTAATGATCAATATAGAATAGAGCAATTTCATCAAGGTAACTTTCTACATTGGAATGGTATATTTAAAATATATTTTAGTATATTTTTGTTATACTTATTTGTAAAATCTGCAAGATTTTTAGCAAATGCATTATCAAATGTAATATCCTCCTCTGATCCAGAAAGAACTATATCTCATAATGTTAGATCTAGCGGTATCTATAAAAAATTCTTAAAAGCTAAAAATAATTTTAAACGTGGAGTAATTGATAAATTAAGAGGCAGGAGTAGAATTATGGAGGGAATACCAGAACCAAATTCTAATAAATCAGTATTACAAAAACCTAGTACTAATAATACAAATGCCAAGAAAGCGCGTGGTGGTGTAGAGTTGTCGAAATTCCCTATCGATAATAATGCAAATGCTCAGAAAGTACGTGGTGATGTAGAATCACATGAAGTCCCTATTGATAAGGATTCAAAGATGATTAATGCAGTCAATCAAACCACATCTGTAAATTATATGGATCTACCAGAATTTCTGGGCAGTAGTAAAATTAATAAAGGGTTTAATTTAGAAGCAGGTAAAAGAATCGTAAAGACACATAGGGATAAAATAGAGATAAATATTCCAAAAATATTTGAAGATGATAAAAGTAAAACAATACAAAATGTAAGCAGTACAGAATCGATAAAGGTTTCTACTAATAAAGATCTGACTAAAACTGAGATGATGCAGGATATAGGAGGAGATAAGTCATTGTCAGACACTGGTATTGATAGGGGAGGTATAGGAGATAAATCATTGTCAGACACTAGTATTGATATGGGAGGTATAGGAGGAGATAAATCATCGTCAGACACTAGTATTGACAAGAATAATATAGAATCACGTGAAATCCCTATTGATAGGGATTCAAAGATGATTAATGCAGTCAATCAAACCACATCTGTAAATTATATGGATCTACCAGAATTTCTAGGTAGTAATAAAATTAATAAAGGGTTTAATTTAGAAGCAGGTAAAAGAATCGTAAAGGCACATAGGGATAAAAAAATAGAGATAAATATTCCAAAAATATTTAAGGATTATGATCAAAAAGTAAGATCCACTATCGTAAAAAAAAATAATGAACAAAATATTAATAATAATGATTAGTATATACATTATACTGTTCTATTATAGAAACAATGTATGTAAATTATATATACAATATTAAAGTATTAGGTTATTATTTTTTACATAATATTTTGTTATATTACAGGATTGTAGATAATTTTTGTATCAAATATGATTGGCAAGATTGTAGGTAGAGTAGATTCAGTATATGCAGATCATCTGATCTTGGATGTTTCTGGAATTGGTTATATGGTGTTTTGTTCTAGTAAAACCTTGGCTAATCTTGTATTGAATGAGGAGAAAATATTATTTATACATACATATATCAGAGATGAAAATTTTGATTTATATGGTTTTAATGACTTCTCAGAAAAATATAGCTTTTTGCTATTAACATCTGTTAAAGGAGTTGGTAATAAAATGGGTCTAAACATATTATCTTCTATCTCACCTGAAGAAATTAGTTATGCATTAAGTACTAATAATAAAAAAATATTCCATGATATAGCTGGCATTGGTAAAAAACTTGCAGAAAGAATTATAATAGAATTGAAGGATCGTTTTGCAGTAAGTACCCCATCAAATCCAAAAATTGCAGCTAATTTACAAGTGGCTTCTATTAACCCACATGATATGACAATGCTATCTAGCGCTATATCTGCATTGACAAATTTAGGTATGCAAGCTGATGTTGCTCATAGTGTAATTCATAAATTATTTATCCAGAATAAAGATATATCTCTCGAAGATTTGATTAAGTTAGCATTAAAAGGCAAGTGATATGCGAAATATTTTACCTCAACAAGAGATGAATGAGGATAAAAATTATTCTCAACGTCCTAAAACTTTGGTTGATTTTATTGGTCAGAATCATATTAAACATAATTTATCGGTATTTATTAGCGCAGCCAAATCTAGGTCTGAATCTTTAGATCATATTTTGTTATATGGACCTCCAGGATTGGGTAAAACTTCTCTAGCTCATATCGTATCTAGGGAATTAGGTGTTAATTTGAAAACTACATCTGGCCCAATTTTATCTAAAGCAGCAGATTTAGCAGCAATTTTAACTAATCTTAGCAATCACGATGTATTATTTATAGATGAAATTCATAGGTTAAATACTAATATCGAAGAAGTTTTATACTCTGCTATGGAAGATTTTGTGTTGGATGTTATGATAGGTGAGGGGCATTCTGCAAGGTCTTTGAGGATAGATCTTGATAGATTTACTCTGATAGGTGCCACTACAAGATTAGGGCTTTTGAGTAATCCTTTAAGAGATAGGTTTTTTATTCCGATAAGATTAGATTATTACCATCATCAAGATCTTATTAAGATAATTTGTAAATCTTCTGAAATCTTCTCTATAGCTTTAGATCTAGATGCTGCAAAAGAAATTGCTTTGAGATCAAGGGGGACTCCAAGAATTGCTCTACGTTTACTGAAGCGTACAGCAGATTTTGCATTGGTGTATAAGAAAGATTTTATAGATAAATCTGTTGCTGACATGGCATTGAATTATCTTGAAGTAGATAAGGTGGGGTTGGATAAAAATGATTTTAGATATCTGAGATTTATTTATGATAATTATGAAGGAGGGCCTGTTGGCGTGGATACTATAGCAGCTGGCTTATCTGAACAAAAAGATGCTATAGAAGATTTTATAGAACCTTATCTAATACAAATAGGTTTTTTAAGCCGTACTTCAAAGGGTAGGTTATTAACCAAACACGCTATATCTCACATAAGAAGTAATATTACGCAAAATCAAAATTAAATTCATTAATATGAAAAGAATTTTATTGGTTGCTGGTGGAACAGGGGGGCATTTATTTCCTGCCATATCATTGATTGAAGAATTATTACAGCATGATATAGAGATATACCTACTTACAGATCATCGGTGTATAAAATACTTAGATCAAAAACTTCAACAGCATAATAAAATTCATATTAAAGTTATTAGGGTGTTATTTAACTTTTCTAATTTTTTTAAGCTATTAACTACAGTTGCAGTGAATTTTATAGCTTTTTTTAAAACATTATTTTTTATTTTGCATTATCGGCCTAATGTTACAGTAGGTTTTGGTTCTTATGCTAGTTTTATTGCTTTGTTTATTAGTAAATATTTAGCTATTCCTATAGTTTTATATGAGTTTGACGCGATTTTAGGTAAGGCTAATAAATTTTTTGAATCTTCTGCAAAAATGATAGGGTTAGCATATACAAACGTGAGTAATATGTCTGATCAATATAAGGATCGCAATTTTTATGTAGGGCATTTAGTAAGAAATAAAATTATATCATTGCCTAAAAAAGCTAATTTTGATTCAAAAATATTCCATATTTTAGTACTTGGAGGTAGTCAGGGAGCTAGTATATTTGCATCCTTACTACCGGATACATTATTGTATTTATACAGTATAGACAGTTCT
Source organism: Rickettsia endosymbiont of Cardiosporidium cionae (assembly GCF_015476335.1). Classification (GTDB taxonomy): domain Bacteria; phylum Pseudomonadota; class Alphaproteobacteria; order Rickettsiales; family Rickettsiaceae; genus JADHZC01. Next base: position 222,973 of record NZ_JADAQY010000002.1, read on the forward strand.
ATTCAGATAGAAATTTCTCAACAAGTCAGGAATAATAGAGAAAAGGAAAAGCTAATTAAGATCTACGAAAATCTTCAGATCAAATATAATATACAGGAATTTTTTACAGATATATATCAAATTTATTCTAAACCTAGTGTTATGCTAGTTATTTCTCGTGCAGGAGCTTCTACTATAGCAGAATTGGTAACATTAGGGTTACCAACAATTTTTATACCTTTGCCTACATCTACTAACTCTCACCAATACCATAATGCTAGTATATTGTCAGAGCAGGGAGCATCTTGGTGTTATAATCAAGAATTTGTTACTCCAGATATTTTAGCTAAGAAGATATACGAATTAATGTGTAATAGAGAGTTATTAGTATCTGCATCAAAAAAATTGTTGAGCGCATCATATTCTCAAAAAGAGGCTTTTGTAAGCCATATTATAGAATATATGAAATAAATTATAAGCTTATTAGTGAGATTAGTTGTAAATCATGCTGTATTATATTACAATCTATTATTGATCTCCTTGATTTTTGTAGGCAAGTAATGAACCTAAGATTTGTTTTATATTTCTGTGTCTTATGTTGTTTTTCATCCTGTTCTATTTCGGCATTGAGATTCGTTCATCCTGAACGTATTATCAGTTCTGAAGATAAGCGTTTACCTTTATATAATAAAAAATACATTGATGCAGCTAAACATAATGTTAAGAGTAAACGTGATATCGAAAATGATGATATTGAAGACGAGGAGGAGCTAGAAAAATCCCCTTCTGAGCAGAGCGCCAAATATTATAATGATATGTATCGGAATCTGATAGATAGTGATAATAATGAATTGGAGGTTAAAGATAAAAAAAATAAAGATCATCTTCAAGAAAAAATTTTAATTTTACAGCAGAAAATTGATTCATTACAAAATGAGATAAAAGCTTATAAAGCCCAGTCTATGCAAGTGTTACCTGACGATAATATTAGTGCAGATATTAACCATAACCAGCATAATAGCAAAGATACCAAAGAAGAAATTAAACAAGATATTAATATGCCACACATTAATGATAATAATATTGTTAACCAAAATAATATTATTGATTCTTGTATTGTTAATCCTCAGTAAATAATATTATTGATTCTTGTATTGTTAATCCTCAGTGAGTGAATCTAACGCTATGATCACTATCTATTATCATTAAGATATTTGGCTACTTCTAGTGCTGCATACGTTATTATACAACTTGCTCCTGCTCTTTTTATGCATATTAGCGATTCTATCATAGCGTCTTGCCATTTCAATACTCCTTCCATAGCGGTAAATTTTAACATTGCATATTCTCCACTTATTTGGTAGGCCCAGGTGTTAATATTGATTGTGTTATGTATTTTGTGTATGATATCCAGTGAAAAAATTGCTGGTTTTACTATAATTGCATCTGCTCCTTCATTCGTATCATAGATAGCTTTTTTGATAGCTTCTTTAGAATTTTTTATATCTAGTTGGTAAGTCATCTTAGATAAATATTTATTTTTTGCAATATTTATTGCCTCTCTGAATGGTGTATAAAAGTTAGAAGCATATTTTGCTGAGTATGAAAATATATTGATATTGTCATATCCAAGGTTATCCAGAGCTGATCTAATAGCGATTACTCTATTATCCATCATATCGGAGGGTGCTAAAGCATCAACTCCTGCAGCTGCCAATGTGAGAGACTGTTTTACCAATTTTTCTACTGTTTTATTATTATCTATTTGTCCATTGAATAATATGCCATCATGCCCATGAGATGTGTATGGATCAAGTGCTATATCTGCTATAACCCCTATATCATTGACTGAATTTTTAATAGCTTTTATAGCTCTGCATGATAAATTATTGTTATTATATGCTTCACTGCCTTCAGTATCTTTTAGATGTTCTTCTATACTAGGGAAGATCATTAAAGCTTTTATATTTGATTCTTTTGCCTCTTTAGCTATTAATAACAGGTTGTCTATAGATATTTTAAATATACCTGGCATAAACTTGATTTCTTGCTTTATATTGTTACCCTCTGTAATAAATACGGGTAAGATTAAATCTTCAGCTAGTAAATTATGTTCAGCATTTATATCTCTTAGCCATTTTTTGCACTTATTTCTGAGCAATCTATTCGCAAATACCATGTTTAAACTCATTAAAAATTTTTACAATTGTTAAAATATTGATTAATTAGTAAATATCAATTACCTGTTAAAGTTATCTTGTAGTTGAGTATAAATTATACTTATATTTTATTTTATTAAATATTATTAGTATTATATATGTAATTGAACTAATTATTACAATAATAGGAGCAAAGTTTATATTATTAGCTAGTGAAATATAAATGCTTATGCAATTCATAAACAGCGCAAAAATTATTGATATAAATATCATAGATTTTGGAGAAGTAGCTATTAACCTGGCTATCATTGAAGGGATTAATATAATACTTGTTGTGAATAAGGATCCTACAATTTTCATAGAAATTAGTATTGCAAATGATAAAAGTAAAAGAAATGTTATTTCTAATAAATTAACATTGATAAATTTAGATATTGCTATATCTCTACTGATTACTGTGATAATTAATTTTTTATAATTTAATATGTAAAATATTGATATTACAAATGATAGTAACATCAATATTATTAAATCATTGCTATTTGCAGATGTAATATTACCGAATAGTAAACTACTTAATGTAATATTTGTTTTATACCGATATACAAGTAATAAAGCTATAGATACCATAATCCCTGACACAAAGGTACTTGCAATATTTTTATCAGAATAATTTTTTAGTTTAAATATCGCAATAGTAAAAATTGTTGCAATGAATGGCCAAGTATATATCAAAGATATATCCAAAATAATTGTGATAGCAGAAGCTAGCATGCTAGCATGTGATAGTGCGTCTGCAAAAAATATATATCTTTTCCATAGCACCATGCACCCTAACGATGCCATGATTCCTGATACAAAAAGAGATACAAAAAATATAATTAACATTTTTATAGATAGATATGAAGTTTAGTTATAATATATGTTTCTGAATTATTTAGTGTTCATGATCATGTCCATGAATATACATACCTATCTCGGATAAAGCTTTTTTAAAATCTAAATTATTTTGCATTTCTGATGGTTTTCCGCTACAACAAATATGTTTATTGAGGCAAATAACGCGGTCAGAATTTTTCATTACTGTAAATAAATCATGTGAAATCATCAGTATAGAAGTTTGACTTATTGCTTTCCTGTTTTTTAGAATTTTATAAAAATTTTGCTGACTTGTAAGATCTAGATATTGTGTAGGTTCATCTAGTATTATTAGGTCTGCTTGGTTTACTATGGTACATAGTAGATAAAGTTTTTGTAGTTCTCCTCCAGATAATTTTGATAAATCTTGATTTTTAATTTTTTTATAAGATATAAAATTTAGTAATTCATCAGATAATTCTAGATTTGTTTTTGTTAATATTTTAATCAAAGTTTTTGCATTAATTGGCATATTGAAGTTCATATCCAATTTTTGTGGTAGATATTCTATTTTCAAGTTGTTTTTTTTATAAAATTCTCCTGAATATGATGTTTCTAATCCTAGAATAATTTTTGCTATCGTAGTTTTACCTGAACCATTTTGCCCTATTAAAGTTGTGATTTCTCCTGGGATTATATCTATATTGATTTTATCTAATATAAGTTTTTGATCAAAATATTTGGACAGAGACTTAAATCTAATTATAGGTTGTAAATTCATAGATCTTTTGATAGAAATTTAGCTATTACTTTATATTAACATCTTCTATTTGCCAATTACATTCTTTATGGCGACAAGCATTGGCACGTAGTTGATATGATTTTATATCATGTATGGTTTGTATGTATCTTCTACAGTGAGTTTTTTTTGATTCACTATGTTTAGTAAAATTTTCAGCGACGGTGATTATAACATAGTTATGATTAAAATAGTAATATTTTATAGATTGTCCTTGTGGGAGGAATTCAAGAGCATATTGAGTGTATTCTATGATTTTGTTTATATTAGTATTTGTTATATATATTGAGTGATTTTTATTATTTATGAAGTAACCAGCTTTTTGCCCAATTTTTGTATTGAGCATTAGATATCGCTTAGCTTGTTCTTTATTGTTATTTTCTGTATTTTTTTTAAATTTTAAATTAGGATGTATGGTATCTGTTATTTTTATGTCGTCAAATCTATTTTGATTATTCTTGCAATTCATATTATAGCATGAACTGATGGTAGTAAATATTATTATTAGTAAAAATTTCATATTGGTATGTTATGATTAGATTTTAGTAAATACTGTGATTCTTAATTAAAAAAAATCCAATTTATAGAATAAGCTTTGCGCATTAGCTAGCAGTATCATAAAGATTGAGTAGCACTAATTTTTTATTTATACAACAAACCATGCAGGATATTTTAAAACAAAATTACTTGATTAAGTTCTCTTCTTACGCTTCTATTGTTGTTGCAGTTCTCATAATGATAATTCGTTTATTCAGTTGGTTTATCACTGATTCGCAATCTGTTCTTACTTCCCTTATAGATTCAGCTGTTGATATTTCTACTTCTTGTATAAATTTGATTATAGTACGTATATCTTTGCTCCCCCCAGATGATAAACACAGGTTCGGTCATAATAAATTTCAAGATTTAGCAGTATTTTCTCAATCGATTTTTTTTCTTACTTCTTGTTTATTAATTTTATTTATTTCTTTTAAAAATCTTTTATTTGTGAAAGAAGCTTTTTATTTAGATAATACAGATGTAGGATTAAAACTTACTTATATATCTTTGATACTAACTTTAATATTGGTAGTTTACCAAAGTTATGTACACAAAGTTACTAAGTCTAATGTCATTGCTGCAGATAGGGTACATTATGCTTCAGATATATTTCTTAATATTGCTATCATTGTTTCACTCAATTTTAGTAGTGATTTTTGGTATATTGATTCAGTATCTAGTATAATTATTGCTTGTTATTTTATGTGGATTGCATATAGGTTATTTAAGATATCTTTATCTAATTTAGTTGATACAGAATTTTTGCAGCAAGATAAGGATAAAATATTAAAAATTATAGGCAAATATACCGCAGTTAAAGGATTGCATGAATTAAAAACTAGATATGCTGGCAATAAGCCTTTTATTCAATTTCATATAGAAATGGATGGCAATATGTCTTTACGTAAAGCTCACGATATCTCTGATAAAATTTCAGAAGAATTAACAGTAGTTTTTCCATCATCAGAAATCATAATTCATCAGGATCCTGTAGGAGTGGAAACTAATGTGAATTATCGTGAAAATATTTAATACTAAATTTAGCAGAAATTTTTAATTCACATAGTAGAATAGGTGATGATTTTTATATTTGAGAATTTTTATGTTTAATGCTCAATTTATGAATCTTGCTTTGGAGCAAGCCAGAAATGCTATGAATCAGGATGAAGTCCCCGTAGGGTGTATTATAGTTAATAATAATACAAAAGAAATTGTATCTAAGTCTTATAATTTAGTAGAGTCATATAATGTATCAATTTTTCATGCAGAAATGCTAGCTATCTATTTTGCTTCAAGAAAACTTAAACAAAAATATCTCACTGAATGTAGTATGTATGTGACTTTAGAACCATGTATCATGTGTTCTCAAGCTATCTCTAAAGCTAGGTTGAAAAATTTATATTTTGCAGCATTAGAACCTAAACAAGGCTCTATTGAGAGTAATATTGGTTATTTTAATACAGACTATTGCTTGTATAAACCTAATATATATTCTGGTATAAAAGAAGAGGAGGCATCCATTTTACTGAAAGATTTTTTTAGTAGATTAAGAAAATCAAAAAAAACAAAATAACTAAACAACAGATATAATAGAATTTATTAATAAAGGATATGTTTTTATATTTATGATTTAGAATTTAATTATCCCCTAAGTGGCATGATTACAAAAATATTGTCAGAATCATCTTTAATTAGCACAGAAGATGATGAATTTTTAAAGCAAAGTCTAATATTTTGATCCTTAATTACTTCTAGTATATCTATAATATATTTAGGATTTAATTTAATTGATAATTTTGTACCTTGGAATTTACATATATTTTCTGTATTTTCATTAAAATATATCTTTTCTGTAGCATTTCCTATATCTTCTCCTGAAGCAGATATCATTACACATTCATTATCAATAATGATTTTTACTGCTAAAAAATTGTCTAATACTACAGTAGTAACTCTATTTATAGCTTCTAAGATCAGTTTAGAACTAATATAGAGTATGTTATTATTATCATTAGGAATAAAATGATTGTAATCTGGAAATTTCGCATCAATCAATTTTGATATCAATATAAAATTGTTAAAATTTAATTTAATTTTATGTTTACCTAAAAACACTTTTATTGATATATTTTGTTTTGAGATATCCTTAAGGATTTTTAATAATGTATGCGCAGCTTTTCTGTGTAATATTATTTCAAATTTATTTATATTAGAGTCAATGGTAGCTGATGATAGCGAAAATCTATGTGCATCAGTAGAAGCGCTTAATATCTTATTATCTAATATGTGCAAGAATATCCCATTGATATTATATCTTGTATCTTCATACGATACAGAAGCGATGGTATTTGATATTATTTTTAACAAATTGTCTGATCCTATTTCAATGATTTGATTATAGTCTGGACTGTAATAGTCAATATTAGGAAACTGGTCTACGGGTAAAGAAAATAAATTAAAACTACATTCTTTAGTTAATAACTGAATGTTAGATAAATTAGTATCTTGTTTGATTTCTATTTCTTGAGTATTTACTTTTCTTAAAATATCCAGTAGGACTTGAGAATGTACTAAAAAATATCCTGCATTGATAATTTTTGCTTCAATTTCATTATATAAGTAGATATCCATATCCGTACTTTCTAGAGTTAGAGTGGTATTAGATAATTTTATCTTTATATATTGTAGGGATTTCAGTATGTTTCTCTTTTCAATAACAAGATTCATAAAACTTAATGCAGCATACAGTATTTTGCTACCTACAATGCAGCTAGCACCAGGGATATTTTGTTTATTTTTTTCAATAACAGCTTCTTTCATGCTCCGGATTCATTAGTATTGAGTGCGTGTATATCTTATTAAGAGATATGTTGATCATATATTAATATTATTAAACTCCTTGTAATTCTGTTGATAAAGAGTCAATTATTGTTCTTAATTCACAATCTACTTCAATCAGATTTTCTATTTTTTTAATGGCATGTATTACTGTAGTATGATCCTTCTTGCCAAAATCTCTGCTTATATCTACAAGACTCTTAGAAGTAAGGTGCTTTGATAAATACATTGCTATTTGTCTTGGTTTTGAATATTTTCTAGATCTTGTAATATCAGACTTAATATCAGATGCTTGAATATTGAATCTTTGAGCTACCTTAGATTTAATATCTTGTATTGTTATAACTTTTTCATTAGATCTTAATAGATCTTTTAGTATTAGTTTAGTGTTATCTAAGTTTATCTCTTTCTTCACTAAAGTGGAGTAGGCTATCACTTTGTTTAGAGCTCCTTCTAGTTCTCTAACATTTGAAGTGATTTTATCAGCCAGGAACTCTACTACGTTTTGAGGTATATGTAAACACATTTGTTCTATTTTAGATTGTAATATACCTAACCTAAGTTCATATGTTGTACTATGTACATCTGCTACTAAACCCCACCCTAACCTCGACTTAATTCTATCTTCTATGTTATCTAAGTCAGAAGGAGATCTATCACAGGAAATTACAATTTGTCTATTATTATCTATAATGGCATTAAAAGTATGAAAAAATTCTTCTTGAGTACTGTTTTTACCGCATATGAATTGTATATCATCTATCATTAAGACATCAACAGATCTGAACTCTTCTTTAAAGGATACAATATCCTTATTTCTCAATGCTTTTATGAAGCAATACATAAATTTTTCTGCTGACATGTATAACACTTTACGTTGTTTATTATTTGTATGTACATGCCAAGCTATTGCGTGCATCAGGTGAGTTTTCCCTAATCCTACCCCTCCATATAAGAACAGAGGGTTAGATTCTGCAATAGCTGTTTTAGATTCTGCAACAGCTAATGATGCTGAATATGCGAGCTCATTAGGATTACCTATCACAAAATTTTTGAAAGTAAATCTGTGGTCTAAATATGATATAGAGTCGTCTATCACAGATATCTCATTCTGTTTATCTATTACATTATCTTGGATGGTATTTTTATCGACTTGTTTTACCAATTCCATTTGTGGGGAAGAATCATGAATATTTTCTTCACTCTCCTCTATACTAGAAATATTTACTGGTATATTTGATAGTTTGTTTTTTACAATTATTTCTACATGTTTAACTGAAATATCGTATTCATTATATAATGTATGTATTTCAGTTAGATAATGAGACTTGATCCAATCCTTTATAAAATTTGTAGGCACGAATAGAATTACAGACCGATAGCTAGAGAATTCGTAAAAAGATATCTTACTAAACCAGTTTTGATAAGCTCTATTTCCAAAGGATTTTGTTAAATCCTTTTGTACAGTTTTCCAAAGATTGATGTGATAATTTTTATTATTTTCTATTAATGATGCTTTATCTGCGCTGGACATACACTAATATCTCATATATTGTTAGTAACAAAGCATTTTACCCAAATGTTCAGAAAAAACACCTACGGATTCAATATTAATCACCGACCAATGATAGTTATAAAATGTATTTTTTGCAAGAGTTTATAATATATTATTATATAAACCATTTATAGTAGCAATTCATGATAAATATTCAGGATAAAGTTTTATTAAAAAAGAAAATTATTTATAAGGTCCTTAATCGAGGTACAAAGGAAACAGAGACTATATTACAAAATTTTGTATTTCAATCTCTAGAAAATATGAGTTACGCAGAATTAAAGGATTTAGATATTATAGTTTCTTGTACAGATATGGAGTTATATGATTGGATTATCAAAAAATATAGTTGTCCTGAATGGATAAATGAACAAATCATAGAAAAAATAAGTAATTTAAGGTTAATAAAATATTTAGAGATACCTAGTTGAACTAGATCATATATGCTAACTATGTATACTAATTAAGGATTAATTTTTTTTTGAAGTAGTAGCAGCATGGTATGGTTAATAGATATACAACTCCTATCACTGGTAATGCATACCATGGGTATATAATAGTTACTATTATTATTATAGAAGTTATCATCATAGAAGTTGAAATGGAATCTCTATTAATTCTGATATGTTTTATAGATATCGTGGGTATTTTGCTTGCTAAAAGTAAGCCTATACATATGATATATATGTCAATGAATAATGTATATTTTCTTACATTATATAGAGCAAAATTTAGCATCATAGGTACTAAAATTAATAATGCACCTGCAGGTGCTGGGATGCCTGTCAAAAATATTTGTACAGTTTTATTATTCAGAGTATTTTTTCTAGTATCTTTAACATTGAATCTTGCCAATCTTATTGCCATGCATACTATAAAGATCATCATTGATAACCATGATAAAATTTTAAATTCATATTGCTGAAATGACCATAAATATATGATTAGGGTTGGAGAAATAGCAAAATTAACGAAATCACATAGAGAGTCTAATTCTGCACCGAATTCACTGGATGCATTTAATATTCTAGCTATTCTACCATCCATCCCATCAATAACTGCTGCAATAACTGTACAATATACTGAAATTTCCCATTTACTCTCTAATCCAAATCTAATTGCGCTTACTCCTATTATTAACCCTAGTATTGTTAATATATTAGGTAATAAATAGTATAATATTAAAGGTTTCTTACGTTTCATCAGTGTATATAGCAATGAATGCTTAAAATTATCTTATATCAAAATTTCTATCAGAGCTAATATGTTCAGAACATAGGTCTGCTATTATTGTTTCTCCTGCTATACTAGTTTGGTTAACATCTGCTAGTATTTTTGTATCTGCTGGTAAATATAGGTCTACTCTACTACCAAATCTGATTAGACCATATCTTTGCCCAGTTAGTACCTCATTACCTTCTTCAAGGTCACATATAATTCTTCTAGCAATTAAGCCTGCTATTTGTACCAGAATAATTTTTTGTCCTGTATTAGTTTCTATTACCACTGATTGTCTTTCATTATCTGTACTTGATTTATCGAGGGAGGCATTGATGAATTTTCCTGGTTTATAACGTAAATTTAGTATTCTACCTCCTATAGCTACTCTATTTATATGCACGTTAAAGATATTCAAAAAAATACTTACCCGAATCATTTTTGTCTCTGTATCTATTATCTCGGAAAGTTCGCAAGGGGGTTCTACACTTTGGATAGAATGGATTATACCATCAGCCGGGCTTACTACTAGCCCTGGATTAATTGGTATTACTCTATCCGGATTTCTAAAAAAATATGCGCAATATAGCGTAACTGTACTGCATATTACACCCAATACTATGCTCATTGACCACAGTATCAAAGTTATAACAGCAAGTATAATAATGAATATATATCCATCCGGGTGTATTATTTTGGATAAATCTTTATAATTTCTCATATTAATCCTAATTTCTAGTGAAAAAAATCTCATTTGAGCATAATCCATACAGCATGTATTATACTGATAATAAATCTATATTATAAAGCAATAATCTGCAAGTACTTAGTATTAATCAATTACTATAATCACTTAATATGTGATCTGCAGAAAGAGAGTTGATAGGAGTATATGAAAATATCTATTGCTATGTAGTTAATTATTTTACCAAACAACCAATTCTCAACTTACCTTAACACCGGCGTCTATAGCTTATGTTATACTAATATGTACACTAGCACTAGTTTAATAATTCAAATTGTATATCGCAACTAAATTTATAACAATCTCTTACAGTCTGTTTTTTTTTAACAAAAACTCGATATGTAGGAAATTGAATTGTATAGTTTATAGAGCTAACTATAAACTGTGTTATTCTTTATAAGGGGGCTTTAGTAAAGACTTGACTAAACTATTGATTGCGCTTTGATGATCTGGGTTAGGTATTTTCATAAAATTTCTAGATACTTCTATGCACATTCTTTGATGCTTAGTAGCTACTGGATGTGAACTCATATTATCTATCCCCTCATGAAAATGGCTAAAATGTTCTTCCAGAGCATTTGATATCATGATTAACCTGCCTACAGAAATTCTATTTAAGCCTTTTTCATATTTTTGTAGTTGTTGGTGTGTTACTTCTATCATTTTTGCTAATTGTTGACGTGATAACCCCTTCGCCAATCTTAAAGAATAGATTTTTTCTCCAATGAACTTATCTATTTCTTGTATATAACTATTTTTACGTGCCATAAATTTAATACTTAATTTATATATATTTCAAAAAATCGGACCTCGAACTGCTTAATACAGTACGGATTATACTGTATACACATATTTTTTGCAACAAATATTTAATACTTTTTTACTTTTTGTTAATTAAAAATTATCTGTTAATTGTAGAATTTTGAGAATTTGTGGTACCCGCGGCCGGACTTGAACCGGCAAGGACTAGTCCTACGGATTTTAAGTCCGTTATGTTTACCAATTTCATCACGCGGGCATATCGACATTATTAAAAATGCTAGCAACAATATTTAGTTCAACATAGTTTAGCACAATCTAACAAACGTATATTAGTTAGATCAATATCTAGGTACCAGATGTTAATACTATGTATTTTGGTCTGTGTCAAATAATTTTATCTTAAAAAAATAGACAGTAATTGGTCAATATATCATATATTACTAAATGTCTTTTTATTACAGTTTAAGATTTTCTATTATTACGTTCTAATAACATATGACTCCTAGTTAATGTGCCAGGATTTGTTTGTGCAGCTAGTAAAGATAATTCTCCACATAGTACAACTGCTGCAGCTATTATAGCAAGTCTGATAGATGATTCTCCTATACTGGGTGTCTTGATGCATTTTAATAAGTTTAAATTATTTTTTACATATTCTAAATCTTTTCCATTGCCAGTAGTTCCTACAATTAAATTTGGCAAGGTAACAGAAAAATATAAACTATTATCATTTGTTACTTTGGCGTATGTCACACCCTGAGAACCTTCAATTATATTTGCGCCATCTTGACCTGTCGCTAGGTAAAACGCTAATAACATATTTGCAAAATGTGCATTAGCACTCCGTGTTGAGCCTGCTAAAATGCTTCCTATTAAGTTTTTTTTTATATTTAGATTAACTATCTGTTCAGCTGTGGTATTAAGCTGACTAATGCAGATATCATTTGGCACTAATATTTCTGATATTATATATTTACCTCTACCTAATATACCGTTGATACAAGAATTTTTTTTATCTGTGCATATGTTGCCACTAATAGATACATATTGTAATTTTGTATATGTTTCTAGTATGTATTTTAATAAAGCATCTGATGCTTTTGTTGAAATATTATGTCCTGCAGCATCTCCTGTATAAAAACTGAATCTTATGTATATTAAGGTGCCAACAATTTCAATATATAGATCTTCTAACTCTACAAAATTACTAGTATTTTTAGATATCTTGTTGAGTTCTTGTTTAGAATTTTTTAATTTATTTGCTGTTTCAATTAGGTAATCCACGCTATGTGATTCTAGTAGTACAGACCTTGTCATATTACTATTTTTATATATTACTGATTTGATGCCATCAGTCATATTGGATATGTTAGCTCCTCGTTTTACAGAAGCCCACAAAGGAGTTTCAAATGTAGCCAGAGGTACTATAATTTTTTCTCTAACAATAGGGCCAGAGATATTTATAGGACCTATATTTTTTGTAGGTATTTTAGTATAATTGTTATTATGCATTTTACAGATTAATTTAGAAACTCAATCCTCAATCCTCATTTCTATGTACCATTTTATGTGTACCTTGAAATATAGATATTATCATAAATACCAGAATAGATAATATTATTGTCATTAGTAATGCAGCAATTTTCACAGATAATTTACTATCATAAATCACATCTTCACAGTATGAATTCATAGTTATAGTAAAGCCAGACATTAGCATACTTCCGAATATTGCTTTCCTGAATAAAGTTTTTGTAGAGGATACTATTTGGAAGTGCCATTGACGGGATAAAGTGATATAATTTGTTGTTAAATTTACTATTGAAGAACAAATCGCAGCAACAGGTATTGCTAAATATCCTAATTTTGTGATCAGAGTGATACTTACTGCAATATTTACGATAATTGATATAATGGAGTTTTTTAATGGAGTTTTAAAATCTCGATAAGCATAAAATATAGTCATTAGTATTTTTGATACCACCATCATCGGTAAAGATATCATAGAGATTATTAATACAAGGCGTACATTATCTGTATCATTAGCAGTAAATAAGCCTCTTTCATATATAGTATGAACTATAGGTTTGGATATTATGCATACTCCTAACATTGATGGCATGGAGAATAAAATGGCAATTTTAATTACTTTATTTCCTAACATGTTGGCATTTATTATGTTATCTATTCTAAATATTCTGGATAATTGGGGAAGAAGAACAGTACTAAGCGTTGCCCCTATTATTGATAAAGGTAATTGGAATAATCTATCCGCGTAAGACAAAATAGATATTGCTCCTGGTATAAAACTTACAATGGATTGCGAAATAAATAAACTTATTTGTTGTAATCCAGAACTCATCGTAGCAGAGCTTAAATTTTTTAGTAAAGATTTAATATCTTTATCAGTGTTTACTGTTTTAGAATCTACTGTAGTAGCTGTAGTAGCTGTAGTAGCTGTAGTAGCTGTAGTAGCTGTAGTAGCTGTAGTAGCTACTTTATTATTACTAAAGTATCTTTTATAGTAATCATTTATTTTGCTAAATATATAAGGCAGATTTATAGTAAATTTTATTTTACCTAGACAATAACTCATAAAAATTAATTGCAGTACACCAGATATGACTAATGCAGTAGCTATCGAATAGTGTTTTGGGTATAATATTCCCATTATTACGGTGATAGTAATAACTGTAATATTCATTATTATTGGTGTAGCAGAAAATAGTAAGAACTTTCCGAATGAATTTGTTATAGCGCCAAATAATGCCACGATAGATATGAAAATGACATAAGGGGTAGTAATACGGCATAATAATATCGCCAAATGGTATTTTTCTGGATTAGTTGTAAAACCCGGCGCAATAAGATAAATAAAATATGGCATTACTAATTCTAGTAATATAGTAAAAATTATCAAGATACTTAGTAATAGTATAAATACAATACTAGAAAAATTTCTGGCATCCGAGATAGATTTGGATATCTTCACGTTAAATAAGGGTATAAATGCAGCAGACATAGCGCCTTCTCCGAATAATTTACGAAATAGATTAGGTAATCTAAATGCTAAGTTCACACAATCTCCTATTAAACTTGTCCCGAAGGTTGCTGCTATGAAAAGTTCTCTTGCTAACCCTAGAGCTCTGGATAATAAAGTGGCAGATGCTAATTTGATACTATCTTGTATAATCATTGTGGTTTATTAAATTTATTTAATAGTGAATACTAGTAAGTATTTATTTATGTATCCTAAAAGATCATATATATTTTTCATGGACAAAATCTAACATGTTTTGCTATATTTGTCAGCATTTATTAAATAGTTTTTAGTTTGACTTGTTTAGATTATAGTGATATATATTCTATCCTTGTTATTTTGGCAGTGATTGCTATCAAAATAACTTGATTTCCAGAGGTAAGTACCACTTTAGACTGTTATGAATAGTTTGGGTTTTCCTAGGGTAGGCATTGATACGATCAGTTTTTATACTCCGGGTTATTGTTTGAAACTAGAATTATTAGCATTTGCTAGGTCAGTAGATCCCAAGATATTTAATAATTTTGGTCAGTTATTTATGTCTGTTATACCGCCAGATGAAGATATAGTGACTATGGGGTATAATGCAGCCATTAAAATACTGAGTGAACAAGATAAGGCCAATATAGATTTACTACTTTTTGCAACAGAAAGCTCTATAGATCAAGCCAGATCAGCGGCTAATGTGTTGCATGGATTACTTAAGTTATCCAGTAAGTGTAGAGTATTAGAATTAAAACAAACATGCTATAGTTCTACTGCTGCACTTCAGATGGCATTGCAGATATTGCGTAATAATCATGCACAAAATAAAAAAATTTTAGTAGTAGCTTCTGATATTTCTAGGTACGGGCTTGGTAGTACAGGTGAGTCTTCTCAAGGTAGTGGAGCTATTGCAATGATAATATCACAGAACCCTCAGTTGGTTTCAATAGAAAGAGAAAGTAGCTTTTATACAAGTGATAAAATGGATTTCTGGAGGCCAAATTATTTAGATTATTCAATTATTAATAGTAAATTATCTTGTAGTTTATATCTAAAATTACTTAAATATACATGGTCAGAATATTCAAAAATTTCTGGACGTGCTTTATCAGATCACCAGTGGTTTTGCTATCATGTATCGGTACCTCATTTGATAGAAAAAGCTCATATTTCGTTATTTCAGGATAATATTAAGAATAAGATCGGAAATTTTTTAGAATCTCAGGTGAAGGATTCTGTACTACCTGTAATTAAATATAGCAGTATCGTGGGTAATTGTTATACTGCATCTTTATACTTAAGCTTGATATCTTTAATTATTAATGCTAACAGTAAGGATTTAGCAAATCATAGGGTAGGGTTTTATAGTTATGGTTCAGGTTGTATAGCTGAATTTTTTAGTGGTATTATCAGTCAAAATTACAAGGATATATTTAATAAAGAATATATAAATTCTATTGAAGATATGTTCAATAAGAGAGTTAAAATTAATGTAGAACAATATGAATATTTTTATAGGTCTCATTCTTTATTTTTTTTAGATAAAAAAAATCTAAAATTAGATCGTTATAGTTCAGGTAGTGCTCGGCTTGCTGAAATCAGAGAGCATAAACGTATATATGAAATCTTAAATTAATGATGTATTTAAATCATAATAATTATCGTAATACATGTTCTTTATCTCCTAGTAAAGTTATAATTTCTGGAGAATATTCCGCCCTATATGGAGGCGCAGCTATTACGGTAGCTGTTGCACGCTATACTAAGGTTTATATATTGCAGTCATCTGACTCTACCAATATATCTAAAAAATTAGATCCTGTTATAAATGTTAATTTTATCAATCTTTGTTATAAGTCTAGTGTTAGGTTATCAGATCTATACTCAATATGTAGTATAATTGATGAGAGATATAACAGATTTCTAAAGTCTGAGTTATGTATAGATATGGTACTAGAAACTGATTGCCAATTTTGTCAGTATATAATTGGATCGTTTTTGAAATATCATAATTTGAACCTAGAATGCAATATTGATATTGTAATTGATTCAGAGATTGTGATGAAATCTGGTATGGGTTCTTCTGCATCGTTAATATTGGGTGTAGTTTATTCATTATATGGCTTTTTTGATATTACGATTAATAAAAATCAAATATGTAACTTATCAAGAAAAATTGAAGATTTAAAGCATGGTATTTCTAGTGGGTTGGATATAAGGTCCATTATACATGGAGGATATATTAAAATTGAAAATAATCAAATATATGAAAGAAACAGTTATGATATCATAAAAAATATTTTGATAATTAATACAGGTATGTCTTATAACACTACAGGTGAGGCAGTGGATTTTGTCAATCGTAATTTTAGTAGTGTTGAATTTATTTGGCAAGATTTTGCAAATGTTACTCGGTTAATAGATTATAGTATCGTTAACAATAACTTAAAAGATCTACTATTGTATTTGAAGTTAAATCATAAATTATTAGTTAATTTGGGAGTAGTGCCTGATAAGGTCAAGAATTTTATCTCTGATATAGAGGCTAGAGGAGGAGCAGCAAAAATTTCTGGTTCTGGTGCTATTCGTGGTGTAGGTGCTGGTATAGTATTGGTTATATCTAATGTTGATATATCAGATCTTGTTACAAAATACCAATACAGATATTATTTATCTAATATTATTGTAGCTAAAGGAGTTTATAATTTCACTGCATAATTTGGTGAGTGTATTAAGAAA
Source organism: Rickettsia endosymbiont of Cardiosporidium cionae (assembly GCF_015476335.1). GTDB lineage: Bacteria > Pseudomonadota > Alphaproteobacteria > Rickettsiales > Rickettsiaceae > JADHZC01. The sequence goes on from NZ_JADAQY010000002.1 coordinate 240,190, forward strand.
ATTTTGATACACTAGTGACCCTAACTAAGTTATAAAAAAGCTCGTTTGTATTAGATGATAAATTAAATGTTATATGGTTTTGATATATGGAATGCTACCAAGCTTCTGCTCCTGCTAATTTAATGTTATTAGGAGAGCATGCGGTATTAAATAATAAGCGTGCTATAGTTTTTTCAATCAATAAAAGAATCACCGTTAGGTTATTACCAAGATCCGATAGAAGAATTATTATTAAATCAAGTATTGGTTGTGTAGAATTTACTATTGAAGAAATTATATGTAACCAATCTTTCAAATTTGTTATTGAGTCTATTAGTTATTATCAAAAAAAGTTGGTTAGGGGTTTTGAGTTGATAATTACTGCAGATTTTTCTCACCAATTAGGATGGGGTTCTTCTGCTGCAGTTACAGTTGCAACTGTTGCTGTGTTAGAACAATTTATTAACTTTGGTATTATGTATGGCCTTTCATTGGATGACCTTAACTATAATATTGGTTTTCGTAAGGAGTTATTTTTAAAGGCAAGATATATAGTAAATAAAGTGCAAAAAATGTCTTCAGGAGCAGACGTAGCTGCAGCTGTTTATGGAGGTATTATTATGTATCAACAAAATCCTCCATATATATTAGGTAAATTAGAGAAAAAAATACCTATCCTACTGGTGTATACAGGATACAAGACACTCACTACTGAAGTGATATCCAGAGTAAAACAACTATATCTAAGATATCCAAATATTATTAACCAGTTATATAATACCATTGATATATCGGTAGGGGAATGTTTTACTTTTATTGCGCAAGAAAATTGGTTACAAGTGGGTGGAATATTAAAAATTCAACAAGGTATTATGAATTCACTAAATCTTAGTACAGGTTTAATAAACCACCTTATTGATAGATTATCTACAAACCCTGATGTATGTGGTGTTAAAATTTCAGGCTCTGGTATGGGAGATTCTATTATTGCTGTTATTCAAGATGTACCAGATATCATATTGGAGTATGACTTACTGAAATTATCTTCTCAGGAAGTAGAAGTCTGTTTTAAAGGATTTTGTTATGAATAAAATAGATGTAGTCAAATATATTCTAAGGAATCATTATCATTGTTCAATATTTCGTGATAACAGAGATTTTTATGCAGAAGCATTTGCACCTATTAATATTGCATTATGTAAATATTGGGGGAAAAAAGATTCAGAATTAAATATAGCATATACCAGTAGTATATCTTTATCCATACCAAGCTATGGATCTCATGCAAGTATTTCTACTAATATTTCATTACTATGTAACGAAATTTTTATTAATAATGAAAAAATTTTACCCGATGCTGTTTGGAGTAAGAATTTAATGAATTTTGTATCATTGTTTAATACTATAGGTTGTAATACGATATATTTTAGGCTAACTTTGAAAGTTAATGTTCCTATTTCTGCAGGGTTAGCCTCATCTTCTGCTATATACGCATCGATAATATTAGCATTAAACCAATTACTTAATTGGGGTTTGCTAGGTAGAGATTTATCAATACTTGCCAGGTTGGGTAGTGGCAGTGCCTCTAGATCTGTGTATTACGGATTTGTAGAGTGGTGTTCTGGATTAGATGATAATGGTATGGATAGTTTTGCTGTACCATTAAATTATAAGTTTGATGATTTAATGATGGGATTGTTAGTAATTACCACTACAAAAAAAAATATTAGTTCTAGAAATGCAATGCATTGTACAGTGAATACTTCTCCATTTTATCAGGCTTGGATCAATAAGACTGAGCTTGATGTAGTAAAGCTTAAAGATATGATAATAGGGCAAAATTTTGTAGAGTTTGGTAAGATAGTAGAATCTAACTCATTAGCAATGCATGCAACGATGCTTACCTCTCAGCCAAGCATTATGTATTCTACAGCAGGTACTGTAAAGTATATACAGAAGATATTACAACTCAGAAATAAAATAGGTCCCAAAATTTTTTTCACACAAGATGCTGGAGCAAATATCAAATTGATTTTTTTAAGACATCATCAATCACTCATTACAAAATACTTTCCTACAGCAAAGATACTAGATCCTTTTGATTACTGAGTAAATTAAATCTATGGGTTATAGAGTTATACTAAAATTCAATGCAAAATATGTGGTGAGCCTGCCGGGGTTCGAACCCAGGACACCTTGATTAAAAGTCAAGTGCTCTACCAGCTGAGCTACAGGCCCTGATCAAAAATGAGTTAACCTAACATATTATTTAATAATAAATTCAGCTAGATAGGTAACAAATTTTCTGGTACATATCAACTATTCTATATAAAACCTTAACTCGTTATCAGATAGACATATAAATTTCTACTAGAAGAACGGATAATAACATTATTTTTATTAATGTCAAATCTTTGATTATATATTTGATAAAATTTTTAAAAATAACTCTTGCTAATAATTAAAAATAAATATAACATTAACTCGTTATCTAATTAATATTAAATTGTTAATAATATGAATATTCTAAAAGCTGCTTATGTAATTATCCAAAAAGTTTTGACTGTTATCAATCTTGTATTAGATTTTATTGTTTTTATTGATGAAATGGTAACTAATATTCAGAATAATGAAGATAATCAAAATCAGGATTTGGCAATAAAAGATAAGTTATTTGAGCATTCTACCATTGACATTGAGCAAGATCATGAAGTGATGGGTGGCGATTCACAACACGAAACACCTATATATAACTGATCTTTAAGATATTGCTATAAATATTTATAGCAATAATAGTAAGAATTTGTTATTTTAAACAAATTACTTATATTTTAGATATTTTGTAGGATTTATTGATTTTTTATTTTCTTTAATACCAAAATGTAACTGAGATTGTTTAACTTTGCCTGTGCTGCCTACATAGCCTATTAGGCAGCTTTGCTGGACTATATCCCCGATAGTTACTTTAGTTTTTTGTAAATGTGCATATATATGCACTATATCTGCATGATCTATTTTTATAATTACTAAGTTGCCAAAGGTAGCATCAAAATCAGCATATATTATTTTACCGCTTGCAGCGGCCTTCACTTCAGTACCTGATTTAGCAGATATATTTATACCAGGGTTGACACCATAAGATGTTTTTTCTCCAAATGCTGATAAGATAGCTCCATTCACAGGCTTAATTAATTTTTGTTTTACAGACTCTGCTTTGACGTTTTGTTTATTAATATTTTGTTCGTGAATGTTTTGTTTATTTTGAGAAAGATTTTTATCTGCTGATGTTTGATTTACTGGAAAATTGTTATCTAAATTAATTTTTAGTATTTGTAATTCTTTTAATATATACGGAGGAGTAAGCTGGTTTAATTCTGCTATATCATGTACGGTTTGATTATATTCTGAGGCTATTGACTCTATATTTTCACCGAATTGAACTTCATGGTAAATGATATTTGTATCTATCTCTTTTGCTATATTATTCCCTAGCTCAAATATATTGCTCTCATTAGTTGTTGTATCATATAGATTATTGCTAATATTATTATCTTTGGGTACTATTTTTTTTTTGTTTTGCTCATATCTATCTATCTTATCTGAAATTTTAATGTTATGATGTACTATGGGTGCTTCTTGGATCCCATACATGCATCCTGTTAATATGGAGAAGGATATTATTGCCAATGTAGTAAATTTCATGTGAATCATGTTTACATTCCTTAATATGGGTAATCTTAGACATTGTTATAATTAGCTTCTGTGATGAATAGAAGTGTACTCAAGTGTAAAAGTTATTAGCATTATATTATATGAATCTTTAGTTAAAGGCAAAGCGAAAAAATATGAATCAGTATAATTTGGCAATAGCAAATGATCATAGAGGGTTTGATCTAAAAACAGAGATTATAAGAAGATTTACCAGTGTTAGATTTGGTTATAAGATACAGCAATTTTTGGATCTAGGTACCCATAATAAGGAACCAATAGATTACCCAGACCTTGCTAAGCAGTTAGGGGATGAGATAATTAATGAAGTTGTAGAATTTGGAGTATTGATATGTGATACCGGTATTGGTATGTCGATTGCTGCAAATAGATATTCTGAAATTAGAGCCGCCCTATGTTTTGATTTGAGAATGGCAGAGTTGGCTAGGTTGCATAATGATGCAAATGTTTTAGTGTTAGGGGCAAGTATCAACTCGATAGATAATGCTGCTGCAATGGTAGATAAATTTTTATGTACCAAATTTGAAGGGGGAAGGCATAGAGCTAGAGTCAATAAGCTTTAGCATATAATAAATTTTTATTGTAACGTTTTATTGTATCCTAGGTTTTTTTGATAATTTGCTCTATTTAGTTAAATGCAGTTTCATGTTCAGTATGATATTCAGTATTATTTTTTGCTACTTGATTACGGAGTTTTTGTATTGCAATATCTTTAGCAGTAACAGCTAGTTGATCAGCTTTGATATTTCCGTAATTATCATTATGCCCCTTAACCCATATCCACTCTATATTATGTTTTTTTGTATGTAATATTAATTTTTTCCATAGCTCTATATTTTTTACTGGTTTGTTATCGCTTTTACACCAATTATTTTTTTGCCATTTATATATCCAGCTTGTCATTGCTTGTTGTAGATATTTACTGTCTGTATAAATTATTATGTTAGAAGATTCTTTAATTTGCATTAGTGATTCAATAGCGGCAGTGATTTCCATTTGATTATTTGTTGTATTGAGTTCATATCCAGATATTTTGAGTGTCGTTTTATCATCAAGTTCTAAATATGCTCCCCATCCTCCAGGGCCTGGATTATTTGCACATGCACCATCTGTATAAATTTTTATCATGTTTTATTTGTTAATTATGTTTACTGGATAGATCTATTTTTCACATTATTAAATTCTATGTTCTAGATTATCTAATATATAAACTTAAAGTAGATATTAATATATTTATAAATATTCTAATTAGCTAGAGTTTTTAACAATTTAGGTATATATTATCAAAATATCTGTTTATTGTTTATTAAATTGATAAAAGAAAGTATATAATATAGCTGTTACCGAGATAATATAAACTATAATCCATTAAGTGAGTTTGTAAAGATCTTATTTATTTAATATGTTAGATATAGTTTGCATATATTTTTATTAATTTAGATTGATAATGTAATATAATCGTAAGTATATGTTATATAAAATGTAATATGATAAAATTAAATAATGGGCCGACGTTCATTACTATTGAAGGAGGTCAGGGTAGTGGTAAATCTACCCAATCTAGGTTGTTATATAATTATTTATTACATCACAAGGTGAAGGCGATTCTTACTAGGGAGATAGGAGGTATAGATTCTGGAGAGGATATTAGAAAGTTATTTTTGAATTATAATTTTTTAAAAACTTCCGAGATAATGCTTGTTATGGCTGCAAGATATGAGCATATTCATAAGAAGGTTTTACCTAGTTTGTTATCAGATATATCTGTGATTTGTGATAGATTCGTTGATTCTACTGCCTGTTATAATAGTGATAGTTCTAATGGTTGTTTTCTGTTAAATAAAGTGTATGAGTTACATCAGGAGTTAATGAAATGTAACTTGGATGATTTAGAAATAAGTGATTCTTCGTATATTAATACCGAATTATATGAAAAATTTAATAATCAACCAGTTATACCAGATATAACATTTTTAATGGATCTAGATCCACTAGTTGCATATAGGCGTGTTAAATGTAGAATACAAAATTTAGGAAATGTTAACAGGTTTGATGCTCAAGGTATCGAATATTATAAGAAAATACATAGTAATTTTATAACAATTGCCAATTTATATCCTTCTAGGATTATTAAAATTGACTGTAATGATTGTAGTGAAGAAGATATCCATCAAAAAATCTTACAACATATAATGTTATAATTGTGGATATATGATATAACTATTGGATGATTTAATTGTTCTTTTTTCTAATTTGATCATTAAATTTACATTTTGATCATCTTTAATTAGATATCATTTTGAATATAGCGTTTATATTAAATTTATGTAAATCTATATTATATAGCGCTATAAGTAGTGCATAGCAAATAGTTTTAGTAAAAAATTTATTTTTTTTATATTTTAATTTATGGGATTTTATTTATGAGTAAAAAAATAATAATTGATGCAGCTTTTCCTACAGAGATACGTGTAGTAATGTTAGATAAAAATAATAATATTGAAGTTTTTGAATCTGAACAAGTCGATAATAGATCTATAGTAGGGAATATATATCTAGCTACTATAGGCAGGGTAGAACCTTCATTACAAGCAGTATTTGTAAATTATGGTAATGAAAAAAGTGGATTTTTACCTTTTAGTGAAATACATCCTGATTATTACAATATATTAGTGAATAATCAAGAGCAGATAGCATATTTAAGAAATAAGAAATTATCAGCTAATAATATTGATTTCAAAAAATTGGATAATAATTTATCTAATAATAATAACTTACCAGATATTGAAAATATCGATGTTAATGAAATTGATTCAATGGTACAGAATAATATTGCGCCAAGTATAGATATAGAAGCAAGTGGTTTTGATCATGATATTATTATGGAAAATAAAAATATTACAACTGATTATCAGAAAAATCACTCTATACAAGATGTTATAAAAAAAGGTTCTTTAATAGTTGTACAAGTTATAAAAGAAGAACGTGGTAATAAAGGAGCTTTTCTTAGCACTTATATATCGTTAGCAGGGAAATATTGCGTGTTTATGCCTAATAAAGAAAGTAATAATTGTATTTCAAAGAAGATATCTAATATAGATGAAAGAAAAAGAATTAAAGATATAATAGATAGCCTTAATTCTAATGAAGATAAAGAATGTTCTAGTATTATAGCAAGAACTGCAGCCTTTACACAGTCATCTGCTGATATAGCGCGGGATTATATGTATCTTGTTAAGTTATGGAATAATATTAGAAGTGTTACGCTAAAATCTGATGCTCCATGTTTTATATATCAAAATGATAATATCTTACTAAAAACTATAAGGGATCTTGTAAATTACAATGTAAGTGGAGTTATCATACAAGGTGATCAGGTATATAATGATTTTATAAGCTATATGAATGATATATTGCCAGATAAAATTAATTGTATAACCAAATATGATTCTAATGCTCCTATATTTATAGAATTTAGTATAGAAGAGCAGTTATCAAAGTTATACCAATCAGTGGTTACCTTACCTTCTGGTGGATATATCGTGATTAATCCTACAGAAGCACTGGTAGCAATTGATATTAATTCTGGTAAAGATACTTCAGAACGTAATGTTGAAGAAATGGCTTTGAAAAATAATTTAGAAGCAAGCAAAGAAATAGCAAAACAAGTGAAACTTAGGCAATTATCAGGTTTGATAGTAATTGACTTTATAGATATGTATGATCTACAACATAAGAAAATTATTGAAAGATCTTTACGTGAATTATTTAGAGAAGATAAAGCAAAAATCCAGATAAAAAATATTAGTGAATTTGGGCTATTGGAGATGTCTAGACAAAGGTTTAAATCATCTTTTCTTGAAAATAATTCTAAAATTTGTCATCAATGTAGCGGTAAGGGTATAGTAAGAGCAGATGATGCTAATGCTATGTTGATTTTCCGTACTATAGAACATGAACTATATTTAGATTCTATAGAAATATTAAATATTTTTACAAATTCTTCTACTATCATTTATATACTAAATAGTAAACGTACTGAAATATCGTTCATCGAAAATAAATATTCAGTAAAGCTTAATTTTTATATTGATAGTATGTCTATGTCAGATGTGTTTTCTATAGAAAAAATATCACGTATTACTAAGTTAGGTTCACAATTCAATAAAGCTGTACCTGCACTACAAAATGTTTCGGATATGTATTATGAAAACGGAGTACAAAGTAATCAAAATGATAAGAAAGTTAGTAAGAAGCAGACAACGCAATTGAAGGATAAAAATAAAAAAAGAGCTAACAACAAAAGTAATAACGAATCTGATAGCGAATCAAATAATATAAAAAAGAATACTAGAAGAAGGGTTCTATAGTAATAGAAATACTAAAAATGTTTCTGTATTAAGTTATATAAATAAAAAGCCTAGTTAATACCATATATTGTTTAGAGATCACAGGGCCTGCTTACTGATGATCGCAGAAAGGGGTGAGGAGAAGGAAAGATCATTTACTATAATTCTTGCATAAGTCTCGTTTGAGATATACTTATAACAGAGAATATATGTTTTAACTACTCACCCAAAATAGTTAACTATCTTTCCTGTCGTGAGACCCTGTCATTTCTTTAGAAATTAAATCTAACTTTGAGATAAGGTTTATGAGCTGTATATTTTTTATTATTGAAATTTATATCATATCCCAGAGCAAAATTTGTATTTTTATATATTAGGTTAGCGCTAAGCCCTATGGCATACCTTATCTTTGATTTCAAATCCTCTGGTTTACTATCTAACAATTCTCCTCCATCCATCAATATCTGAGCTGGCCCCACTTTATTAGTAAATTTATAATCTAAGAAAGCATGTCCTTCCGGTATAAATGCTGTGTTCTCAGATAATTCTATTTGCCTTGATTGTAGTTTCAATCCAAATATTCCAGATAGTGCATTTGATGCCTTAACATTATTTACAGATGCTTCATCTTTTGAATTGCTATTCAAATTTTTATACTTAACAGCACTGATATGTACATATCTTGCACCAATCATAGGAGTAAACATCAAATTATCTCCTATAAAGTTATATCCTAGCATTGACTCTATTGAATAAAGCTTTCTATTTTTATATTCAGAAATTAGGATATCGCTATCATTATTAGTTATTTTACTTTCTATATCTTGTTCTTCTTTTTTCACATTAATTAATCCAAAACTTGCGATAGAATCCAAGAATAAGTTATCAGTAATATCTAGCTTGCCGTATAGAGAGAATAATATATTATTGATTTTAGACTTATCTCCTTTTTTTAGATCATCATACTTTACATTTTTTGAAATATAAGACACAGTTGCCCCTAGCATAGCCCTAGTGAAGCTGTGATCAAACCCTAAGGATACACCTACCCCCTTAGCTTGATATCCAGATTCATTTTTAAACTGTTTTTGTGTTGCATTATAATATGTTGGCTTGAACCAAATACCATTTTTATAATCTGTGCCATCATTATGGATATTTTTTGTACTAAATAATGCTCTATTGGCTGCGGCTAGTTGATATGAGATGAATGACCTAGATGCTACAGAAGTCACCAACATACGTTCTCTTGTCACTAGGGATTGTTCATTAATATTTTCTATTAGAGAAGACTCTTCCCTAGATATATTTTGAGCCTTTCTTAGGATTGCCAATCTTTCTTCTGCATCCAACTCTGTATTATATATCAGTTCAGCTAATTTAGTTAATCTAGTTTTTGCTCCATTATTCTCTGATAAGGCTTTTTCTAATAGTTGAATATTTTTTCTATCTTTTTTCTTTATATTGCCTTCAGAACCATCTTTCGATAATTTATTCCTGAGTTCACTCTTCGCTGCTTCTTTCCTTTGCCTTGCTTTTTCTTCTTCTGCTAGTTTCTGTCTTTCTGCTCTCCTTGCTTCTTCTGCTGCTTTTTTCTTAGTTTCTGCTTCTGCTCCTGAGCCTGGGTTTGAGCCTGAGTTGTTGTCATTTTCTGAGTCTGAGCCTGAGTTGTTGTCATTTTCTGGGCCTGGTTGTGGGCCTGAGTTGTTGTCATTTTCTGAGTCTGAACCTCTATTTCTTGAGGTTGATTCTGAGCCTGAGCCTGAGTCTGAATTTGAGCCTGAGCTTGTTGATCTCTCCGGGCCTACATTTTGCCTTGCTTCTTCTCTTTTCCTACCTTCTGCTTCTGAGCCTGAGTCTGGGTTTGAACCTGAGTTGTTGTCATTTTTTGGTTGTGGGCCTGAGTTGTTGTCATTTTCTGAGTCTGAACCTCTATTTCTTGAGGTTGATTCTGAGCCTGAGTTGTTGTCATTTTCTGGGCCTGGTTGTGGGCCTGAGTTGTTGTCATTTTTTGAGTCTGAACCTCTATTTCTTGAGGTTGATTCTGAGCCTGAGCCTGAGTCTGAATTTGAGCCTGAGCTTGTTGATCTCTCCGGGCCTACATTTTGCCTTGCTTCTTCTCTTTTCCTACCTTCTGCT